>JAUREI010000202.1 GCA_030827515.1 Prosthecobacter sp. | reverse complement strand
CGGGCTCCTGTTCGGCAGCCAGCAGGTCGTGCACTTCCGTTTCGGCAAGTTTGCCTCGGCGCAGACCGATGCCGCTTCCCCAGACCGCGTGAACACGGGCCAGCAGCGGCCGGGTGGGATCACGGGCAACGGCCAGCAGCGGCTGCCAGAGTTCGCGTTTAGCGAGCTCAAGCTGGCTGCCCACACGAACCCGCTGATCGGGATGAGCAAGCAGGTTCTGGAGGTCCTCATCCGAACGCGAGCCAAACCCGGCAGCCAGCAGGTTGAGAGTCTCCTGACGCTCCGCCAGATCCCGGTCCGACGTATCGACGTCCACCGACCAGATCGCACCCTTGGCATCAAGCGGATAACCGCCATCCCAGTCCGCCAGATAAAGCGCACCCTCGATGCCCCAAGCCATGCCGATGCCCATTAGTCCGCTGTGAACCGATCGCAAATTCACCATCTTGAAGGCAGCCCCCTCAGGCTCAAGGGTGAAGGCATCCATGCGTCCCGAGGGAAACTGATTGAGGAGGAAATGCCCCCGCAAATTCCGGCCCAGCGCCGTGCCCGGATCATGAACGAACCCGGCGGGACCGTCGCCATAGTTGGCGAGCGGCGGGGTGATGAAGAGCGGCTGGCGGGAAGGTCCCCCGCGCCAGGGTTCCTGGGGCTTCCACATCTCCTCGCGCATCCAACGGCTACCGGCCTTCATGTACTGGTGACCGCAACGCCAGCCGGAATCGCTGTCCTGAACGATGTAAACCAGTCGCTCGCGCTCCCCCGGCATGTCGGCGTCGTTGTCGACGCCGAACAGGTTGCCAGAATCGTCGAACGCAACTTCCTGAACATTGCGCAGTCCACGCGCGAAAACCTCAAAGCCGCTGCCGTCCGGTTCAACCCTCAGCACGGCCCCCTCGTGCGGCACAAACCAGGTCTTGCCCTCCTTGCTGGTGACGTTGACCCCCTTGTCGCCAATGCTCCAGTAAATGCGGCCGTCGGGGCCGAGCCGCGGACCGTGCATGTCATGGCCGGCATAGGCAATGTGCATGCCAAATCCATGAGCGACGACCTCGCGCAGGTCCGCCACCCCGTCATCGTCGGTGTCCTTGAAGCGCCAGAGATCCGGAGCGATTGTTGCATAAACCCAGCCTTGGTGGCAGAGGATGCCGGCGGCGATGCCGGTGACTTCGGTGTTAAAACCCTCGGCGAAAACGGTCATCTTGTCGGCCGTGCCGTCACCATCGCTGTCACGCAGTTGATAGATGCGCTCACTGTGCACTGTCAGGTCGCGCCAGTCGATGCTGCCGTCCTGGTTGTGATCCTTGAGGCTGCCGCGCGGCAGGCGCAGCTTTCCGGGTGCGAGTTCACGTTGGAGGAAGGCTCGCTTTTCCTCAACACTGGTCAGGCCAACGTCATCAGGAATCCATTGGGGATGTTCGCGGATGTCGAGATCGGCCGCCTTGCGCCGGGTGGTGGCAGCAACATAGATCCGACCCGCCTCGTCCGTGGCACAGGCCACCGGATCCGGAACATTCAGGCTGCCGGACCAGCGGTGCAGCATGACTTCGGCGGCCTGGGCTTGCGCCAGCAGGACCAGCAACGTCAGGAAACAGGGGAGGCGCATGCGCATGTGTGCCTGTCACTGGGCCCTGAGTCAAGGAAACAGCTTTCAGGCACGGGCACGCAAAACGGCTTCAGCGACGCGCATGCCATCCGCGGCGGCGGAAATGATGCCACCGGCGTAGCCGGCCCCCTCCCCGGCCGGATAAAAGTTTTCGAGCCCCGTGCAGACCAGAGTGGTGGAATCGCGTGGAATCCGCACCGGGGCCGAACTGCGCGTTTCAGCCGCGGTGAGGACGGCATCCTCCAGCAGGAAACCGGGAAGTTTGCGAGCGATGAGCGGCACCGCCTGACGCAGCGTTTCAATGACGGCCGGCGGCAGGCATTCGCGAAGATCCGACCAAACCACGCCGGGTTCATACGAGGGCTGAACCTGGCCGCCGCCGACGGAGGCACGCCCGGCGAGAAAATCGCCAAGCAACTGGGCTGGGGCACGGTAATCCCCCCCGCCAAGGCGGAACGCGGCACGCTCGATGCCCCGCTGGAATTCGACGCCAGCCAGGGGATCCGTGGCACCATAGTCGTCCGGCCCCACCTCGACCATGAAGCCGCAGTTGGCATTGGCCTCGGCGCGTGCATAACTGCTCATGCCATTGGTGACCACCATGTTCGCCTCAGAGGTTGCGGCCACGACCAGACCGCCCGGGCACATGCAGAAGCTGTAGGCACTGCGCCCTGTGCCCGTGTGGGCAACGAATTTATAGGGCGCCGACCCCAACCGCCTGTCACCGGCCCACCGCCCGTACAGCATGCGGTCAATGTGCGCCTGGGGATGCTCGATGCGAACCCCCACGGAAAAGGGCTTGGGCTCCATGGGCAGCCCATGGCGCTGCAGCATGGCAAAGGTGTCACGACTGCTGTGACCAACGGCGAAGATCACCGGCGCCCCCTCAAGGACCGATCCGTCTGCAAGCACCACGGCCCTAGCCGAGCCCTTTTCCACCACAAGATCGCTGACGCGCGCTCCGAAGCGCACCTCCCCACCGAGCGAGAGGATTTCCTCGCGCACGTGCCGCACCACCCGGATCAGACGGTCGGTGCCGATGTGCGGACGCGCCTTGACCAGGATGTCCTCCGGGGCGCCGGCTGCGACCATCTCCCGGAGCAGCCAGGGAATGCGGTGCTCGCGGTCGCGAATCTGGGTGTAGAGCTTGCCGTCAGAGAAGGTGCCTGCACCGCCCTCCCCAAACTGCACATTCGATTCAGGATCAAAGGCCCAGCCCCGGCGCCAGAAGCCGGTGACATCACGGGCTCGATCCCCGGCGCTTTTGCCTCTTTCGAGCAGCACCGGCTTCATTCCAGCCCGGGCGAGCAGCAGGCCGCAGAAAAGGCCACAGGGTCCGGTCCCAACAATGACGGGGCGCTGAGTCGTGTCATGGCGAGCAGGCGGAAGGCCGGCGAGCTCGAGATAGGTCTCGTCGGGCGCCTGCCCCACCGGACAACCGGGACCAAGCTGCCGCAACCGCCCGGATTCGTCGTCGATGTCGACCCACAGGGTGTAACTGAATGCCACATGACCGCGACGGGCATCAATGGCCCGTTGTCGAACACTGAGATGGCGCAGGGCGGCGTCACCGACACCCAGACGCGCACAGACCACTGCGCGCAGGTGCGCGTCCGTGTGGTCAACCGGCAGTTGGAGCTGGGAGATCTGCAGCATGGGGCGCCCTTGTTCGCCCAAAGGCGGCCTGCTTGCAAGCCTCTCAAAGACTGCCGTGAATTCGTGCCAAAGCGAGCAGCATGTAACTCGTGGTCAGCACGCGGTCGCTCTCCATCCAGCGCCCGGCGGAGTTGGACCAGGAGCCATCCTCCTGCTGGAGGTTGAGCAGCTTAGCCGCCAGATCGGCGCGCCAGTCGATGACACGTCCGTCCTTGGTCTTGAGAAAGTCCACGCCGGCAATCGCCAGCCCTTTGGCCATGGTGTGATAGTAATAGTAAAGCCCTTCCGCGCCGAGTCCGGGATTTTCCTCCAGCGAATAATTCTCGCTCAGCCACTCGAGCACGGCCTGCACCCTTGGATCCGCCTTGTCCAGACCCGCGTAGACGAAGCTGAGCAGTCCGGCATAGCTGATGCTGCCATAACTGCGCAGGGCGGTTCGCCCGTCAGGGGTCTTGGTCTCACCTCCGCGGGTCTCCCCAGGGCTGTAGATGAAGCCACCACGATCCTTGGAATCCTTGCTGACCCAGCCGGCCTTGTTCGATTCCGGACGGTTCTGGCAGTTCTGAATGAACTGGATGGCCGCGGTGAAGTTCAACTGAGGCTCGTTCTTGCCTGCATCACCCTTGTCAGCCAGGAGCGACTCGGCGTAATACAGCGCCTCCAGGGCAAAATGCGTGTTGGAGAGGTCGGCATGGGCCGGAATGCCAGGCTTGGGAGTGCCATAACCAACCCCCCCGTCAAAGGGGTTGTCGGTCTTCCCCGGTTCGTCGAAATCATTTTGCTGGCCGATGATGAAGCGCCGTGCGGCTAGCATGACCTGCTCGTTCTCCAACTTCGGATGCAGCAGCAAAGCCATCAGGGCGAGCGAGGTGTTGTAGTTGGCGCGCGCCTTGACGTAAATGCCGCCGTCGGGCTGAACGTGCTTGAGCAGGAAGGCGATCCCCTGTTCCGCCTCGGCAGGGGCCGGATCACCGGGGCGTCGTTCGGGATGCAGCAGGAAACTGGCGGTGGCCAGGCCAGTGAAGGCAACCGGTTCGGCATCGCCCCACTGGCCGGTTCCCTTGTCCTGATGGGAACGCAGAAAGGCGAGGCCACGATTGTAGGCGAGCCGGATTTCCTGCTTGAGGGATTCATGGCGAGCCGGCTGGGTGGCGGCCTGGGCTTGTCCCCACTGGGGTAAAGCCAGGGTGACGGCGAGGAGCAGTTGCGTTTTCATGAGACAGGCGAGGTTGGGGAGAAACTCCGGTGATGGGTCATTTCAGGGGTTGGCTTTGCCGGCCGGGGATTGCCCCGCCGGCTTGTTCGGCGTGGCCGGACGGATGACCACCGTCACCTCAGTCCCCTCCGTTGGAATGTTGTTCGGCAGGGAGATCCAAAGCCGGTCGTCCCAGTTGCCTTCGGCGGGCGAATTGAAAATGGCACCGCGGTCGAGCCAGACAGCGACAATGCTGCCCTCATGCTGGGCGATGAAGCCGCGCTCGTCGATGTAGGAGCCGTTGAAAATCCAGTGGTCCAAATCCGGCGGGACCTTGCGCGTGTCGGCATTTTGCACCCAGTCGGCCAGCGGCGCCCTCTTCACCTGGCCCTTCTCCTGCCATTCGACGTCAATTCTCACCCGGTTGCCGCCGGGTGATGCAGGAGGTTCCTCCATCCAGATTTTCGGCCGCTCCGCCTCGGGCACCTTCGCAAGCAAACCTTCGGTTGCCGCTTCGTAATGGGCGAGCAGCAGGGCCACCTGAACCGCCGTTGGAGTGACCGCCGTGGTCAGCACCGTCTCATGTGTTTTGCCACTCTCATGCACCAGCAGGTATTCAATGGGGGCCTGCCGAAGTTCGACGCGCGCCGGCAGGCTCACTTCTCGGGTGACCGCGTTGATCCGGATGCCATCAAGCTCGTAGGTGCCTGAACCGGTCTTTTTGAGCCGCTTTTGGGCTTCCGCCAACTGGCTTTTGCCGTCCACGACCGACTGCTGGGCGGCAAGCGGCCAAAGGCCACCGAGGCAGAGCAGAAACAGGCAGGGGCGTATCATAAGACCCATTAAACCGCAAATCTCTCATGCACAAACGGCGGCTTAACGCCACGGGGGGGCCGACTCGGTACCGGGACAGGTTTTGCCCGCGGGGAAACCTCGCCGGTCAAGGGCTGTCCACGGCTCAGTCCTCGCGACTGGCCGCGGACATCCGCAGCACGTAGTAGAGGAAATAAGCCAGACTGCTGACAAAGGCGGCCACGTAGGTGAGGGCGGCGGCGTCGAGCACCTTGCTCATCGCCTGGAACTCGGTTCCGGGCGCAACCGCTCCCGTGCCTGCGAGGATCTTCTTGGCACGAGCCGTGGCATCGAACTCAACCGGCAGGGTGACCAACTGGAAGAGCATCAGCACCCCCATGGCAACCGCCATGATCGTGATGGCCAGCTTGTAATCCAGCAGACCGCCAAACATGCCGACGATCGGCACCCACATGACGATCTGGCTGGCG
>JAUREI010000034.1 GCA_030827515.1 Prosthecobacter sp. | reverse complement strand
TCCAGCTACCTCGCCCGCATCGTCGGCCAGAAAAAAGCCCGCGAGATCTGGTACCTCTGCCGCCAGTATGACGCCCAGCAGGCGCTCGACATGGGCCTGGTCAATGCCGTAGTCCCACTCGACCAGCTCGAGACCGAAACCCTCAAGTGGTGCCGCGAGATGCTCCAGCACAGCCCCCTCGCCCTGCGCTGCCTCAAGGCCTCGCTCAACGCGGATTGTGACGGTCAGATGGGCCTGCTTGACCTGGCCGGCAACGCCACGCTGCTCTACTACATGAGCGAGGAAGCCCAGGAGGGCAAAAACGCCTTCGTCGAGAAGCGCAAGCCGGACTTCTCCAAGTTCCCGCGCCTGCCCTGATCCTCCGGGGCGCGGCCCCCTGTCCGCCATGGCCACCCGCTTCGCCCCGAGTCCCACCGGCTGGCTGCACCTCGGCCATGCCTATGCCGCCCTCTTCGCCTGGCGCGAAGCCCGGCGCAGCGATGGCCGCTTCCTCGTCCGGCTGGAGGACATCGACGGCACCCGGGCCCGACCCGAGTACGAAACCGCCCTCTTCGACGACCTCGCCTGGCTTGGCCTCCGCTGGGAAACCCCCGTGCGCCGCCAGTCCGAGCACTTTGCCGACTACCAGGCCGCCCTTGACCGCCTCGCCGCCAGCGACCTCCTCTACCCCTGCTTCTGCACCCGCCGCGAGATCCAGGAAGAGATCGCCCGCGCCGCCAGTGCCCCGCACGGCCCCGATGGCGCCCTCTACCCCGGCACCTGCCGTCGCCTCAGCCCCGCCGAATGCCAGCGCCGCCTGGACGAAGGCCAACCCTTCGCCCTCCGACTCGATCTCGAGCGCGCCCGCGCCGCCGCCCCCGGCCCGCTGATCTGGGAAGACCTCGACCACGGCCGCCACGAGGCCACCCCCGAGATCTTTGGCGACGTCGTCCTCGCCCGCAAAGACGCCCCCGCCAGCTACCACCTCGCCGTCGTCGTCGATGACGCCCTGCAGGGCATCGACCTCGTCACCCGCGGCCTCGACCTCCTGCCCGCCACCCATCTGCACCGCCTGCTCATCGCCCTGCTCGATCTGCCCGTCCCCCGCTGGCGTCACCACCGCCTCATCACCGACGACCAGGGCCGCCGCCTCGCCAAGCGCGACAACACCCGCTCCCTCCGCCACCTCCGCGCCGAAGGCTGGACCGCCGAACGCGTTCGTGAAGTGCTCGGAATCGAGGATTGAAGCAACGTGGATTCAGCTTCAGCCGAAGGCGGCGCAAGCATGGCGAAGCCTGCTCACGACGGACAGCCTTCGCCCCAAGGTCTCATCAAAATCCATTTTCTTCGGGTCCTGTTCAGCAGATAGCGAAATTCGTGTTCCAGAGCCAAGCACATGATTCAGCACACGAGATGCATGTCGATGAACCCAAGCAAATGATGGTTCACGTTGGGAAGATCCAGAGTCACTGATGGAATATCCTAGCCTTGGTGAACCGGCACTGATCCAGATGGATGCCGTTCATCGAAATCCCCACACCGCTCCCTGCAAGACACGTTCAGGGCGAACCGGTTTATTCTGCACCGCCATGAAGCGCCTGCTCCTTGCCTTCACCCTCCTGCCCTGGCTCGCCCTGGCGGCCCTGGAAGAAGTTCACCCGGGCGTCTTCGTCAGCCGCGGCACCTGCAACACCTACGTGCTCAAGGAAGGCGACGCGGCCCTGCTCATCGATCCCGGGGAGGCGGGCGTGTTGGAGGAGTTGACCTCCATCGGCGTGCAACGGGTCGAGCAGATCCTGCTCACCGGCCACCATCGCGAGTTGCTGCAGGGGCTGCACCGCTTCGACCGCTCCCTGACACAGGTGGCGGCCCCCAAGGAGGAACAGGAGTTGTTTGAGCATCCCACCGCCTTCCGCCAATGGCATCCGCGGCTCGGCGACAGGTTCAGCGTGCACGGCTCGAGCTACGTCCGCCCGCCGGCCCAACCCGTGCCGGTGGACCGCTGGCTCAGTGATGGCGACTTTGTCGAATGGCGTGGCCGGCGCCTGCATTGCCTGGGCACTCCCGGTCACTCGCCGGGCGGCCTGAGCTACGTGCTGGACGACCTTGTCTTTGTCGGCGGCGTCATGCACGACGGCGCCAGGATGACGAACTGGTTCGACACGGAATGGGACTACGGCTTCGGCAAGGGCCTCGATGCCCTGACGGCATCCGTCGGCAAGCTGATCGATCTGCAACCCCGATTGGCCTTTCCCGCCCGCGGACCGGTCATCCGGCAAGCCACCGAACAACTCACCACCTACCGGCAGAAGCTGATCCATTTCCGTCCCGACTACCTCCGCGGTTATCCGGTGGAAAAGCTGTCCAAGCGGGGACCGCACCCGGCCACCCGACCCACTCCGGCGCGCTACATCGTTCAGGTCACGCCGCACCTCTACATGTTCGGCCCCGAAATGGCGGGCAAGAATTTTGCCATTCTCATCGCCGACAGCGGTCATGCCCTGCTGCTCGACTGCGGCCTCTTTCCCAAACTGGTTCTGGAGCGGATCCTCGGTGACATGCGCCAGCACCTCGGCCTGAAGCAGATCGACGCCTGCTGGATCTCTCACGCGCATGGCGACCACTTCACCCTCTTCCCCGCCCTGCAGGACCATGGCGTGAAGTTCTGGACGATGGACACGATTGCCGACAAATGCGAAAATCCGCGCTACTACGATTACCCGGCCATGATCGGTGCCTACAACGCCGGTTTTGAGCAGGCCAAGATCGACCGCATCCTGAAAGCGGGCGAGGTGATTGAATGGGAGGGCTACCAGCTTCACGTCGACTGGATGCCCGGCCAGACCGAGTTCGGCAATGCACTCTGGATGATGCTCGACGGTCACAAGGTCGTGTTCACCGGTGACAACCTGTTCGGCGACCCCTCCGACCCCGCTCAGAACGGCCATGAGTGCGTGAACGCACGCAACAGCGCCATCCTGGAGGAAGGCTATCTGGTGGCCGCGAACTACCTGCAGAAGCTCCAGCCCGACATCATCGTCGGTGCCCACGGCGTGCTCATGACCGAGCCGAAAGCCTTCATCGACCGCTATCATGCCTGGGCCCTGCGGGCGATCGACCGATACAAAGACCTGCTGCCCGGCCCGAACTATGAATACGGCTATGACCCCTACTGGGTCAGCGCTTACCCCTACCGGGTCGACCTCACCCGCAACGACAGCCAGACCGTGCAGGTCACCGTGCGCAACTTCCGGGAGCGGTCACAACAGCATCGCATCGAACTCAGGCTGCCACCCGGCCTGGAGGCCGAACCCCGCGTGCTGGAAGGCAGCGTCGCGGCGAAGAGTCGCCAGACCTACCCGGTGAAACTGACCGTCAAGGACCGGTCCGCCCTGCCCGCCGGCGTGCGGATCGCGCCTTTCGACATCCGGCTGGATCAGGACCACGTCGGTGAACTGTTTGACTTCCTGCTGATGACCCGCGAGCCGGAGGAAACTTCAGCCGCAGGCAAGCCGCGCTGAGAACGGCTGGGGATCTCACATTTCAGATTATGGGGCTCGGTAAAGAGCCCCCCGGCTCAAGCCACCCCCGCCTTCTTCGCCTTGAGCTTGCCGGAGGACTCGGTCGCGACTTTTTCGATATCGACCGCAACGACCTTGTATTCCGGGCACATCGTGTCGGCATCGCACTCACTGCTGGTGACGACATTGACCAGGTTTTCCGGGAAGTGGAAGGTCGTGTAGAGAATGCCGGGCTTTACCTCGTCGCTGACGCGCGCCTTGAGGCGTACCTCGCCGCGGGCCGAGAAGACGCGAACCCTGTCGCCGTCGACGATGCCCTTGCGTTGGGCATCCTCGGGGTGCAGGGCGAGCAGGTCCTCGGTGACGATGCGGGCGTTGCCGGTGCGGCGCGTCATCGTGCCGCAGTTGTAGTGCTCGAGGATTCGGCCGGTGGTGAGAATGAAGGGGAACTCGCCGCCGTGTTTCTCGATTTCCTTCGATTCCTGGAAACGGAAGAAATGGAACTTGCCGCGGCCGCGCTTGAACTCGGTCGTGTGCAGGATTTCGGTGCCGGTGCAGCCGTCCTGGATCGGCCACTGCGTGCCCTGATCGGTCAGTCCTTCCCAGGTGGCGCCCTTGAAGAACGGCACGATGCGGGCGATCTCGGCGAGCACGCCATCGGGTGTGTAATCATCCTGGGCCATGCCAAGACGCTGCATGATCTCGCAGAGGATGACACCGTCGGGCTTGGTGCCGGCCACCGGCGGGATGGTGGCATTGACGCGCTGAACGCGGCGCTCGCCATTGGTGAAGGTGCCACTTTTCTCCAGGAAGGACGAGGCCGGCAGAACCACGTCGGCATAGTCACAGGTCGGATTGAGGAAGAGTTCCTGGACAATCACGAACTCCAGGGCGTTGAGCGCGGCCTTGACGTGCTCGGTGTTGGGGTCGGTCTGGACGACGTCCTCGCCCATGATCCACATGGCCTTCAGCTTGCCGGCGAGGGCGGCCTCATACATCTGCGGGATCTTGTAGCCGATCTGGTCGCTCAGGTGAACCCCGTAAAACTCCTCGTAGCGGCGATGCACCTCGGGGTCGTTGACCGGCAGGTAACCGGCACCCTGATGCGGCTGGCAGCCCATGTCGGCGGCGCCCTGGACATTGTTCTGCCCGCGCAGCGGGTTTACACCGACGCCCGGCCGGCCGATGTTGCCGGTCATCATGGCGATGTCGGCAATGGTCATCACCGTCTTCGAACCATGGCTGTGCTCGGTGACACCCAGACCGTGAAAGGCCATGGCGCTTTCGGCCTTGCCGTATTCGACAGCGGCGGCGCGCACCTGCGCCCGCGGGACACCGTGGATGCGCTCGAGTTCATCGAGATCCAACCCTTTGAGGCCGGCTTCAAACTCCTCCCAGTTCTCGCAGCGGTTGCGAATGAAGTCCTGATCGACCAGGCCGGCCTCCCAGAGGTAATAGGCAAACATGTCGAGCAGGGCAACGTTCGTGCCCGGGCGCAGCTGCAGGTGATGGGTGGCGTAGGGCGCGAGCTCAATGGCACGCGGGTCGATCAGGATGAGCGGCACGCCCTTCATGGCGCGCTGTTTGATCTTTGAGCCAGTGACCGGGTGCCCCTCGGTCGGGTTGGCGCCAATGACGAGGATGCAGTCGGTGTGCTGGAGGTCGGCGACACTGTTGGTGGCCGCGCCGGTGCCAAAGGCCTTCTGCATGCCCCAGGCGGTCGGGCTGTGGCAGACGCGGGCGCAGGCGTCGATGTTGTTGGTGCCGAAGCCCGCGCGAATCAGCTTCTGCATGAGGTAGTTCTCCTCATTCGTGCAGCGGGCCGAGGAGATGCCGGCGATGGCGTCGCCGCCGTGCTCCGCCTGGATGCGGCGCAGGTGGGTGACGATGTGGTCATAGGCCTCGTCCCAGGTGGCGGGCTCGAGCTGGCCGCCGCGGCGGATCAGCGGCGCGCGCAGGCGGTCGGGATGACTGGCGAACTTGAAGGCGTAGCGACCCTTCAGGCAGGTGTGCGAGTGGTTCACCAGCGAATCCGCCGGCGCCTGGATACTCAGCACCTCGCCACCCTTGGTGGCGACGTTGAGGTTGCAGCCCACCCCGCAGTAGGTGCAGACCGTGCGGGTCTTTTTCGTCGCTTCGATCGACTTGGAGAAGAAGACGTCGCTGATCGCCGAGGTCGGGCAGGCCTGCGAGCAGGCGCCGCAGGAGACGCAGGTGGAGTCCATGAAGGACTGATCGAGTCCCTTGATGATGCGGGCGTTGAAGCCGCGGCCGTGCATCGACAGCACATGCTGGCCCTGCACCTCGTCGCAGGCGCGCACGCAGCGCGAGCAGTTGATGCACTTCGACAGCTCGCTCGTCATGTAGGGGTGCGAGCGATCCTTGGGACGGTCGAGGTGGTTGGCGCCGGCCGGGTAGCGCACCTGGCGGATGCCGACCTTGGCGGCCACGGTCTGCAACTCGCAGTTGCCGCTGACCTCGCAGGTCAGGCAGTCCAGCGGGTGGTCGGTGAGCACGAGCTCGACGATGTTTTTGCGCAGGCGGCGCACCTTCGGCGACTCGGTGAAGATGTGCATGCCGGGGGCGATCGGCGTGTGGCAGGAGGCGACCACACGACGGGGGCCGTCGGGCTGCAGGGCGACCTCGACCGAGCAGACGCGACAAGCGCCGTAGGGCTCGAGCTGGGGTGCGTCGCAGAGGGTCGGCACATGGCCGCGGCCGTGCCGGCGGTCGATGACGTTGAGCAGAGTGTCGCCCTCCTGAAAGCGAACGGCTTCGCCGTCGAGGAAGGCGGTGAGGGTGGAGAGATCCTGGACCATGGCGGTGTCAGTCTTGGAAGTAAGGGCTCAGTTCGTCGGCAAAATGTTCGAGAGCGTTCTTGATCGGCAGCGGCACGCCGCCACCGAGGGCGCATAGGGAAGTCTGCTCCATCGTTTCCAGCAGGTCGCCGATGAGACCGCGGTCGATCTTGTATCCTTCCCCGGCGCGGGCCTTGGCGACCAACTCGCGGCCGCGCGTGCTGCCGAGTCGGCAGGGGAAGCACTTGCCGCAGCTCTCGTCGGCGGTGAACTGGAACAGGTGCTCGATGTATTCGATCATCGGCAGCGCTTCCGGAATGCTGACGACGCCGGCGTGACCGAGCAGGAAGCCGGCCTGCTTGAAGCTTTCAAAATCCACCGTCAGACGCTCCACCTGGGCGAGCGGCACGATGCCACCGAGCGGGCCTCCGATCTGCACGGCCTTGACCGCCGTCTTGAAGCCACCGGCGAGGGCGAACACCTCGCTCAGCGGGGTGCCCATGGCGACCTCATAGATGCCGGGTTTGGCGAAGTGGCTGTCGAGCGAGAGCAACTTTGGACCGCTCGACTGCGGCGTGCCGATGGCCGCGTAGCCCTTGCCGCCGAGGGTGAGGATGGCGTGCAGGTTGGCGAAGGTCTCGACATTGTTGACGATCGTCGGCTTGCGGAACAGGCCCTCCTGCACCGGAAACGGAGGCCGCGTGCGCACTTCGGGCCTCTGCCCCTCGATGCTGGCGAGCAGGGCGGTCTCCTCGCCGCAGATGTAGGCGCCGGCCCCCTTGATGCTCTTGAGGCGGAAGCTGAATCCGGACCCCAGGATGTTGTCGCCCAGCAGCCCCGCGGCCTGCAGGTCCGTGATCGCCTGGTTGATGACCGTCAGCGAATCCGGGTACTCGGCGCGGATGTAAAGGATGCCGTTCGAGGCACCGGCATACCAGCCGGCGACCATCATGCCGAGCAGCACGCTGTGGGGACGCTGCTCCATGAGATACTTGTCGATGTAGGCGCCGGGATCCCCCTCGTCGGCATTGCAGACGACATACTTGTCCTGCCCGACGGCAGACCGGCAGCCGGCCCACTTGATGGCGAGCGGGAAACCCGCGCCACCGCGCCCGCGCAGGCCGCTGGCCTTGAGTTCGGCACCGAGCGCATCGCGGTCGCCGCCGGCAATCAGCGTTTTGAAGGGTGCGTAATAGGCCTCGATGCCGGGAAATTCCGCCGTCAGCTGAGCCGGCTGCAGGGCCGATACGACCTCATACCGATCACTGGCATCCCCCTCCCCGGTGCGAAAGAGCTCACCGAGGGCGGCCTCGGACTGGCCGGAGTAGTTCTTGCCGCCGAACTGGAAGGCCCCGCCCTCGTGGCAGCGGCCGAGGCAGCAGATGTGGCCGATCTCCCCGGCCGGGAAATGGCCCTGCAGGCTCTGCTGGAGCGACTTCTGGGTGCCCGCGCAGAGGCAGGCCGAACCGTTGCAGACGAACACCTTTTTGCCGGCGTTCTCCTTCTTGAGGAAATCGTAGAACGACACCGCCCCAAGCGTCACTGCATCGCCGAACAGATGCTCCTGGCCGAGCTGGTGGACAACATCGTTGCATTCCGCGGTGCCGGTCGCCTCGGCGGCCTCGACCATGCGTTCAAAGACGTTCTTTTCGATGCCCTTGCGGAAGGACAGGGCGCTGAGGTTCTTGGACATGAAATATCGGGTTTACTCAGTTATACCGGAGCATGCGTCGTCCTTTCGAGAAAAAACGCCTTCCCGGACCGGTTTAAACCGCATCGCTTGCGGTCGCAGTCCGCCCGCGCGAACCTCTGCGGATGTCTCTCGCCAACCCCTGGTTCCTCGCCGCACTCGCCGGCGTGCTCGGCCTTTTCCATCTCGACCTGCTGGTGGCGCTGCTCGACGGCGCGCGCCTGGGTCGACCGCTGCCGCCGAAACTGGAGGGCGTTTACACGACGGAAACCCGTGATCGCCTGCGCGAGTACCTGCCGGAGAAACACCGGCTCGGCCTGCTCGAACGTTCCGCCGGACTCGCCCTGCTGCTGGCCGTGTGGTGGAGTGGGGGGTTCGGCCGGCTGCAGCGGTTTGCCGACACCCAGGCGGCCGAATTCGGTGGCGGCCCCGTGCTCACGGGCGTGATCGTTCTCGCCATCGCCGGCCTGGTGCTGACCCTGCTGGCCCTGCCCTTCGAACTTTGGAACACCTTCGGCATCGAGGCGCGCCACGGCTTCAACCGCACGACCCCGGCGACTTTTCTGGGCGACCAGTTTAAGGGCCTGCTGCTGTCCGCACTGCTCGGTCTGCCGGTGGCCGCGGCGGTGGTCTGGCTGTTCGAAACCCAGTCGCGGGCACCCCTGCTTGCCTGGTTCTTCCTCGCCGGTTTCAGCCTTTTACTGAGCTGGCTGTCGCCTCGTCTCATCCTTCCACTGTTCCTGAAGTTCCGACCACTCGCGGACGGCCCGCTGCGCCGCGAGTTGCTGGCATTGGCGGCCAGGCTGGAATTCCCGGTGGGCGAGCTCAGCGTGGTTGACGGCTCACGCCGTTCCTCGAAGGCGAATGCCTTCTTCACCGGCTTCGGCCGGAATCGCCGCATCGCCCTCTACGACACCCTGCTGGAAAAACACACGTCGGAGGAGATTCTCGCGGTGCTGGCCCATGAGATCGGTCATTGGCGACTCCGCCATGTCCCGCGCCAGCTCGCCTTCGGCCTGGCCGAACTCGGCCTGCAGCTCGCCCTTCTCGGCTGGGCGCTGCAGTCCCCCGGTTTTTTTGCCGCCTTCGGCGTTGCCGGCACCCCGGCCGGCATGGGCCTGCTGCTTGCCGCCGTGGTGTTTCGCCCCTTCACCCTGCCCATCGGCTGCCTGCAACTCGCCCTGAGCCGACGCCATGAGTTCGCGGCCGACGCCTACGCCGCGCAGGCCACGGGGGGAGGCGGCGCGCTGTCCGACGCCCTGCGCCGGCTGGCCACCGACCAACTCGTGCATCCCCAGCCGCATCCGCTGGCGGTGACGCTCCACCACAGCCATCCGCCGCTGGTCGAGCGCCTGCGAGCCCTCGCCCGCTGAATTTTCGGCTTTCCAGTCGCCCCGTCCTTGGCTACAAGACAACAGATGACCGCGCTCGCGAACATCCGGCACCTGATCACCCTGCTCGACGACGAATCCACCGTGGTTCAGGAGGCGCTGCAGCGCGAACTGGCGCCGATTCGCCGCGAACTGCCCGAGCACCTCAGGCTGATCGACCGGCCGCTCACCGCCGATGAGGAACGTCACCTCAACCGCATCCTGCAGCCGGCGCGCCAAACCGACCTTGAGGAGACTTGGATGCGCTGGCGCTGGCTGGAGGATTCGACCGCCCAGCTCGAAGAGGGCATCGCCCAGCTTTCCACCTACCTGCACGGTTGGCGCACCCAGCCTGGCGACCTTGCCAAGCGCCTGGACGCGCTCGCAGAAGAAGCGTTCCGCGATCAGGGGCGCATGGATGCGCGCGAACTTGCCGACTGGATGTTCGCCTTCCGCGACGGCGGCGTGCGCTTCCGCGGCAACAACAAGGACTACTACGCGCCGCAGAACAGCAACCTGTTCTGGGTTCTGGAAACCGGCTTGGGCAATCCGATCAGCCTCGGCTGCCTGTATCGCCTGCTCGGCCAGCGCTTTGACCTCGTCATCGAAGGCTGCAACTTCCCCGGCCACTTCCTTGCGCGCACGGTGCATGCCGAGCGCGTCTGGCTGGTCGACTGCTTCAATCGCGGCCGTTTCATGCTCGCCGCCGACGTCGCCCGCCATCATCCCGCGGCCACACCGGCCGTCGAGGAGATCATCCGCCAGCCGGCCTCGACCGACGCCATCCTGCTGCGCATGCTGCGCAACCTCGACGAAGCCTTTGAACGATCCGGCCAGGACAGTCACCGCCAGTTCATGCGCAGGCTTTCCGTCAAGCTCATGGAGGACTGAGCGCCACGCTCCTCCCGCCCTGCATGTCGCCCAAGAACGTCGTCACCCCCGCCCCGCTTCTCGAGCAAATCCAGGCTTTCTGGCCCGAGACCAAGCGCACCCGCATCAAACAATGGCTGCGCTTCGGCGCCGTCCACGTCAATGACCGTGTCGTCACCCGCCACGACCACCCATTGCAGGCCGGCGATGTCATCGCGATCCGCCCGCAAAAGGCGCCGCCGCCCGCGCCGCCGCTGCCCTCGGGGGTGCACGTGCTGTTTGAGGACGCCAGTGTGCTGGTCATCCACAAGCCGTCCGGTCTGCTCACCGTCGCCACCGACACCGAGCGCGAGCGCACCGCCTTCCGCTTCCTCACCGACTACGTGCGGGAAACCACCCGCGACGGCCGAGCCCGCCTGTGGATTGTGCACCGGCTCGACCGTGAGACCTCCGGCCTGCTGGTGCTGGCAAAGAGCGAGGAGGCCAAGCTCTTCCTGCAGGAAAACTGGAACCGGGCGGTGAAAACCTACCAGGCGGTGGTCGAAGGCAAACCCGCTGCCGATGAAGCCACCCTGCGCAACGCCCTCGACGAAACCCAGCCGCACCGGGTCTATGCCGCGGCCCGGCCCGGCCCCACCACGCGCGAGGCGGTGACCCGTTACCGCGTCCTGCGCAGCGGTTACGGTCGCAGCCTGCTGGAGGTGGTCATTGAGACCGGTCGCCGCCACCAGATCCGCGTCCAGCTCGCGGCAGCCGGTCATCCCATCGTCGGCGACACGACCTACGGCGGCAAGCCAGCGAGTGGCACGCGCCGGCTCGCCCTGCATGCCACGGCCCTGCGTTTCCCGCATCCGGACAGCACCCGCGAGCTAAGCTTTGAGTCGCCCCTGCCCGCCGACCTCGCCAAACTGGTGCCGGGATCCTGAAGCCTGGCCTCTCCACGCTTGAAGTTCGGTCGCACCGCGTCATGCTGCGTGCTCCATGCCCGACCAGCCCCGCTACGACCTGCTCTCCCTCGGCGAAGTCCTTCTGCGCCTCGATCCCGGCGAGGGCCGCGTGCGCACTTCGCGCCAGTTCACCGCCTGGGAGGGCGGCGGCGAATACAACGTCGCGCGCGGCGCCCGCCGCTGCTTCGGGCTGCGCACCGGCGTGCTCACCGCCTTTGCCGACAACGAGATTGGCCGCCTGCTGGAGGATTTGATCCTGCAGGGCGGCGTCGATGCCTCGCACGTCAAATGGGTTCCCTACGACGGCATGGGCAAGCGCGTGCGCAACCCGATCAACTTCACCGAGCGCGGCTTTGGCGTGCGTGGCGCCAAGGGCAGCGTCGACCGCGGCCACAGCGCCGCCTCGCAACTCGGACCGGACGACTTCGATTTCGACCACCTCTTTGGCAAGCTGGGCTGCCGCTGGCTGCACACCGGCGGCATTTTCGCCGGACTCTCCGACTCCACCGCGGAACTGGTCATTGCCGCCTGCGCGGCCGCAAAGCGTCACGGCGCCACGGTCAGCTACGACCTCAATTACCGGGCCTCACTCTGGCAGGAGCGCGGCGGTTTTGCCGCGGCCCAGGCGCTCAACCGCCGGCTCGCCCCGCATGTCGATGTCATGATCGGCGTGCTTTGCGACGAGCCCCTTACGATTGGCCCGGCCGAGGCAAACGACCTCTTTGGTGCCGAGGATCGCGCGCTGCGTCCGGCCATGGAAGCCCTGGCCGCCGAATTCCCGAACCTGCGCACCATCGCCGCCACCCTGCGCCGGGTGCACACGGCCGCCGTCAACGACTGGGGCGCGCTGTGCTGGCATGAGGGCCAATTCTACCGCAGCCGCAACTACCCGCGCTTCGACATCCTCGACCGCATCGGCGCCGGCGACAGCTTCGTGGCCGGCCTTGCCGCCGGCCTGCTGCTCGAGGGGGATCCCCAGAAGGCGGTCGACTACGGTGCCGCCCACGGCGCGCTGGCGATGACCACGCCCGGCGACACCAGCATGGCAACGCTCGACGAGGTGCGCAAGCTGGCGGCGGGCGGCGATGCCCGCGTTCAGCGCTGAGGGCAGTCAGCTCGGCAGGGAACTCGGACTGTCACGCTGCTCCAGGCAGGGCGGGATGATCTTGCGCAAATCGTCAAGGCTGACCGGCTTGGTCAGGAAGGCGTTCATGCCCGCATTCATGCACTCGTCGCGCACGCTGGTGAAGGCATGACCGGTCATGGCAATGATGACGGGCAGGCGACCGCTCTGGTTGTTCGCACGAATCACCCGCGCGGCTTCCATGCCTCCTATGTTCGGCATCTGCAGGTCCATGAAGATAATGTCATACTTGCCCGTCTCGGCCTTCTGGATCGCCTCACGACCGTCGTTGGCGAGATCGACGTTCGTGTAACCGAGGCGGTGCAGCAGCATGACGGCAATCTTCTGGTTGAGGGGCTGGTCCTCGACCAGCAGGATGCGGGCCGGATTCTGCGCGGCAAAACTTTCCG
Source organism: Prosthecobacter sp. (assembly GCA_030827515.1). Taxonomy (GTDB): domain Bacteria; phylum Verrucomicrobiota; class Verrucomicrobiia; order Verrucomicrobiales; family Verrucomicrobiaceae; genus Prosthecobacter. The sequence goes on along the minus strand of JAUREI010000034.1, from coordinate 16,867 downwards.
GACCCGAGGGCAGCAGGCCAACCGGTTGGCTCTTGCGCGTGGGCGGCTGGGTGCCATCGGAGCGGAACACCTGGTTCAGGTCCGGCGGCCGCTGCCAGACACTGCCTGAAACTGGCAGCGGGGTGGTCACCTTGCCCGGCAGCGTGGCCGGGACCTGTCCGGACTCAGAAACCGGCGCGTCAAGGCGTGGAATTTCCATGGAAATCGACTGTGCGGGCGGCGGTGTCTTGAGAAGTTCGGCAAGGCAGCGCAGAAGCTCGCGATGCTTGACCGGTTTGGCCAGTTTCTTGACGCGGGTGTGACCGAGCGGTACAAATCGAGCGCGCATTTTCCAGCGTGACAGCGGCACCAGCAGCAGAATACCGGCATGCTTGCGCGCGGCGGCGAAGATGAAGGGGGCGGCGGCGGAGGGGCGCAGGGCGCTGATGTCGAAGATAAAAACGCTGTTCGAATCCAGTACGGAGGCGAGTTCCTCGGCCGAGGCACAGGCCGATAGCGCCGGCTCAGCGCTCCATTCGTTGAGGTTCTGATGCAGGATGTAGCGCGTGGTGGCGTGCGGACTGTGATACACAATGCGCTTGCCGCGCAGGATCTCCTCCCAGGCCAGTTCGTCCTCGGTCACGGTGTCATCAAGAGCGGCGCGCAGCGGAACCTCGAAGAAGAAGTCCGAACCATGGCCTTCCTGGCTGGAGACACTGATGACACCACCCATGAGCTCGCACAGGCGCTTGCAGATCGCCAGGCCGAGACCGGTACCACTGTGACGACGTCTGGTGTCCGTGTCAGCCTGAGTGAAGGCCTCAAAAAGGGTCGGGATCTTGTCGGACGCAATGCCCATGCCCGTGTCGCGAACCGAAAAGTGAAGGTGCGGCACTTCACCCTGCTCACCGTGACGGCTGACCAAGCGGGCCAAAATGAGGATTTCGCCCCCTTTGTCGGTGAACTTGATGGCGTTGCCAACGAGGTTGACGAGGATTTGCTTGAGGCGCTGGAAATCACCAAAGAAGAAGCGCGGCAGGGAGCGGTCTACGTGAGTGTTTAGTTCGATGTGCTTCTCGGCCACGCGCGAGGAAAAAATGTCGGCAACATCGCCGAGCAGCTTCTCCATCTCAACCGGCTCATTTTCGATCTCCATCTTGGCCGACTCGATCTTGGATAAGTCGAGAATCTCATTGATAACATGCAGCAGCGACTCGCCGGAGGAGCGGATCATGCGCACCAGTTCCTCCTGTTCGTCGGTCAGGCCAGCCTCGATGAGCAAGGAAGCGGTGCCGATGATGCCATTCATCGGCGTGCGGATCTCATGGCTCATGCTAACGAGAAAATCGCCCTTGGCGACGGTTGCCACCTCGGCCTGCGAGCGTGCCTGCTGCAGTTCCTCCAAGAGAAGGCGGCGACGTTCATCCTCCTGCTGGAAGGCGGCGATGGCGTCGTTGAACTGACACTGCAGATCGTCAAGGTCGTCGCTGCCGACGACGTGCAGGCGATGCGTGAGGTTGCCTTCGCCGAGGGCATGGAACCCCTGCTTGAGCGCGTTGATCTTGCGCATGAATCCCCAGCCGAGCAGATAAAAGATGAGGCCGGCAAGCAGCAGGCCCGCCACAACCCCGAGCACCGGCGTCACCAGGCGCGGGAAATAAATCAGGTGATGAAACTGCACCCGCGGCTGGCGGGCGATGAGCACTGCCACGGCATGACCATCGGGCCCATCCATCGGCGCGCCGGCAGCCAACCAGCCCTGGGCGATGTTGAGGTTTGACCCCATGGTCAGCGGGTCATCGCCAACAACCAGGAAGGATCCCTCCATGACACGAAAAATGATTTCCTGGGTCTGGTTGGCATCCGGGTCGGGGATCAACTCCTGGGTCTGCGCCGGACGCACTTCCAGGTAGGGCACTTGCGACAGGGTTTCGCCTTCACGGGCCACGCTGGGCGTGGCAATTTCCAAGCGCAACCCCAGCTGCTGGATATCAGGCGGGGCGTCCACCGTGCGCAGCCTCATCTTCAGTCGATTGGCCGCCCCAGAATCCAATTCGGCAATGCTCGCGGGGACGGGTCCGGCGCCATCCAGTCGACGCAGTTCCGTCTGCGCGGCCTGGACGACCGACCCCAGGTAGGCACGCTGGGCGGCCTGCAACACCTGAAGTTCCTGCCAAAGCGAGGCAAACGATGTGACCGCCGCGGCTGCTGCGATGGCAAGAATGCCGAAGGCCATGAAGCGGCCTGGGAGGGAAACGTGAACCTTCATCAGGGTTTATTGAAACTGTCCCTCCCCCGCCATACAACGCCGAACGGCCGCAATAAGCTGGTCGAAGGTGTAGGGCTTGGGAAGGATGTCGGAAAAGCCTATGGCCTGGCACATCTCACGTGCGTTGTCCTGGAAGTAGCCGCTGCAGGCGACAATGGGCAGGTCCTGATTCTGCTTGCGAACCCTCTCCAGAACTTCAAAACCTGACAATCCACCGGGCATAGTCAGATCGAGCACCACCACGTTGATGGGCGACCGCCCGTCCTCGAGCGGTTGATGAAGCATTTCCAAGGCCGCCTCCCCCGACTTGGCAATGCTGGCTTGGAATCCGTGGGCTTCGAGAATGGCCTTGGCAACCGCCAAAACCTGCACCTCGTCGTCAACGATCAAAATGTGGGACGACCTGGGTTCTGTCTGGCGAATGGAATTCATAGCGCTCAATGTCTACCATGCCACGACGCGAACCCACTGTCCAGTGCAAGGGAAGACGTTCCGACAGACTGCAGAGATGATTGAAAGGGGTTGTGACGTTGGGGAGAGAACGGCATCGTGATCAAGAAATGACAGAGAGGCCTAGTCCCCCGTCGTCCAACGAGACTAAATTCGATAACAACAGTCAAGGTACTTTAAAAGTGATAAAAATCAAAATATTATAGCTCCCTTGACATTTCCACTGTCACCTGAATGCCAGTCTTGATCACTTCGATACCTGCCTGATGCCTTGCCAACCACGATAGCGTCCTGTCCATTTGCGATTGCCTATGCAACCCACCGTGAAAATCGCCCTGGTCGGCGCCGGCATGTTCGGCGGCGACGTCCACCTGCGTGCCTATGCCGATCTCCAACGCTTCGGCATCGCCGGCCAACTGGCCCGGGTCGGCCTCGACCGCTTGAGCCGCGACCTCGCCACGGTGAGCTTTGATCTGGTAGCGGTTGCCACCCGTTCGGAAAGCTCGGCCCGCAAATCCGCCGCCGCCTTCCGGGACTGGACGGGGCAGGAGCCCAGGGCCTACTTTGGCGACACCCCCTGGGACGACATCCTGCGCGACTTCCCGGATCTCGACGTGCTGGCCGTGGCCACGCCCGACCACCTGCACACCCAGCCCATCCTTGCCGCCCTCGCCCGCGGGGTGCATGTGCTGACCGAGAAGCCGATGTGCCTGTCGATCCAGGAGGCCGATGAAATCATTGCCGCCGCGGTCGCCAAAAACTGCATCGTCGCCGTCGACATGCACAAGCGCTACGACCCCGACCACCTGCGCATCCGCGACGACATAAAGAAGCGGATCGGTCCGCCGCTCTACGGCACCGCCTACTTGGAGGAACCGCTGGAGGTCAGCACCAGCACCTTCAAATGGGTTGAGAGCAGCGACCCCTTCAGCTACGTCGGACCGCACTGGACCGACCTGATCTGGTCCTACTACAAGTCCAAGCCGGTCTCGCTGACCGCCGTCGGCCAGAAAAAGCGCCTACTGCGCGACGGCATCAACGCCTACGACGCCGTGCAGGTTCGGGTCGATTTTGACAACGGCATGAGCATTGCCTTCAACAACAACTGGGTCACGCCTGCCGACTTCGAGGGACCGGTCAACCAGGGCCACGAGATCGTCGGGGCCGATGGCAAGGTGGAGAGCGACCAGCAGTATCGCGGGTTCCGCTTCTGGAATGCCGGCGGCGGTTCGCGCACCAGCAACAACCACTTCACCCGCGATGTCCTGCGCGCTGACGGCAGCAGTGCCTACGTCGGCTACGGGGTCGACAGCCTGACGGTCGGTCTCGTCGCCATCGCCCGGGTCAAGTTCGCCGGCGAGAGCCGCGACGCGGTCGCCGACCTCTACCCCACGGCCGAGGAGGCGCGCATCACCTGCGCCATCGTTGATGCTGCCGCTCGCGTGCGCGACCTCAACTACCATTATCTTCAGGAGGGCAAGGGCGCCACGGTGAGCGCGCGCTTTGGAGCGGACGGCATCACCATCGTCGACGCCAACCGGATTGCAGAAGGCCCTGACGCCGTCTTTCAGAAGATCTACGACCGGCCGCTCTGACCATGAAAGCCGTCGCGCTGGCGCTGGTGCTGTCTGCCGCCGCGGGCGCGGCCGAACCGGAACGGCGCCCCGATCAGGTGCACCAGGTCGGCCGTTTGCGCGTGTTCTACGCCCTCAGTGGACGGCACGCGGTGGATCCCGCCGACCACAACGGCAACGGCCTGTCCGATCAGGTCGAGGACATTGCGATCCAGACCCTCGCCGCACAGGAACTCTGGATCGACGTGCTCGGCTTTCCCGATCCCTTTGCCAGTGAGCGCTACCGTGAGGCCGTCTTTCTCGATGTCCACCTCCTCCATCGCGACAAACTCGGCGCCAATGGCATCGCCTACGACGAAGTGCAGCGCTACCGCAAGCCCGGCGACCCCGAAGGCACCGGCTCGCTCCGTTTCAGCGTCGCCACATCGGTGAAAGCGCCCGCGAACCTGACGCCGGCTCACGAAATGTTTCACCTGATCCAGAACGGCGCGACCTTCTTCAAGAACCGCTGGTTTACCGAAGGCACCGCCCGCTGGTCGGAGGCCGGCCTTGGCGCGGGAGCGGTCAGCCGCGGGCTCAAGGCGGTGGCCTGGCCGCCGGCCACCCCGCTGCAACTCGACACCATGGCCTATGAAACCGCCGGCCTGTATTGGGAACCCCTCCTGCTGCGGATCGACACCAAGCAGCGACTGCCTCCCCTGCCCGCCTCGCTGCGCGAACGCCGCTACAGCCGCGGTGAACCGGTGCTGCGAGATCTCGAACTGGCCGGCTGGCCCTTTGTCCGTGATCTGTTGACCGAACTCGGCCGCTGCGACGACCTGGCCTTTGCGGAACGCGGACTGACCCAGTGGAGCGAGGACGAACAGAAGTCGCCCGCCAACACGATTCACATCGAAAACGCCGTGCGCAGCGTCGCCGCCCGTCACGGTCTCGCAACACCGCCCCCGGCCGACCGTTGAATCCGCATGCCCACCGAACCGCTCCGCCTCGAAGTCTGCGCCGGCAGCCAGACCCTGTCCCTTTTTGAGGGCCCGCATCTCGTCCGCCAATGGCCCTGCAGCACCTCGAAGTTCGGCCTGGGTTTCACCGAGGGCAGCTACCGCACCCCGGTCGGTCGCTTCACGGTCAGGGAAAAGCATGGCGATGGCGCCCCGGCAGGCACCATCTTCAAGTCGCGCCAGCCGGTCGGTCTCTGGCAGCCCGGCATGGATACGGTGGAGGACCTCGTCCTCACCCGCATCCTCCGCCTCGACGGCCGGGAACGACGCAACGCCAACAGTTTCGATCGCTACATCTACCTCCATGGCACCAACGACGAGGCTGCGGTCGGTCGCCCAGCCAGCCACGGCTGCGTGCGCTTGCGCAATGCCGATGTGATCGAGTTGTATGAGCGCGTGCCGGTAGGCACGGAGGTGTGGATCGGGGCGTGACTCCCGGCATCATACCTCCAGCTTCCACGAACCGCGGTATTCGCGGCCGAGCAGCTTCGAGGCCTCGGCATCACCGACAATCTCCTCCCTCACCGGATCCCATTTCACCGGCCGGTTCAGAAGGAAGGCGATCAGGGCGAGGTGGCCGGGCACGGCGCTGCGGTGGGCGGTCTCCACCGGGGTGACGGTCGGCTTGCGGCTCTTGACGCAGTCGAGGAAGTTGCGGTGGTGGTCTGGCGTCTCGTAGAGGCGGGTCTTGATGACGTCGTCGCCGAACTTTGGCGCCTTGGCGGCCTCCACAATTTTGTCGCCCTCGCGTTTCTTGATGACCTGCTTGAGCGCGGGATTCGAGGAATCGTAGGCGCCGGAACGGTTGACGTGCACCCAGCCCTCGGTGCCAATCCAGCGCGTGCCCATCTTGATGTCGTCATGGCCGCCGGCAATCGTCATGACGATGTCGCCGTCATACTTCGCCTCGGCGCGGTAGCGGGTGGCAGTGTTCCAGATGTCGGTGCGCGGCGGCATTTCGACCTGGATGGGCAGGACCTCGCGCGGGCCGCTGCCGTCCATGTCCATGCCCCAGTGGGCGATGTCGCAGTGGTGGCCGATCCAGTCGAGCAGCTGGCCGCCGCCGATGTTGTAATCCCAGCGCCAGTTCTTGTGCACGCGACACTCGATGTAGTCCTGCATCGCCGCGGGACCAATCCACATCTCGTAGTCGAGCTCCGGCGGCGGCGGCGTGACGCTGCGCTTGTCGCCGGTCTTGGCAAAGTCGTTATGACCCGAGGGAAGACCGACCTCGACATGGGTGAGCTTGCCGATGAGACCGTTGCGGACGACCTCGGCGCCAATGCGGAAGTTGTCTTCGCTGCGCTGCCAGGAGCCGGTCTGCCAGATGCGGCCAAAGCGCTTCACCGCACGCACAATCGCCTGCTGCTCGGCGATGGTGCGGGCCAGCGGTTTTTCGCCGTAGATATCCTTGCCATTTTTCGCCGCCTCGATGGAGGTCAGGGCGTGCCAGTTGTCGGGCAGGGCGAGCATCACCGTGTCGATGTCGGAACGCGCCATGACCTCGCGGTAGTCATGGTAGCCCCGGCAGTCCTGATTCTTGTAGAAGCCGTTGACCGCGTTGAGCGCCTTTTCGAGATTGCGCTTGTCGATGTCGCAGGCGGCGATGACCCGGCAATCCGCCTCGGCCATGAACTTGTTGGTGTTGCCCGGCCCCATCATGCCCCAGCCGAAGACGGCCATGGTGATTTGGTTGGAGGGGGCGTTCTGACCGAGAACACTCGCGGGAATGATGCTCGGAAAGCTGAGGGCGGCAGCGGAACGCGTGAGGAACTGGCGACGGGTGAAGGGGATTCTTTTCATGCGGACGAGGCCGTTTTACCCGTACTGGTGCCCAACTGTCGAGCAGAATTCGGCGCCCCCCGTTGCATTCGCGGACGGCCGGTCGTAAGATGTCAGACGGCCGTAAGCCGGCTCCGCGCGTGACCTTAGCCACCCAAATCACGATCTGCCGCATCTTGATGATCCCCGTTTTTGTGGGCCTGGCCATCTACTATGGTGACAGCGTGGCACGGGGGGAAGCCGATGAATCGCTGCGTGCCTGGACCATTGCCGTCTTTGCACTGGCGGCCGTAAGCGACGCCGTAGACGGCTTCATTGCGAGGCGTTTCAACCAGCGCAGCCGCCTGGGTGCCATCCTCGACCCGCTGGCCGACAAACTCCTGCTGCTTTCAGCCATCGTCACGCTCAGCTTCACCGGCTGGCGCCAGCATTTCCCGCTTTGGTTCCCCACCCTGGTCATCTTCCGCGACCTCGCCAGCATCGGCGGGGCCTTCCTCATCCAGCATCTCGCCGGCCAGTGCCACATCCAGCCCCACTGGACCGGCAAGGTGGCGACCTTTGCCCAGATTACCGCCGTTCTCTGGTTGATGCTCGACTTCCCCGGCCTGCTCTGGCCAACCTGTGCCGCAGGTTTGTTCACCGCCCTCTCCGGCTTCATCAACCTTGCCGCCGGCGTCCGCCAGGTGCGCCACGTCGACTAACCCCGGTTCCCGGCTCTTCGCCCTTCCCCGCTCCTGCCCGCTTTTTCGACCCGAACCCAAGGGCCGGGTTGACATGCACGGCAGGGGAGCGGACGGAAGGGCTCGGCCGTTTCCCCCGCCCCGCCGGCGGGCTCCAGCCGTTTCCGACCGCCCCCGCCTATGAAAACCGTCGCCATCGTTGGCCGCCCGAACGTGGGCAAGTCCGCCCTGTTCAACCGCCTGGCCGGCATGAACATTTCCATTGTGCACGACCTGGCCGGCGTGACGCGGGATCGCATCACCGCCGAATGCCGGCGCGGCCGGAAGGTCTTCCAGATCATGGACACGGGCGGCATTGGCGAAAACACCAGCGACGTGCTGACCGAGCAGGTGCAGACCGAGGCCGCCATCGCCCTGGAGGTCGCCGACCTGCTGCTTCTGGTGGTCGACATTCATGAAGGCGTGACGCCGGTCGATGAATCGCTCTCCCGCCTGCTGCGGCGCGTCAACAAGCCGGTCATCCTGGTGCTCAACAAGGCCGACTCCGACAAGCGTCGCATGGGTTCCGGCGAGTTTGGCCGGCTCGGCTTCAACGACAGCGCCGAGGTCAGCGCCGTTCACGGACTCGGCATCAAGGAACTCGTCGAACTCATCAGTGACCGCCTTGAACTCGAGGACGAGGAGACCGAGGAGGAAGCCGAGCAGCGGCGCGCCACCCGTCCGCTGAAGCTCGCCATCGTCGGTCGCCCAAATGCCGGCAAGTCCTCGCTGGTCAACGCCATCCTCGGCCAGGAGCGCGCCATCGTCAGCGACGTCCCCGGCACCACCCGCGACAGCCTGGACATCCAGTGCGTCTTCAACGGCCGCACCTACCAGCTCATCGACACCGCCGGCATCCGGCGCCAAGCCAAGCTCGACGAGGCAGTCGAGATCTTCAGCGTCCAGCGCTCCTACCAGGCCATCAAGCGCGCCGACATCTGCCTGCTGGTCATCGATTGCGCCGGCGGCGCCAAGATGCAGGACCGCAAGGTCGCCCAGCTCATTCTCGAGGAGAGAAAGCCCTGCATTCTGGTGATGAACAAGTACGACCTCTATCATCCCTCGGCCAAGCAGAAGGACCGCATCGAGGAGCTTGAGGAAAAGATGCGCCGCGAGTTCTTCTTCCTCAACTACGCCCCGCTGGTCGCCATCTCGGCCAAGAACCGCCAGCACATCGGCAAGCTCTTCGTCCAGATCGAGACCGTGCGCCGCGGCGCCCAGACTCGCATCAGCACCGGCATTCTCAACCGCCTGCTGCATCAGGCGATCGAAAACACCCCCGGCCCGCTCGGCCGCAGCCAGCACGCCTTCAAGCTGCTCTACGCCACCCAGACCAACCACCCGGAGAATGAGGAAGTGCCGGTGCCGCAGTTCGTGCTGTTCGCCAACCGCGCCGCCAAGCTCACCGACAGTTACCTGCGCTTCCTGGAAAGCGTCATCCGCAAGGAATGGCCGGCCCCGGGCGTGCCCTTCCGCATGAGCGTGCGGGGCAAGCAGCCGAAGGAGAAAAAGGGCGGTCGCTGAAACGCGGCCCCGGTCCGCCTGTCAAGGCGCCCACCACCCCTCCAGACGTCGTCGTGGCCTTTTTTATTTAGTTTTCCTGATATTCAGGATTGATTTATTAAAAAACGCCCCCTATCCTCTGGGGAATTCCCGAAATTCCATGAACAAGCTGATCCTCCTGCCCAGCGATGTCCCGGCGACCGGCAAAAGCACGCTCGCCCGATGCCTCAGCCGCTATCTGGACCTGCACGACGTGCCTCACCGCTGCCTGGCCGTGGGTGAGGACACGGCCTCCGATCAGGACATCGAGTTCACTCACCTTCAACCGCAGCGCCTGCTGTCGCTTTTTGACACGGCCTCCGTCGTCATTCTCGACCTTGCCACCGGTTGCGCCTCTCCCTTTGCCCGCCGTTTCGAAGCCGGCGACTGGGCTGGTCTGATCGCACAGCATGACATCAGCCTGACCGTCGTGTTGCCGGTCACCGCCGAACCCGACAGCTTTGAACCGGTTCTGGAAGCGGTCGAAACCTATGCGGACGGTGCCGAATACGTCGTCGCCCACCTACTATCCGGCTGCTACGACAGCGAGGACCGCGACTGGGACCGCAGTTACGCGGCTCGGGTCATGGACATGTTTGAAACCACGGAGCTTTATGTGCCCGAGGCTGGAGCGAGCTTGGAAGCCGAACTCCACATGCTTCACCTCGACCTCGCCGATGCGGTAGCGACGCACAGCGAGGAACCCCTGCTGGCGAACTGGCTGCAAAACGTTCTGGCCCAAGTCGACGGCGTGCGCCGCCCGCTGTTCGGCGATGCGCTGCAGCCGACTTCAATCCGCCGTCCCCTGCCGGGCAAGCGCGCGCGCCAGACGCGCGTCGCGGCCTGACCTTCGGCCAAGATTCGTTCCGTCTTCCCCGGTTTCGGGGACCCGCCTCACTTCTTCTTGGGCTCCGGCGGTGTCTGCTTCGGATGCCCTTCGAGGGGCACCACCGACGTCGCCGACTCGCTAGGAAAATCCGCCGGCACCGCCGCAGTGGCCTTGACGTCGCCGGTCGCCACCCACTCGGTGCCGCGTTGCAGCGTCAGGAAAAAGCCGCGGCAGAGCATTGAATAGTCGGCATGCCCGAGGGTGGTGTGGAACACCCGGCCCTTGCCGTGGCTGAGCACCATGAGGTTCGGCTCCTGCTCGCCGGTGAGGTCGGACTTCGCCGTGGCGAGAATTTCCACGTTTTCCGCCGGACCGCGCAGACTGCTGTACAATTCATCGCGGGTGTGCAGCCATCGCTTGGGCAGGCCGTGGGTCACCGGGTGATCGGGATTCTGCACCTCGACGACAAACTCGTGCTGCGGGCCATGGGCGCCGCCCTTGCCCGGACGAAGGTCGCGATAGAGCTTGCCTTCCTTGACATAGAGCCAGGGGCCGGACGTTTCATCGCGCCCCCCCCAGCCGCCGACGCCGATCATGCGGTTGTAGGCTTTCCATTCCGGAAAGGAATTGTTGGCCGCGTGCACGGCGACAAAGCCGCCACCGGCCTGAACGTAGGCGTCGAAAGCGAGCTTCACCTTTTCCGGCCAGGGCTCGCCGTTGTAATTGCTGACCACGGCGGCGTAATCGGTGAACTTCGGATTCCAAGCGGCCCAGGCGGCGGCATCCGCCCCCTTCGGAGGCGAGGTCGAGACGTCGACTGCAAAGGCGCCGGAACTCTCCAGCGCATGTTTGAGCACAGGGGTCGTGATGTCCCACTTGTGGTTGTTCTGGCCATCCAGAATGAGCACGCGCAGCCGCGACTCGCTCTGGGCGAACACGACCGTGAGCAGGACGGCAAACAAGAGGAGGGCTGGCAGCAGACGCTTCATGGTGGGAGGCATGTTGAAAAGCTTGGGGCGGACCGCAAGGACAGAAAGGCACAGCGACGCTTCCTTTCCTACGGCTTGAGCGGGTGTTCCTTCAGAATTTCCTCGGTCATGTAGAAGTTCACCCGGTCGGCGGTCGCCGCTCGCACCTGCTTGACCTTCTCCGGCGACACCAGGGCACCGTCGTTGCCAAAGCTCTGGCGCACGTAACTGAGCACGGCGGCAAGTTCCTCATCGTTGAGCAGGCCGGCAAAGCCCATCATCGGGGGGACGCCCTTGCTGGGATCAAAATGCTGGCCGTTCACCTCGATCGGACCCCACAGCCCCTTGAGGGCGATCTTGATGAGGCGTTCATCGTCATCAATCCAATCACTCTTCGAGAGGGTCGGGTAGATGTTGGGAATCCCCTGCCCGTTCGGCTGGTGGCAGGTGGCGCAGTGGGCGTCGCGGGTGAACACCTCCTTGCCGAGCGCATACACCTTGGCCTCGGCCGGTCTGAGCTTGCGGGTCGGACCATAGGCCGCCGCCTCGGCACTCGGCGCGGCATCCTCGATCTTGAAGGTGCCGGCCAGCCAGCCGGCGGCGTTCGGATTGCCGGCAAGGTCGAGTTTGCCGGACTTTTGAAGGGCCTCGATGTCGTCCTTGAGCGTGGTTTCAAGAATCTGCTTGGTGACCGGTCCCATCCACTTGTCGAGCGGCAGTTTGAGCGCCTCCAGAATCAGGCGGGCACCGTCGGCATTGTCGAGCCAGGAGGCGGCAATGATCGCCTCCAGACGAACGCGACCGTGAGCGTCGCGCACTGCCATCATCAGCAGGTCGATCGCGCCCGGAACCTTTTCCGGGTTGAAGCGCAGCACGCTGGCGGCCGCCGCGCGGGTTTCATGCTTCTGCGCGGTGAGGCACAGCTTGAGCAGATCCACATCGGGCCGGTTCTGCGCCCAGGTCGCCCAGAGCGCCTCGCAGAGGTGGTGCTCATATCGCGGATCACTCTTGTCGAGCGCGGCCGCCCAGGCCTTCACCGCCGGGATGACTTCGTCGGTGGGTCGGCCGCGCAGTTCGCGGCGCGTGCGGTAGCGGGTGCGATACTCCGGCAGTTTCAGGTTCTCCAGCAACTCGGCCAGGGTCGCGCCGGCAATCTTGGCCGGCTGCACCAGCGGTCGCGCGGGATAGGTGATGCGGTAGATGCGGCCATGATCATGGTCGCGGTTCGGATCGCGCGCGTTGTGCTGCATGTGACCGATGAGCGCGTTGTGCCAGTCGACCAGATACAGCGAACCATCAGGCGCAAACTCGATGTCCACGGGCCGGAAATTGCCGTCGGTTGAGGAAATCAGGTCGGCAATCAGCTCACCCTCATAACCGGCGCCGTTGTCGCGCGGCATGCCCATGCTGGTGCCGAGAAAGCCGATGCTGTTGCAGATCATGAAGGCGCCCTGATGGGCGTCCGGAAAATGACGCGAGGACACGAACTCGGCCCCCGAGGTCGGTCGCGAGCGCTTGGGCACGAACTGGCCAACCTTGGGATTCTCGATCCCGTAGGGCATCTTGGCCGAGACCGGCAGACCCCACCAGTTCTCGCCGGGCGACCCGTCGGAGATGTGGCACTGCTCCCATTCGTTGAAGCTGATGCCCCAGGGATTGGAGACATCGACCTGGGCGTAGCGCTCGAGGCGGAACGACTTCGGATCGAAGCGCCAGACACCGCCATCATTGCAGCGGCGCGGGCCATACGGGGTCTCCACCTGGCTGTGCAGGAAACGCCCCTCGCCCATGTAGATCGCCCCCGAGGCATCGGCGCAGTAGGCCGAGATGGCGTGGTGGGTGTCGTGGGTGTCAAAGCCGTGCAGCAGCAATTCCTTGCGGTCGGCACGGTCGTCGCCGTCCTCATCGATCAGCAGGGCCAGGTTCGGCTCCTCGGACACATAAACCCCCTCGGGCGCGATCTCGAAGCCAATCGGCAGGTGCAGACCGTCGGCGAAGGTGGTCTGCTTGTCGGCACGCCCGTCGCCATCGGTGTCCTCAAGGATGATGAGCTTGTCGTTCGACGGCGGATCGCCCGGCTTCCAGTGCGGATAGGCCGGCATCACCGCGACCCACAGGCGCCCCTTGTTGTCGAAGCTGAGCTGCACCGGGTTCTTCAGGTCCGGAAATTCGGCCTCCGAGGCAAACAGGTCGACCTTGTAGCCGTCGGCCATGGTGAAGCTGGCCAGGGCCTGGTCGACGTTCTTGTATTCGACACTGCCCATCTTGCCCTTGGAATCCTGGGGATCAAAATTGGTCGGCACCGAGGGCAAGGCGTGCGTGGCGGCGTCATCAACGGCGAGATCAGACGTCGCACCGGCAGCCACCTCGTGAATGAGGCGGTCGCGCAGGGCCATCATCTCGCGGGTCTTGCGAACCTCGTCAGGGTAGTTCTGCGGGCCGTAGGGATTGTAGCGCTGGCCGTGGCTGTGAACCCCGTTGACCAGATTGTAGTCGTTGTTCCAGAACCAGTCCTTCTGCTTCACCGCGGCATGCACCTTGGCGGGATCCGCCTTGGACTGGTGCGACTGAAACCCGTAGAGGCCGTTGGCGATCAGGGCGGCGAGCTGTTGGTAGCCCGCCTCGGTCGGGGCGAAGCCGTTGATCGTGAAATCGGCGCCGCCTTTTGCGTAGATTTCCCGCGTCGGCGTGAACAGGTCGACAAAGGTCAGGCCGTGTGTCTTGGCGACCCTTTCGATCGCCGCGCTGTAGAGGGCGAGGTTGGCGTTCTCGCGGACGCCGTCGGGCAGGTCGCGCTTGGCCGAGAGGTTTTCAAAGGCGATCGGCGAAACCAGCACCAGGCGGGGAGCCTCCACACCGTTGTAGGCCTTGCCGAGCGTGTGCTTGACGAAGGCGGTCAGTTCAGCCTCGAAGTTGTCGACGCGCTCCGGTCCGTCGAAGGACTCATTGTAACCGAAGAAGGCAACGAGTGTGTCGGCCTTGAGATGATGCAGCCACTGGTCGGGCGTGGAGAAGAAGCCCTTGCCGTAATGCGCCTGCAGTTCCGGATGAAACACCTCCGCCCCCGGAAAAGCCCACTGCGAGGGGCGCGCCGGATGCGGGCGAAAGCCGGGTGTGTCGCCGGGCCGGCCCATGTTGCGAATGTAGAGCTTCTCGTTCGGGTAGCGCAGATGGAACTCGGTCTCCAGGCGCGAGTAATAGACGTCGCGCTCGGCCAGGCCGTTGCCGAGAAACACGATGCGCTCGCCGGGAACCGGTGCCGTGGCGTTCTGCGGACGACTGCGCGTGGCGGCCGGCGGTTCCTCCTGGGGCGCATGGGGAATGGGGCTGCCCTTGCTGGCATCCGGCCAGTTGCGCGGATCCGTTTTGTCCTTGCCCTTCAATTGCACACTGGCCATGCCGGGCTTGGCATTCTTGGGGGGGGGCGGTGTCTGGGCCGGTGCGGCGACGAGGGCGAGGAAGAAGGGGAGAAACAACAAACGCATGGCAGGATGGGATGGAGACCGCCCCCGGCCGGTGGCGGAGGGAGGGCGACTTTATGCCCGCACGGGAAGCGGAAACCAGACAAAATTTTTTGTCCTGCCTCGACCGGCCGACTTCGCCGCACCCGGGTCGCGGGCCTCCGCGCCTGCCGGCCGCGACAAAACCTTTTCAGCGCGCCAGGGCCCGGATCTCCGCGTCGGCGAGGGGACGCCGCCAGAGGGCGAACTCGTCGATGGCACCACTCAGGTGGCGGATGGCCACCCCGCCCTGCCGGCGCTGGTCATTCCAGTTGCCCAGTTCGGCAATGCCGGGGCGCAGCGGCGTGGCATCGTGCAGGGGCAGCCTGGCCACCACCTCGCCATCGGCATAATGACGCACTTCGCCGGCCTCCGGATCAAAGACCACGGCCAGGTGAGTCCAGCGGCCAAATCGTTCAGGCGTGAAGAGGACCGGCGTGTCATGGTCGACATGCCGCTCACCCCCGCGTCCCGCCACCCCCAGCCGGACGCGGCCCTCGTGGGTGATCTGCCAGTGCACCCGGCGATCCCCCCAGCCCTCCGACATGAACAGCGAGTTGAAGGCGCGCTCCAGGCCATTCACGCGCACCCAGACCGACAGGGTCAGCGCGGACATCTCGCCTGGAATGGCCAGGCGCACGCGATCGCTGACATTTCGAAACTCGAGCGCCTGCTTGTCCGGCCAGCGTCCCTGCGTCCAGGTGGCACCGACGATGCTGCCGTCGGCGACCTCGGATTCCTGCGCGCCGTTGCGCAGGCGGCGGCTGGCGGGTGCGTCCTGAAAATCGAATCGCACCAGCAGCCCGTCATCAGTGTTCCACTCGTCCCCGCGCTGCTTCCAGCGGGCGAAGGCGGAGCGCAGCGAATCGGCGTTGCGGGACTCCAGTTCATCGAGCGCGGCAAAGCCCGAGGGATTGGCGGCGAGTTCACCCGACCGCGCGCCGAAGCTGACCGCCTGCCCCTCCCTGAGGGCGCGCATGGCCGCGGCCTCGGGATAAACCTCGACCTCGCCCTTGAACACATGCACCTCGGAGGAACCATTCCCCACCTGCAGGGCGAACTCGGTGCCGAGATCCACCACCTCTCCCTGGGGTGTGCGGATCGTGAAACCAACCGCCTGGGGTGGCACCTCGGCGCTCAACTTGCCGAAGCGCAAAGCGGCCTCGCCGGCGGAAATCAACTCCAACTCGGCAGGCCCCTCCACCCTCACCCGGGCGCCGGTGAAAAATTCGATCTGCGCGATACCCGCACGCAGTTTCAGCAGTCCCGGCACCAGCGGTGCCCCCGCCTCCATGCCGGGGGTCGCCCAATCCATCTGCGCCCCCTGCGTCAGCACGGCCACGGCGGCCGTGGTCGGCTCAACGGGCTCGCCCACCCGCAGCTGACCGATCATCCAGGCGCCGGCGAGCGCCACACAGGCGGCAAGCGCGGCCACGGCAGCCACGGCTCGAAATCCATAGCGCCGCGACGGGCGAGCCGTGGGCCTCTCAAAGGAGACGGACGGCGGCGCACTCGACCTCAACAGCGCGTCCATCTCCAACTGCAGAAACAGGGTCTCGGCCAGTTCAGGCTGGGCCTGCAGGCGTTCATGCAGACGCCGGGCATCGGCCTCGTTCAGCTCCCCCTCCAGGTAGCGTTGGATGAGTTCGTCAGATTCCGGCATGGACACCCCCTTCCCCCTGAAGTGCACGGCGGATGCACTCGCGCAGTTTTTCACGCACCCGCGACAGCGCCCGGCAGACCGTGCCGGCGCTCATGCGCACCTGCCCGGCAATCTCCGGCGTCCGGATGTCGCGATAGTAATGCAATTCCACCAACTCCCGGCTCTTCTCCGGCAGCTTGGCCAGACAGCCGCGCAGCACCCGCACTTCGTCCTCCCAGCGCGGCGGCGCGTCGCGCTCCTCGGCGAGCTGGCGGATGTGCTCGGCCAGCTTCTGCACCACCTCCGGCTGCTGGCGCGTGCGCTCCCGCCACTGCCGCAGGGCCACATGACGGGTCATGGTCGCCAGCAGTGGGCGCAGGTCCTGCGACAGGTCCCAGCGCGATTCCTTGGCGAGGAACTCGAGAAAGACCTGCTGGCTGATGTCCTCGACCAGTCCCGGCCAGGGCGCGTATTTCAACGCCACCCCGCGAACAAAGTCATGGTGGGCCAGGAAAGCCTGGGCGGCCTGGGTTTCGTGCAGGTTCATCGGTTCATCCTACCCCACGCCTGAAGGCACGACCGGACAAACTTTTTGCCATCCATCATTTCTTCTTG
>JAUREI010000056.1 GCA_030827515.1 Prosthecobacter sp. | reverse complement strand
TGCCCTGCACGCGGTCAACCTGGCCGACGGCATCGAGGTGGGCGAGGCCTTTGCGTCAACCTGTGGCGACGCGTCCTGCGAGGGCTGCGACAGTCATGAGCATCACGAGGGCGAGGGCTGCGATGAAGAGGCCAAGGGTGGCACGGCTGTGGTCGTTGGCGCGGGCCTGATCGGTCTGCTGGTCATTCAGGCGCTCAAGGCGCGCGGCTGGGAGCGGGTCATTGCCGTCGACCTCGATGACAAGCGACTGGCCCTGGCCAAGGAGCTCGGCGCCGCCGAGGCCTTCAACGCCCGCGAGGAGGGCCTGGCAGCCCGCCTGCGCGAGATCTGCGATGGCGACGGTGCCGATGCCAGCTTTGAAGTGGTCGGCGCGGCCGCACCGCTCGACCTCGCCATCCGCTGCGTGCGCAAGGGTGGCCAGGTCATTTTGGTCGGCAACCTGCAGCCGAACACGCCTTTCCCGCTTCAGGAAGTGGTCACCCGCCAGCTCACCCTGCGCGGCTCCTGCTCCTGCGCCGGCGAATATCCCGAGGCGATCCGCCGCATTCAGGACGGCAGCATCCGCGTCGAGCCCCTGCTGAGCGCGGTCGCGCCGCTTGCCGAAGGCGCCGGCTGGTTCCAGCGGCTCTACGACAACAAGGAAGGCCTGCTCAAGGTCGTGCTCACCCCCGACGCCTGAGCGGTCGCGAAATGCCGGCTTGTCAGAGCGGGGCCGGCACGTCTTAATGCGCGCCATGAACCGCCGCCGCTTCCTGCAGTCCGTCGCCGCCGCCAGTCTCGCCCCGGCCGCCCGCGCGGCCGACGCGCAACGCGTCATCGACACCCATACGCATTTCTACGATCCCTCGCGTCCGCAGGGCGTGCCCTGGCCCGGCAAGAACACGCCGCTGTATCGCACCGTGCTGCCTGCCGACTGGCTCGCCGTGGCTGCTCCGCATGGCATCCGTGAGACGGTGGTCGTCGAGGCCAGCCCGTGGGTCGAGGACAACCAGTGGGTGCTGGATCTGGCGGCGAAGGAAAAAAGCATTGTCGGCCTGGTCGGCAATCTCGATCCGAACGACGACGCCTTCGCGGCGAACCTGAAGCGGTTCAGTGCCAACCCGCTGTTCCGTGGGGTGCGCTGGCGGGCCGACCTGGTGCGCATCGACCAGAACCGCGAGCGTGTGCTCGCCGGGGCGCGCCAACTCGCCGAGCGCGGCCTCAGCCTCGATTTGAATGGTCCGGCGACGGCACTTGCCCATGCCGAGCGGCTGGCTGCCGAAGTGCCGGACCTGCGCATCATCATCAACCACCTCGGCGCGTCCGGGGATCCGCGCGCCCTGCGGCCTGAGTGGCAGCCGGCCATCCGTTCCATCGCGCGTCGGCCGAATGTCTTCATGAAGGTCTCCGCCCTCGTCGAGCAGGTGCCGGGGGCCAAGGGTGATGCCCCGGGCGATGTTGAGTATTACCGGCCGATCCTCGACACCCTCTGGGACAGCTTCGGCGAGGATCGCCTCATCTACGGCAGCAACTGGCCGGTTTCGGACCGGGGAGCGCCCTATGAGGTGGTCATCCGCCTGGTGCGCGACTACTTCGGCGCCCTGGGTGCCGAGGCCTCGGACAAATACTTTCAGGGCAACGCCCGGACCGCCTACCGCTGGGTTGAGCGCGCCTGATTGGGGGCGCCCCGCAGAAAGGCTTGTTTTTGTTTCGCGCCGCCGCGTATTGTCTGCCGCCCCCTTCAACGGACTCCATGAAATCCCCCTTCTTCCTGCTGGCCTGCCTGGCCCTCGTGCTGCCCCCCGCTGCCGCTTCCGGCCAGGCCATTGATCTGAGTTCCGGCGACTGGGAGGGCGTGGTCAACATTGACGCCTCCGTCCTGTTGCCCGATTATCGTGAACCCTGGAATGCCGGTCAGCCGACGGGCGGCTCGGGCACCGGCTTCCTGATCGGCAAGAACCGCTTCCTGACCAATGCCCACGTCGTCAGCAACGCCACCAAGCTGGTGATCCGCACCTCGAACGATCCGCGCCCGCACCCGGCGCGCATCGTTCACATCGCCCATGACTGCGACCTCGCCATTCTTGAGGCCGAGGATGGCGCGCCCTTCGAGAAGCTCAAGCCGCTCGAACTTGGCGGCATTCCCAAGCTGAACACCGAGGTCATCGCCATCGGCTACCCGATTGGCGGCGACCGCATCTCGGTGACGCGCGGCGTGGTTTCGCGCATCGATTTCCGGCCCTACAGCCACACGCAGGTCGATTCCCACCTGGCGATCCAGGTCGATGCCGCCATCAATCCGGGCAACTCGGGCGGTCCGGTGCTGCAGGACGGTCGCGTGGTCGGGGTCGCCTTCCAGGGCTTCAGCGGCCGGGTCGCCCAGAACGTCGGTTACATCATCCCCGTCCCGGTGGTGTCACGCTTCCTGAAGGACGTCGAGGACGGCAGCTACGATCACTATGTTGATTTCGCGGTCAGCGACTTCCCGATCGAGAACCTCGCCCAGCGCCGCGCCTTTGGCCTGCAGGACAACACCGGCGTCATGGTTGCCGACGTTGAGCCGGCCGGCAGTGCCGGGGACCTGCTCAAGCGCGGCGACGTGCTGCTTTCCATCGACGGCAACCCGGTGTTCAACAACGGCCTCATCCGCATGGAGGGCGAACTCGTGAACATGAATGAGGTCGTTGAGCGCAAGTTCGCCGGCGACGTCCTGCGGCTTGCCTTTCTGCGCGACGGCAAGCGCCAGGAGGCGGATGTCGAACTCAAGCGCTTCGATCCCTACGTCAAGCTCGGCGAGCAATACAACCAGCGCCCGCGCTACCTCGTGTTCGCGGGGCTGGTGTTTCAGCCGATGGACAAGAACCTGATGGACGCGCACCAGATCACCGACTCCACCGCCAGCTATCTCTTCGACAACTACCTGGCGGAAAAACTCTACGTCGAGCGACCCGAGCCGGTCATCCTCACGAGCATTCTCGCCGACGAGGTCAACACCCACCTGACGCCCTATGCGCACAGCGTCGTCGACGAGATCAACGGCGTCAAAATCCGCGGCCTTAAGGATGTTCGCGACGCCCTCTCGCGCGAGGAGGCCGGCAAGCCCTTCGTGATCATCAAACTCCTGGAAAAGGGTCGGCCGCTGGTGCTGCGCCGAGACCTCGCCGAAGCCGCGCACCCGCGCATCATGCAGACCTACAGCATCCGCGATGACGCCTACCTCGGTCTCGAATAAGCCGCCGCGCCCCGCCGCCATGAACTCTTCGCTTTTCTCCGCCTTTTCCGTCCTGCTCCTTGCCGTCGCCGCCGCGGCGCAATCGCCCCTGGTCCTGCGTCCCCCGGAGCCCGGTGTGCAGACCGGTTCGCTGCTCAAGACCAACGTCACCTACCAGGGGCACAATCAACGCATTCCCTGGCAGAAGGAGTCGCCCGGCAGCCGTCGCGGTCTCGGCGTCGTGCTCGAGGGCAACCGCGTTCTGGTGACCGGCCAGATGGTCGCGGATGCGACCTACATCGAGCTCGAACTGCCCGAGAGCGGCCAGAAGATTCCCGCAAGGGTCGAGGCGGTCGATTACGAGGCCAACCTCGCCCTGCTGGCCCCCGCCGCCAACGGCAAGGAGGCCGCCTTCTTTGCCGGTCTGCGGCCGATGGACCTCGACACCAGCGCGCGCATCGGCGACGCCCTGCATGTCTGGCAGACGGGCCGTGTCGGCGAGTTGATCGTCACGCCGGTGCTCATCAGCAAGGTGATGAACGAGGGCTACGTCGTCGACAACGCCAGCTTCCTGGTCTACGAGGCGCAGGGCATCATCCGCAGCGAGGCGAACAGCTTCACGCTACCGGTCGTCAAGGGTGGCAAGCTCGCCGGCCTCCTGCTGCGCTACGATTCGAAGAACCAGGTCGCCACCGTGCTTCCCGGACCGATCATCGAGCACTTCCTGAAGGATGTCGCCAAGCCCCCCTATGACGGGTATCCCTCGCTCGGGGTCGAGTTCCAGACCACGCTCGACGAGCAGTTTCGCGAATACCTCGGCCTCAAGCCCGACCAGCCGGGGGTGTACATCAGCAAGGTCGTCAAGGGGGCTTCCGCCGAACGCGCCGGGGTTCGCAAGGGCGACATCCTGCTTGCCATCAACGGCGAGAGCATCGACGCCCGCGGCGACTATCAGGATGCGCTGTATGGCGCGCTCAGCATCAGTCACGTCGTGCGCGGCCGCGCTTTCGTCGGCGACGAGGTCGAAATCCGGGTGCTTCGCGAAGGCAAGGAAACCGTGCTCAAGGGAAAACTCACCCGCAAGCTTCCCGAGGACTATCTGGTGCTGCCCTACCAGTTCGACGAAGGGCCGCGCTACGTGCTGCACGGGGGATTGCTCTTCCAGGAATTGACCCGGCCCTACCTCAATTCCTTCGGTCGGGAGCAGCTCGGCGGACCGCTTCTGCGTCTGGCGCGCACTGCGGCCGATCCCGAGGAGTTCGAGACCGAGGGCCGTCGGCGCGTGGTCTTCCTCAGCGCCGTGCTGCCGACCCCGGCGACCCAGGGCTATGAGCGCCAGAGCGGCCAGGTCGTGCTTGCCGTCAACGGCGTCAAGATCGGCGCCCTCGAGGATCTTGCCAAGGCCCTGGACCAGCCGGTCGACGGCATCCATCGCATTGAACTGCGCGAGTTTCCGCGCCTGCTCCACCTCGATGCCGAGCGCGCCGCCCAGGACAACACTCAGCTCATGAACGGCATGTTCCGCATCGGCAGCCTGCGCCGTCTGTGATCCGCCCTGCCGACGCCCAAATCCGCCCATGAATCCAAGCTACGAAGAGTTGGCCGGCATGATCGACCACTCGCTTTTGCATCCGTCGCTCACCGAGGCCGAGGCCGAGGCCGGTTGCCGGCTGGCCGCCGAATACGCGGTCGCTTCCGTCTGCGTGAAGCCGTATTTCGTCGCCCGCGCCGCCGAGCTGCTGCGGGGCACGCCGGTTCGTGTCGGCTGTGTCATTGGCTTCCCGGCCGGCAACAGCGCCACCGCCGTCAAGGTCTTCGAGACCGAGACCGCCTGTCGCGACGGTGCCGTCGAGATCGACATGGTCATCAACATTGGCAAGGCGCTCGGTGGCGAATGGGCGTATGTCGAAAACGAGATTCGTGCGGTCGCCGACGCCACCCACCGCCACGGCGCGAAACTGAAGGTCATCTTTGAGAACGACTACCTGCCCGAGGATGCGGTGAAGGTTCGGTTGTGCGAGATCTGCGGCCGCGCCGGGGCCGACTGGGTGAAGACCTCCACCGGGTATGGCTTCGTCAAGCAGGCGGCGGGCGGTTACGATTACCGCGGCGCGACCGAGCATGACCTGCGCCTCATGCGTGAGCACAGCCCCGCCCACGTTCAGGTCAAGGCGGCCGGCGGGGTGCGCGACCTCGACGGCCTGCTGTTGGTTCGCGAACTCGGTTGCACCCGGCTGGGGGCCAGCGCCACGAAGGCGATTCTGGACGAGTTCAAGCGTCGTGCCGCTGCCGGTGAGACCGGCGCCCGCGAGGCGAAATTGGGTGCCGGCGGTTACTGAGGCCGGCGTTCGAGGCGCAACCGGCCAAAACCTCGTGGCAACGGGGTTTCATCCGGCGCGTGCAGGCGAATGCTGACGGCGTATTGGCTGCCACTTTGGGATTCGTCACTCAAGACTTCGGCGCCATTTTCCGCCGACATCGCCGCCCCCGCCTCGCTGCGTGCGAGGACCTGCCAGGTGCCGTTCGCGGCCGTGGCGCTGAATTCGAGCAGAAGGTCGAGATCGTTGGCGGCGGCGTCACGGCTGAAGTGGAAGAGATGGTCCATGCCGCCCTCCTGCCCGGGCAGGACCTCGACGGTCAGCAAATCAAGGTCATTGGCCGCGTGGGGGTTGAGATCGAGCGCGTATTCGAACTCCGCGGCGATGCCATCGCCATCCTCATCAGCGGCCGGGTCCAGGTAAAAACCGGTGGGTTCATCCGGGTAATGCTGCGCCAGCCAGGCTTCCCGGCGGGTGGGTTCGGGGGCGGCAAGGTAGTTGAGGACCAGTTTCGGGCGGTTCGACACGGAGCCTGCCTCGCGGCTTTCGAAGCGTTGGGCGGAGTAGGTTTCGACCTCCTCGCCGACCAGAATCCAGCCGTGGTTGTCGGCGGGTTGGTCAAGCCACGATTGCGCGTCGGCCATCAGTCCGGCACCGGTCCAGGTCTGCACCGGATCGGTCAGGAAGTTGCCGATGGTGCGGGACGCGGAGGCGGTGGCCATGAAGTCCCCGCCGGGTGTCGTCCACAGCACCGGGTTCGTGCCGCTGTAAAAGCGGTGATGCCAGGTGGCGTCGCCCGTGGTGGGGGAGGTGCCGGCTCCGCCGGGACTGCCCGCGTTGGAGGTGCCTTCGCCCCAGGAGGCGGAAACCTTGTGGGCACTCATGGTGTAGTCTTGGCTGATCTGCAGGCTCAGGCGGAGGGAGAGCGCGGCGCCGGTGATCGTGGCCCCGGCCGGAATCGAGGAAAGGTCGAAGTGCACCAGCGCCCGGCGCAGCTTGAATTCAGCGCTTTCCCCGGTCCGGCCCGAGTAGAGATAGGGGCCCTTGCCGTTGCTCCGCACGCCAACAAGCGAGGTTTCATAGAGCGTGTTGTCTCGATCGGCGGTTAGGGTGGCGGCGGCTTCAGCGGGTGCGATGCGGTAAACCGTTCCTGCCGGCTTGCCGGCATCGAGGGCGAGCACGCCCGAGGTGGTCTTCACGGCCACATACATTTCCCCCGCCTCGTCGACGCCGAAGGCGTAGATGCGGGCCTGGCCGGGCAGGGGTGTCAGCAGTGGCACCACGGCCGGCGCGCTGAAAACGCCCGGCGCCGTTTCCTCCACGCCGATCAGCACGCCGCCGCCGCCGCCGATGCCGTTGGCGGCGTAGTCGGCACAGAGGTATTTGCCCTGCAGGGCGGGGATGGCGGATCCGCGGTACACATGGCCGCCAGTGATCGATGTGCCCAGCTTCGGCATGGACTCGGTGCCGGACAGGGTGGCGTTGGGGTGGGCGTATTCCGCGAACGGCGCAATGACGGTCGGAACTCCGATTCCGGCCGGTTCGGGTTGGTAGACCGTGGGCAGATCAAAATCCACGCTGCCC
The DNA here is from genome assembly GCA_030827515.1 of Prosthecobacter sp. Lineage (GTDB taxonomy): Bacteria > Verrucomicrobiota > Verrucomicrobiia > Verrucomicrobiales > Verrucomicrobiaceae > Prosthecobacter. Next base: position 14,588 of record JAUREI010000056.1, on the reverse strand, counting down.
TCCTTCAGTCGCCAGCCGTAATTGCCGCCGGAGACGATGAAGTCAAGTTCCTCGACATCGCCCTGGCCAACGTCGGCGCAGATCAGGCTCGTGCCGCCACCAAAGCTGTCATCAAAGGTGAATTTCCACGGATTGCGCAGACCGTAGGCATAGATTTCGCCGCGCATGGCTCCGTCAAGACTGGTCCCGGGCAGGTCCTGATCCAGGCCAACGAAGGGATTGCCGGGGGGAATGCCATAGCTGCCGCCGGGACCATTGGTGCCGAGGGGATCGATGCGCAGGATTTTGCCAAGCAGGGTGCGCCGGTCCTGGCCGTTGCCCAGGCTGCCAGTCAGACGCTGGTTGGGGGCAGGGGGGCGGGAACTGGTGCCTTCCGTGTGGCCGGGCTGGTTGTCATGACTGCCACCGCCGTCACCACTGCCAATGTACAGCAGGCCGTCGGGTCCAAAGGCCAGTTGGCCGCCATTGTGGTTCGACTGGGGTTGGCCGTAGGTCAGGACGATGCGCCTGCTGGCGGGGTCGGCCAGGTTCTGGTCGGTCAGGGAAACCTGGTATTCGGCGATCACGGTCACACAGTCGGTGCCGCCGCCGTTGCCGACCGGATTGAGGGTGGGGTGACCGGCCGGGGCTGTGTAATTGACGTAGAAACGGCGATAACCGGGCGACATCGGGTCGGCAAAGCCGGGATGGAAGGCCAGGCCGAGGAGGCCGCGTTCACTGTAACCGGTGGTGAAGGTGACCAGTTCGGCGCTCAGATCCAAAAAAGGTTCGGGCCGCAGCATGCCGTGCTGGAAGACGCGGATCTGGCCGGGTTGATCACAGAAAAACAACCGCCCGCTGCCGTCATCGGCATGGCTGATCTGGGTGGGCGCGTGCAACTGGTCGTCGCAGACAGGCTGCAGATGGAGCGTTGGAAAAGCCGCCTGCGCCCCGGAAACGAGGAGGGCCAGCAGGAAGGCGATGCGCAGGAACTTCATCAAACCCTGATTCCACCAAAGAAACCCGGTGCCGACAAGCCTGTTTCATCCGGTTCGAAACATAAGGGGCAAGTCCATGATAATCAGCATGCAAGGAGATTGACTTGGCATGGCACTTTTTGTTAAATAAAAAAAATTATCCCGGATTTTCGGCCATCCCCGGCTCAACGGACCCCAGTCAACTCGTATCACGCCATGCCCCGCCCTACCTGTCTTCGCCGGACGTTCTCCGGACTGGCCAGTGCCAGTTTCCTTGGTCTGATGGCCGCCCTGCCTGCGACCGCCGCCACGGACTTCTTCAGTACGGGCCCCGGGCAGGGGGCGGCGGATGGCTTGTGCGACGTCTGGCAGCAGTTGCATGGCGCTTGGGGACTGAACCCCAGCGATGACGCGGATCATGACGGCTGCTCCAACCTCACCGAGTCGATTGCCGGCACCAATCCCTTTGATCCGGCCGACTGCACCCAGGTTGGGAACATGGCCAGTACACCCAGCACCCTGGTGTTCCAGTTCAAGCCCGAGCGAGGCAAGAAGTATCAGGTGCTGGAATCGGATGTGCCCGACGGTGGCATCTGGACGTTGGTGAACGGCTCCACGAAGGTGAGTACCGTGAGCGGGGATTCCGACAGCATTGTCATCACCCGCCCTGGCGGCACGAAGCGGTTTTACAAGCTGGAGGTGCTCAATCATGACTCAGACAACGATGGGGTGTCGGACTGGGCGGAGTACAAGAGCGGCACTAATCCCGCCCTCGCCAATAGCCCGGAGAACGCCTCCGGCGGGGTTGCCAACGATCTCGACACTCTGCGCAGCCTCCTCTCGCTTTCGGCCGCGCCCCTCGCCGGGTTTGAGACCGGTTTCGAGGTCGATGATCGCGACGCCGGGGTGCCGGCTCCGGTGGCTGCCCGCGTTGGCTTGACCCGCAGCTTTGGCACCATGCCGCTGACGGTCAACGTTACCACCCTGGCGGGCGCGCCTGACCCAACCAAGAGCGATGCCTCGCCTGCGGATTTCAGCGTCAGCGGCCTCAATGGCGGCAAAATCACGATCCCGGCCAATGCTGGCACCCCCGGCAATCCGCACCCCGTGCTGGTGCAGCCGGTGCAGGATTCCGCCAATGAAGTGCCCGAGCATCTCAAACTCGCTTTCTCTTCCCCCTCTGCAGGCCTGACAACCTCCCTGGCCGAGGCCAGGGTCTCGGTTGCCGATGCCGCACCCGGGGTCGAGGCAAACCGCACGCTTTTTGTCGCTTACCTCGGACGTGAGTCCGGCGTCGTGACCAACGCCACCGGCCTGGCCACCGCGCTGGTGGAGGGCGACAACGATGGCGCCAGCATCAGCCTGACCTTTAGCAACCTCAGTTCGGCCCAGAACACCGCCTATCTGAGGGTCGAGAACGACGACATCATCAACGTGGGGCTCGGCCAGGTTTCAGGCAAGGGCTGGGACATTCGCGCCGCCAGCGTCAAATTGACCGACCAGGCCATGCTGACCGCCCTGCATCAGGGGCAGCTCTACATCAGCATCACCACCGCCGACAACCCGACGGGTGAAATTCGCGGCTATTTCAACAAGGCGACGGGTTCGACCATTTTCGCCTATAACGCCGCCCTGCATGGTGCGCCGACGCTTGGCAGCGGCGCCTGGACCGCTCCCACCGGGGCTGCCCTGGAGCGCGATATCTGGCGCTTCCTCGATCAATGTACCTACGGCGGGACACAGGAGTTGTATGACGAAGTGCTGGCCGCGGTGAACACGGCGGTTGGCGGCGGCGGTACCTACCTCGACGGCTACGAGGCCTGGCTGAATTCCCAGATGGCTCTGCCCAATCCCAGCCTGATGCAGTTGGTTATTGCCGCCGACAACGAGGAGTTTGTCCTGCGCGGCAACAAGCCGCTGTGGACCGGGAATGACCCGAAGTTCGCCGGTGAATCCTACACCGCCTCGCGCGACTCTTTCGGCTTCGTTACCACGATCAGCAGCACCGCCAACAGCACCTTCAACAACAACCATCCCTTCCACAACAATCGGCGCCGCGAAATGTGGACCCTGGCCCTGCAGGCCAAGGCACAGGTGCGCCAGCGCATGGCCCAGGCGCTCAGTGAGATCCTCGTCATTTCCGAGGTCGACACCACCGTCCAGAGCCGCCATTACGGTGCCGCCAACTATTGGGACATGCTCGCCAACAACGCCTTTGGCAAGTATCGCACGATCCTCGAAAACGTCACCTACAGCCCGATGATGGGCATCTATCTCAGCCACATCCGCAACCGCGCCCAGTATGTCTCGGGTGGCGTCACCATCTTCCCGGATGAGAACTACGCCCGCGAGATCATGCAACTGTTCTCGATCGGCCTCATCCTCCGACATCCGGACGGCAGTCTGGTGCTTGACGCCGGCGGCCTGCCTGTTCCCACCTACGACAACGATGACATCGCCGAGTTGGCGCGCGTGATGACAGGGTTGTGCATCGGTGCCAGGCATCAGACGGCCGCCGTGCAGCGCTTCAATGGGTTGAGCTTCACCAACTCGAGCCCGCGCGTGTCGCCCAACATTGAAATTCAGGGGTCCACTTTCACCAGCTTTAGCGATGGCGGCGGGGAAGGGTGGTACCAGGCGGGCTGGATCTACCCCATGAAGGTACTTGGACGGATCAACACCATCACTGCAAGCAATCGACCCTACCACGATTTCGGAGCCAAACTTTTATTGGCCGGCAAGGAAGGTGAAACAAGCATTCCGGGATTGACGGACACCCAGTTGAATGCGTTGACCGTCAGCCAAAGTCATGCGCGAGCGGCCGAAGATCTGACGCTTGCCCACAACATGCTCGCCGGCAATCCGGCTTCCGGCACCTACGACGGTCACCAGAACACCCCCGTCAACATCTCGCGCTGGCTCATCCAGCGCTTCACGACCTCGAATCCAAGCGCCGGTTATCTCTATCGCGTCAGCGAAGTCTATCGCAGCACCAATGGCAATCTGGGCGAGGTGCTGAAGGCCATCCTGCTCGACTATGAGGCGCGCAGCCTGGAACTGGCCGACACCTCGATCTCGCATGGACGGATGAAGGAACCCCTGGTGCATTTCATGTCGGTTATCCGTGGATTGAAGGCGCGCAGTGGCATGCCGTTGACGGCGCTGCGAGACCTTGAGCATGGTTTTAGTGATACCGATGCCCAAACCCTCAACGGCTGGCCGAACTACTCCAAGACCCTGACCCAGACCGAGGTCGACAAGTATGTGACCAATGCCACCCGCTTCCGCTTTGGTGATTACACCACCGCGATTGGCCAGTCGCCGCTGCGGGCGCCGAGCGTCTTCAACTGGTTCCTGCCGGACTACACTGTGCCGGGCGACTTGGCCGAGGCGGGGGTGTTTGCCCCGGAAATGCAGATCGCCTCGGAGACGAACCTTGTGAACCGCATCAACCGTCTGTGGACTTTCACCTGGATGAACCTCGATGGCATGGCCCTCCAGCCTGGCATTGATGTGGATGACGTCGTTCAGTTGACCAGCAACGCCGCCGTGCAGGCCAAGGTGGGGATCACCAACACCAGCAACAGCAGCTTCACCAGTAGCTTGACCCTGGCCTTCGACAGCACCAACTGGAACATGCCGAAAACCGTGCATGTCGCCGCCGTTGACGACCAGCTTCGTGAGGGTCCACACACCACCGAAATCTCCCACACGGCCGCGAGTGCGGACGCCGCTTACAGCAATCCGGCGCTGCCGTCGGTGACGGTGAACATCAATGACAACGAGGGCGCGGTTGGCTCGGTGATCGTCGAGGAGAGTGACGGCATCACCGTGGTGGCCGAGCACACGACCCCCGCCACCTACCAGGACACCTACACCGTCCGCCTCGGTAGCGCCCCATCCTCCTCGGTGACGATCACCAACCGCGGCAACGCCCAGCTCAACCTGTCGCCCGCGACGCTCAGCTTCGACAGCGGCAATTGGGCCACACCTCAGACCGTGACGGTGCAGGCGGTCAATGACGCCTTCAGCAGCGAGGTGGTCCATCTGGGCTACATCGGTCATGCCGTCAACAGTTCGGACCCCAACTACAACGGCATCGGCGCGCCGCCGGTGATTGCGTTTGTTGGCGACAACAACTCGGCGGGCAGCAACGGCATCACCGTGCGCCACACCGGCGGTGAAACTGCGGCGAATACCACGGTCACCGAGGGTGGGGCCTCCGACACCATTGTCGTGGGCCTGAACCGTGTTCCCAGCGGCACGGTGACAGTGACAGTTGGCAGCAATGCGCGCATCACCCGCACGCCATCCACCCTGACCTTCACGACGGCCAACTGGCAAATGCCGCAGACGGTTACGGTCACGGCCGTCGATGATGGCACCGCCAATGGCAATTCGACCTTCAACCTGTCACTGACCTCTTCTGGAGGGGGGTACTCATCGTCGGCCAACGCGTCGATCACGGTCATTGACAACGATGGAGCCGGGCCAGGAGGTGGCATTGTCATCTCGGAATCCAGTGGAACAACCAGCGTGTCGGAGGGTTCGCCCTACTCCAGCTCCAACACGGACAGCTATACCGTTCAACTCAGCAGCCAGCCGACGGCCCCGGTCACGGTGACGGTGTTTCCCAAGCGGCACACTGCGCCGATGTCGAACCACGCCAAGCTGATGGGCTACTTCGCCAGCGACTTGCCGAGCAGTACCAGCAACATGCAAAAGGATCGCATCATCTTTGATTACGGTGATATCATCAGCCTCTACAACACGGTGTTCACGGCCAATGGCGGAATATCGGGGACCAGCACTGCCAATACTGCTGCCAACTTTGCTGCATTGGTCGCCGTCGTCGATCGATTCGACCTGATGTGGTGCGGTGGTCAGCTCAAGGCGCAGTGGCCGAGCCTGACGTTGGCTGATTTGAGCGATGAAAGCATCGTGAATCCAAGAAAATCCATCATTGCTGGCACACTCAACAATTACAGCACCACGGCTGGTTCCGGTACACCCACCAATATTCGTGACCGTTGTCGTATCGCCGCCTATCTCGTGAGCATCTCGCCGCAGGCCTTCAGTATGAAGTGATTTGGGAACCCATCCATCCGTCCTTTGCACCCTCATGAACCTCTTCCTTCGCAAGACCCTGGATCGCAGCAAGCCTAATCGGCGTGACTTCCTCGTCCAGACCGGCTGCGCCGGGCTCGGCATCACCAGTGCGGTGAACACGCTGGCCCACATGCAGCTTATGGGTACGGCGGCCGCCCAAGGAGCTGGAAACGATTACAAGGCGCTCGTCTGCATCTTCCTCAATGGCGGTTACGACTCGAACAACCTGCTCATCCCTGTAGCGGGCACCGCGCGCACCCAATATGACAGCGGGCGTGGCGTTCCCGTCTATGCCGGAGGTTCAGGCGGGATTGCCATTCCGCTGGCCGACATCAACGCCGCCGGTACTCAGATCACCCCTGACAATCCCGCCAGCGATTATGAATACGCCTCCGGCTACCTGGGTGGCCAAAACATGGCGGTCCATCCCGGTGCCTACCATCTCAAGTCGATGTTTGACGCCGGTGATCTGTCCTTCGTCACCAACGTCGGCACGCTCAGCCAACCCAGTGTCACCCGCGCCAACTTCTCTAGCCTGCCTCCATCGCAGAAACCACCGCAGTTGTTTTCCCATTCCGACCAGCAGGTGCAGTGGCAGTCCTCAATTCCCGACCAGCCCTTCAAGAGCGGCTGGGGCGGGCGCATGTCCGACCTGCTCGATCCCATTCACAATACCGATCCAGATGCCTTGGCGATGATGGTGTCGATCAACGGCTTTAACAGCTTCCAGGTCGGTCTCAGCCAGCAGCCTTACGTCATGGGTTCCGGTGGCGTGACCTCCTTCAGCGGCTACGGCACGAATTACACCAACGGCCTGCTGACTCTTGGTAAGCAGCCCTACACGGGCTACGATCCATTCAAATGGCCGGGCACGACGGGCAGCAACTACAAAACAGGCACTGGTTGGCGTCTCGCTGCTTTGGAGCAGCTGGTCGGCATGAGTCATGCCAACTTGTTTGACAGTGCTGGTGCGAAGGTGTCGAGGAGCGCACGCGTCACTGAAGGGCTGGTTGGGGGTGCGCTTGCTGTCACGGATGCTGGAGGAGGCCTTACCACGCTTGACGACCATTTTACCAATGCTTTCAGCGGCACCGGCATCAACGGTTTGACCAACGGCTTTGCCGCGCAATTACGCACGGCTGCTAGGCTGATTGTTGGCAGCACCGCTCTCAGCAACAAACGGCAAATCTTCTTTGTCCAGCTCGGTGGCTGGGATACCCACACCTCACAGATCCCGGTGACCACGGCGGGTGATGCCGCGCGCACCGACCAGGGGTATTACAGCCTCATGCTGCAGCTCACCTGCGCCATGAAGGGCTTCCGCGATGCCCTGATCGCCAACAGCATGTGGGACAGCACCCTGGCTTTCACCGCCTCCGACTTCACCCGCACCTTCACCCCCAACAAGACGGATGCCACCGGCGGCTCCGACCACGGCTGGGGCGGTCACATGATGGTCATGGGCGGTGCAGTCAACGGCAAGAGGATCTTCGGTCAATATCCGAACCTCACGGTCAATGGCGGTATCGACGTCCAAGGCAACCGCGGTCGCTGGATCCCGACCACCTCGGTGGACCAATATGCCGCCGTCATTGCCAAGTGGTTCGGGGTGCCGGCCGACAAAATGGCGTCGATCTTCCCCAACCTGTCGCGCTTCAACGATCCCTTCAATCCGGCGACCCGGCTGCAGTTCCTCAATTTTTCCGCCTGAAGCGGAAGCCCTGCACGTTTCGTAGGCATGCCCGAACTTCCGAAGCGTCCCGGTCCTTACCTTATTGCCCTGCTGCTGGCCGTGCTCGGCATCCTGGCCGCCTGGATGTTCAGCGCCGTGACGTCCTCGAAGGTGCGCAATGCCGCCCTCGAACGCGGGGCTGCCGCAAGTTCACCGAGGCGGCAGCCCGAGCCGGGGAATCCGCGCCTGCCGCCGCCTGCGCCCGCCGTGTCCACCGCGATGGACCCGCACCTGCGCGAGTTGAGTCACAGCCTGAATGCTCCCAGCCACGAGACCCCGCAGGACCTGGAGATCGTCAACGAACTGCTGGGCTTGTTCCAGCGGGCGACCGGTGCCCATCCCTCGGGTGACAATGGCGACATCACGGCCGCTCTTGTGGGCTCGGGGCCCGAGGGTGTGTTTCTTTCGCGCTCGGCACCGGCCGTGCGCGACGGCCAGCTCGTGGACCGTTGGGGCACGCCCTACTGGTTTCATCCGATTGCCACCAACCTTACCGAAATCCGCTCGGCCGGCCCCGATCGGCAGCTCTTCACGGGCGATGATCTGGTGGTGAATCCGAGCCCTCCCGGCCTCGGTGCCACACCCGACCCGGAAGCGCCCTGAGCCGCCAGGCCGAATTCGTGATTGCCACGCTGCCGGATGTGTTTCAAGCTCGCGGCTCATGAACGCATCCAGCAAGACTCCGGACTCCCTCGCCCCCTGGTGGAAAAACCTCACCGGCTACCACTGGTTTGTCTTCATCATCGCGTCGCTGGCGTGGATGTTCGACTGCCTTGACCAGCAACTTTTCCTGCTGGCCCGCAACGACGCCATGAAGGCGCTGCTGCCCGAGGGCTGGGATGCCAAGGAATACGGCGGCTATGCCACCTCGATTTTCGTGGCCGGCTGGGCCACCGGGGGTCTGATCTTCGGGGCGGTCGGCGACCGCATCGGCCGGGCCCGCACGCTGACGATGACGGTGCTGATTTACTCGTTCTGCACCGGTCTGTCGGCCTTTTCCCAGGGCTGGATTGATTTCGCCATCTACCGCTTCCTCACCGGCGTTGGCGTTGGCGGGGTCTTCGGCCTGGCGGTCGCCCTCATCGCCGACACCCTTCCGGACCGTTCGCGTGCCGGCGCGCTTGGCACCCTGCAGGCGCTCTCGGCCGTTGGCAACGTCGCGGCCGGCCTGGTCAGCATGTACATGGGCAGCCTGGTCAAGTCCGGCACAATTCAAGCCGGTGAATCCTGGAAGTACATGTTCCTTGTCGGCGCGCTGCCGGCCTTCCTTTGCGTCTTCATCGCCGTCCGTCTCAAGGAGCCTGAGAAGTGGGTCAAGGCGCGCGAACATGGCCGCGCCACGGGTGTGGCCTTCGGCTCCTACGCCTCACTGCTCGGCGAAGCACGGTGGCGCCGGCCGGCGCTGCTCGGCATGATGCTGTGCGTGTCCGGCGTCATCGGCCTGTGGGGCATCGGCTTCTTCAGTCCGGAACTGGTGGGCGACGTCATTGAGCGCTCGCTGCTCGCCGAGGGCAAGGCCGCGGACATTGTTTCGGCCGAGAAGTCGAAGTGGGTGGGCATCAACTCCATCGTGCAGAACACCGGCGCCTTCTTTGGCATGCTCGCCTTCACCTTTCTGGCCCAGAAAACCGGCCGCAAGCCCGCCTTCGCCGTGGCTTACGTCGCCGCCATGGTCGTCACCATCGCCTACTTCCAAATGTTCAATGGCAAGGCCGACATCTGGATGAGCGCGGTCATGGGCGCCTGCCAGCTCGCCATCTTCGCCGGTTTCGCCATCTACCTGCCGGAGCTGTTCCCGACCCGCCTGCGCAGCACCGGCACCAGCTTCTGCTACAACGTCGGTCGCTTCCTCGCCGCCACAGGTCCCTTCACGCTCGGCAAGCTGCAGGCCTCGCTCAAGTCCGGCTTGACCGATGCTGATGCCAAGATCAATGCCTTCCGCGATGCCGCCACCTACATGAGCGCGGTCTTCCTGGTCGGCCTGGTGGCCCTCTACTTCCTCCATGAGACGAAGGACAAGGCGATGCCGGAGGATTGATCCCGGCCATGACCCCCGCCGAACTGGCCGTCCTTGAAGCCGCACCTCCCGAACTGAGCCGGGAGGCGCTGGCGCTCTGGCACGCCAAACAGGACCGCTGGGACGCCGCCCACGACATCGCCCAGGAGATCCACACGCCGCTCGGCTCGTGGATTCATGCCCTGCTGCACGTCATGGAGGGCGATCAGTGGAACGCCGATTACTGGTTCGCCAAGGCCGGCAAACCCTCGCGAGGTCCGCAGCAGATCGACGCCCTCTGGGACGAGATCGCCACGGGGGTGCTGTGACCTCAGTCGCCCGCCGCGCCGATCCAGGCGCGCAGGTCGAAGTCGTCGGCAATCTTCTCCGCCTGCCAGCGTCCGTCGGCGTTCAGCCGAAAGCTGCCAATCCAGCGCTGGTGCCAGGATTGTGGCTCGATCAGACTCAGATGGTGCCGCCCCTCGACCTCGTAGAGATGGTAGGTCTCGCCGGTCACCGGCTCGAAGCCGAAGCGCGCCTCGTAGATCAGCTTGTTCCAGTTGAAGGCGTCGATGACCGCCAGGTAACGCTCGCGCAGTTCGACGAGTTCCTGCTGCAGTTCGCGTTCCACCCGTGACACGCCGCGGCTTTTGAAGTTGGTCAGATCCTGCGGCACAATCCTGGCCGCCAGGCGCGAGGCCGGGTAGGGCAGGTAGTTGGCGCGGGGGGCGAGTTGGGCGAGGTCGCGGTCGATCGGGTCGAGGTCCATGGAACGTGAATCATACGGCCGTCGCCGGCCGAAGGTTGGTGTCGATGCCATGATAAAAATACGGGAAGCCGTCATCCCGGCGCAGGACACCCCCCTTGGCGGGCCGTTTTGTTCCTCATGAAGCTGACGCTCGTCTCCGGCCTCGCCTGCATGGCCGGCCTGCTTTCCGCCCAGGATGGCATCGCCACCAAGACCACCTACGCCAAGGCCTACGGACCGACCCAGAATGCGGTCGCCGTCGATCCGGCCAAGGATTTGCCCCGCTACCCGGCGGTGGAACCCAAGGATGCCGTTGCCACCTGGAAGGTGAAACCGGGCTTCAGGCTGGAGCTGGCGGCCCATGAACCGCTGGTGCGTGACCCGGTTGCCCTCTGCTTCGATGAGCGCGGCCGCATGTTCGTCTGCGAAATGATCGACTACTCGGAAATGCGCGACGTCACCCCGCATCTGGGACGTGTCTCGGTGCTGGAGGACAGGGATGGCGATGGGTTTTATGAAACCGGAAGTGTCTTTGCCGACAACCTGCCATGGCCCACCGGGTTGACCTGGGCGAACGGCGGGCTTTACGTCGGTGCCACACCCGACATCTGGCGCTTCGAGGACAAGGATGGCGATGGCCGCGCCGAGGTGCGCGAGAAGGTGTTCACCGGTTTCGGAACCGGCCTGAAAATCCTCAATGTTCAGGGGCTGATGAACAGCTTTCAGTGGGGCCAGGACGGCCGTGTCCACGTGCTCGCCGGCGGCGGCAATCGCGGCGTTGTCAGCAGCCCGAAGCGTCCCGACCTGCCCGGGATCGAACTCGGCGGCAAGGACTTCTGGTTTGATCCGGTCAGCCTCGACTTTGGACTGGAAGCGGGCGGAGCCCAATACGGCATGAGCTTCGACGACTACGGCCGCAAGTTTGGCTGCTCGAACTCGGTGCACCTGCAGGCCTGGCTCTACGACGACGCCTATGCCGGTCGCAACCCCGTGCAGCCGCTGCCGCCGGCGCGCAGCAGCATCGCCGTTGATGGCGGTGCCGCCGAGGTGTTCCGGCTGAGCCCCGACGAACCCTGGCGCATCATTCGCACGCGCTGGCGCATCGCCGGCGTGGTGAAGGGCGTGGTCGAAGGCGGCGGCCGGGTCAGCGGTTACTTCACCGGGGCCACCGGCACGACGATCTATCGTGGCGACGCCTACGGGCCGGATTTCGTCAACAACAGCTTCACCGGCGATGCCGGCGGCCAGTTGATTCACCGCAAGCAAATCCGCTACGCCGCCGACGGCATCACGCTCGAGGGCGAGCGCCCGGCCGACGAACGCGGCTTCGAGTTCGCCGCGAGCAACGACACTTGGGTGCGCGTCGTCAACTTTGCCAACGCACCGGACGGCTGCCTGCATGTCTGCGACATGTATCGCGAGGTCATCGAGCATCCGTGGAGCGTGCCCGACGAAATCAAGAAGCACCTGGACCTCAACAGCGGCAACAACCGCGGCCGCATCTGGCGTTTGGTGCCCGAGGGTAAACGGCCGGATCGCATCGGTCAAAAAGTGGCGCTGGCCGAAGCCGGCACCGGCGAACTGTTGCGCACGCTGAGCCATGCCAACGGCTGGCACCGTGACACCGCCCATCGTCTGCTCAGCGAACGCCTGGCTGCCGGTGCCAAACTGCCGGCCGACGCCAAGGCACCCGCCAGTCCGGCCGGTCGCCTGCACTGGCTGGCCCTGCGCGAGGCCTCCGGCACGCTGGATGACACGGTTCTCAGGGAGGCGCTGGCCGATGCCGATGCCCAGGTGCGGGAACGCGCCTGCCGCCTGCTTGAACGCCGTCTGCAGGCGGGGCAGGCCGCGGCTTTGCGGCCGCAATTGCTCGCCCTCGCGGATGTGGATCCCTCACCGCGTGTGCGATTCCAGGCCCTGCTCAGCCTTGGCGGTCTTGACGGCGCCGAATCCGATGCGGAGGTCGCCGGGATTTTTGCCCGGGCTTCCGCCGACGCCAATGCCACGCTGCGTGCTGCCGCGCTCGGGGCCGAACCGGCCCTGGTCGCCGCGGCCCTGCGCCAGCGCCTGCAAAACGGCATTGACGACGTGGCAACCCTGCCACCGCTGATTGAGACTGCGGCCGCGCGCAAGGGCTCGGAGGATGGACGGCGCCTGGCAGGGGTGATTGCCGCCGCCCCGGCTGCCGCGCAGGGGGCGCTGCTGCGCGCGCTGGTTGCCGGTCTGCGCCGTTCTGGCACGACCCTCGACCAGGTGGATGCCGATGGCCGCCTGGCCGCTGTTTTTGATCGAGCGGCGGCAACGGCAACCGATGCCGCCGCGGCGGAACCGGGGCGTTTGGCTGCGCTGGAACTGCTGGCTCTGGCGACCCGTGATCAGGCACTGCCGGCCCTGAATGCCTGCCTGCGGGCGGATCAGACCGAGAGCGTGCAGGCCGCGGCCGTGCGCTCGTATGGTGCTTTGGCCGGGGATGCGGCCCAGGCGCCCCTACTCACGGTCTGGCCGGGCCTGAAGCCGGCGGCTCGCACGGCCACGCTGGCCCTGCTGTTGGCGCGCGAGAAGGGCATTGCGGCCGTTCTGGACGCCATCGAGGCGGGCACCTGCAAGCCACAGGACCTGGCAGTGGCGCAGGTGCAGGATTTGCTCAAACACAAGAACGCCACTCTGGTGACCCGCGCGAAGTCCGTGCTCAAGGAAGTCATCCCGCCGTTGCGCGAGGAGGTGGCGGCGACCTATGCCCCGGCCGTTGGCCTGAAGGGCGATGCCCGTGCCGGCCAGAATCACTACATTGGCCGCTGCATGGCCTGTCACCGCGCGCAGGGCCTGGGCATGGAGGTGGGGCCGGACCTGGTGACCGTCAAAACCAAGGGCCGCGAGGCTCTGCTCTCCGCCATTCTGGACCCGCACAAGGAGGTCGCCTCGCAATTCATCGCCTACACCTTCCAGTCCCGGGACGGACAAACCCTCAGCGGACTGATCGCCGAGGATGAGGCTGACAGCGTCACGCTCAAGATGATGGGCGGCGCCGTGGCCACGCTGTCGCGTGCCAACATCCAGGGCAGTTCCTCCGCCGGTCTGAGCCTGATGCCCGAAGGCCTGGAGGCCGGCATGAGCGTTCAGGACATGGCCGACCTCCTCAGCTTCATTGAGGAGCTGCCCTGAGGGGTGAGCGACTTCCCTTTGAAGTCGTCGCCCTTTCGCGCCATCGTCGGCCATGAACCTGCCCATCCGCCCCCGCCGCAACCGACGCACGCCCGCCGTTCGCGACCTGGTGCGCGAGACGGTGCTGACGCCGGCCAACTTCATCTACCCGCTGTTCGTCCAGGAGGGCACCGAGAACACGCCGATCGATGCCATGCCGGGCTGCCAGCGCTGGTGCCTCGAGGATCTGGTCCGTGAGGCCGGCGAGGCGCATTCCCTCGGCATCCCCGCCGTCGTGCTTTTTCCGCGCATTCCCGACGCTCTCAAGACGAAGGGCGCGGAGGAGTGTCACAACGACGACGGCTTGGTGCCGCGCGCGATCCGGGCCCTCAAGGCCGCGCATCCGACGCTGGCGGTCATCACCGATGTCGCCCTGGATCCCTACAACAGCGACGGCCATGACGGCCTGGTTGCCGACGATGGCCGCATCCTCAACGACGAGACCGTCGAGGTGCTCTGCCGGCAGGCTCTCTGCCATGCCCGCGCCGGGGCCGACATCGTCGCGCCGAGCGACATGATGGACGGTCGCGTCGCCGCCCTGCGTGGCGCCCTCGACGGTGCCGGCTTCATCGACGTTGGCATCCTCAGTTACACGGCCAAGTATGCCAGCGCCTATTACGGCCCCTTCCGCGGCGCGCTCGATTCGGCACCGAAGGCGGGCGACAAGAAAACCTACCAGATGGATCCCGCCAACGCCCGCGAGGCCCTGCGCGAGGCGGCACTCGACGAGGCCGAGGGGGCCGACATGCTCATGGTCAAGCCCGCCGGCGCCTACCTGGACATCATCGCGGCGCTCCGTGCCGCCACGACCCTGCCGATCGCGGCCTACCAGGTCAGCGGCGAGTA
>JAUREI010000052.1 GCA_030827515.1 Prosthecobacter sp. | reverse complement strand
CGCTGGTGGACGCGCAGGACGAGGGCGTCCTGGTCGCAGTCGGTCGTGATCTCGACGATTTCCTGGAACTCGCCACTGGTGGCACCCTTGTGCCAGAGCTGCTGGCGGCTGCGGCTGTAATACACCGCCTGACCGAGCTGCAGGGTCTGGCGCAGGGATTCGGCGTTCATGTAGGCGAGCATGAGCGGCGCCCCGGTGTCGGCATCCACCGCCATGGCCGGGATCAGGCCATGCTCGTCAAACTTCGGGGCAAAGGCCAAACCTTGCTCGACGCTCTCTTTCGAGTCGCGCCCGGCGAACTGGAGGGGGGACGTGCTGGACATGGCCACCAGACGTAGCGCGCCGGGGCCAAAACGAAACTGCTTTTGTTCGACATCCGGTCGGCTCGCGCTAAAACAATGAACAACCCGTCGATCCCTCCCGTGACTCCCCTGGCCTGCACCGGTTTTCTGCTCTCCTTCGAAGGCTCCGAAGGCTGCGGCAAGTCCACGCAGATTCGGCTGCTGCGCGAGCGGCTCCAGGCGGCCGGCCGGCGGGTCGAGGTCCTGCGCGAGCCCGGCGGGACCGCGGCCGGCGAACAGATCCGCCACCTGCTCCAGCACGCCCAGGAAGGCGACCACCTGTGCGCGGAATCCGAACTGCTGCTGTTTGCCGCCAGTCGCGCCCAGCTCGTCCGCGAGAAGATTCGGCCGCTGCTGGCCGACGGCGTCTTTGTCATCCTCGACCGCTTCCTGGATTCGACGACCGTTTACCAAGGGTTTGCCCGCGGCCTGCCGCTCGACAGCGTGCGTGCCATCAACGCCTTCGCCATCGGTGGCACCCTTCCCCATCTGACCCTGCTGCTTGACATGGACAGCTCCACCGCCCGTGAGCGCATAGCGCGCAGCGGCCGCGCGCTCGACCGCATGGAAAGCCAGCCGGCCGAGTTCTTTGACAGGGTGCGCACCGGCTACCTGGAGCTTGCCCGCGAGGAACCGGAGCGCATCCACATCCTGCAGGCCGCCAAAACCCCGGAGGCGGTCCACGCCGACATCTGGAATCTCGTGCAACCCCATGCCCTTCAAGCCTGACCACGCCCTCGACCTGATCACGCGTGCCCACGGCCTCGGCCGGCTGGGGCACGCCTACCTGATCACCGGGCCGCGCAACGCGGATCTGGAAGGCTTTGCCCTGCGTGTGCTGCGCCTGGTCAGCGGCCAGCCCAAGCACCGGATGGAGGACTTCCAGCGCGACGGCCTTTACATCCTGCGGCCGGAGGGCAAGAGCCGGCGCATCGTCGTGGGCGAGGACAACAACGATCCGAACTCGATGCGTCATTTCATGCATCACTTCCAGATGTGTTCGGACAACCGGCTCAAGGCCGGAATCGTCGCGGATGCCGAGCGCATGAACGACGCTGCCCAGAATGCCTTCCTGCGCACGCTTGAGGAGCCGCCGCCCGGCACGCTCTTTCTTCTGCTCACCCACAATCCGAAAGCGCTGCTGACAACAACCCGCTCGCGCGTCATCGAGATCCCGCTGCTGCCGCCCGAGGGCGCCCGCCAGTTTGGTCCGCATGAGAAGAAGCTGCTCGCCCTGCTCGAACGTCTGACCTCGCGACCGGGCGGCAGCATCGGCGCCGCACTGGGCCTCAAGGCCGACTTCCAGGCCATCCTCGAGGCCCTGCATGAAGCCGTTGAGAAGGAGCACGAGAGCGCCTTTGAAAAGGAGCAGGACCACTACAAGCAGACGACCGACGGTTCCTGGCTGAAGCAGCGCGAGGATCAGGTGACCGCCAACATCCAGGCGGAATACCTCGGCGAACGCGACGGCCTGCTCGACCTCCTGCTCGCGTGGATGGGCGATGTCGCCCGTCAGCAGGTCGGTGGGGAGCACCTTGACCTGCCGGAATTCCGCGAGGCCACCGCCAAGCTTGCCGGGCGCTGGACACCCGAGGAAACCTCCCGGCGTTTGCGCGTGCTGCGCCAGCTTGAGTCGCACCTGCACACGAACGTCAACGAGGGACTCGCCCTCGAGGTCGCCTTCATTCAGGCCTTTGCTTCCTGAAAAACGCGCTTCCCGTGAAGCTTCCGGCCATTGCAAACGTTGTCACGTTCCGATGAAAGCATTCCTCCTGCTCGCCGCCCTGCTCTGCCCCGTTCTCGCCGTTGCCGACACCGCCCCGAAAAAAGCGAAGCGAGCCCCCAACCCCGCCTTTGCCCCGGTCACCGACATCGCGGGCCTGCCGCGCATCCTGCTCATCGGCGATTCGATCTCGATCGGCTACACCCTGCCCGTGCGTGCCAAGCTGGAGGGCAAGGTCAACGTCCATCGTATCCCGACCAACGGCGGTCCCAGCTCGAACGGCCTGCAAAACGTGGATGCCTGGATTGGTTCCTCGAAATGGGACGTCATCCACTTCAACTTTGGCCTTCACGACCTGGTCTACATGGGTCCCGATGGCGCACGCCTGGTCGACCCCAAGCTGCCCGGTGCCCATCACCAGGTGTCCCTGGCCGACTACGAAAAGAACCTGACCGCCATTGCCGAGAAACTGAAGGCCACCGGTGCCAAGGTCATCTGGTGCAGCACCACCCCCGTCCCGGAGGGCAGCGCCGGCCGCGTCGCCGACGAGTCGATCCAGTTCAACGAGGTCGCCGCCCGGGTCATGTCCAAGGCCGGCATCCCGACCAACGACCTGCACGCCCACGCCAAGGCCAAACTGCAGGAGATCCAACTGCCAGCGAATGTGCACTTCACGCCCGAGGGATCGGCCTATCTGGCGGATCAGGTCGCCGCGGAGATCCTCAAGGCGCTCGGCAAGTGAGCCTCAGCGGCTTCCCGGTGCCGCAAGAAGAGCGTCGAGCTTGGAGATCAGTTCCTGCAGCTTCTCCGGGTGCCCGGCACTGACGTCCTTGCGCTCCGACGGATCGCTTGGCAGGTGATAGAGCGCGTGCAAAGGGGTCTTCTCAGGCCGCTTGTCGCGGCTGACCACCGCCTGGGTGCGTCCGACCTTGTTCTGCCGAACGAGTTTCCACTCCCCGACTCGCAGGCCGTAGTTGCCACTGACCCCGTTGTCCTGCTGAATGAGGTGGTCGCGTCCCCTGGCACCCGCCTCGCCGAGCAGGGCCGGCAGGACGTTGAAGCTGTCGCGGCAGGCACCTTCCGGCAGAGCCACGCCGGCGAGGGCGGTGAGGCTGGCGGGCAGGTCGATCGTGCACACCACCTCATCGGAAACGCCCGGCTTCACCCGGCCCGGCCAGCGCACGAGGAAAGGCGTGCGGGTGCCGCCCTCAAGCACGCTGTATTTGCCTCCGCTGAAATCGCCGGCCGGCCGGTGATCGCCAATTTTCTCGACCGCGCCATCCTGGTAGCCGTCATCCAGCACGGGCCCGTTGTCCGAGCAGAACACAATCAGGGTGTTTTCCGTCTGCCCAAGACGGTCAAGCGTCTTCATCAACTCGCCCACGCACCAATCGAGCTGCACCACGCTGTCACCGCGGAAGCCATGCGGGGTGGCACCCTGGAAACGCTCGTGGGGAATGCGCGGCACATGGATGTCATGGCTGGCGAAGAACAGGAAGAAGGGCTTCTTCGAATCGGCCTCGATCCAGGCGTTGGACCGCTTGACCCACTCGTCGGCCAGATCCTCATCGCGGAACCGCGCGGCATGGCCGCCCGTGTAGAAGCCGATGCGGCTGATGCCGTTGTGTATCGTCTGGTTGTGGCCATGGCTCCAGTCCATCTTCAGGCTGCCGCGGTGGCTGACGCCAGTCGGATGATCCGGCGAGGGCGCCTTGTCGCCGACCCAGAGCGGATCCTTGGGATCGAGGTTGGGGATGCGATGGTCCTCGACATAGACCTGGGGCACGCGGTCATTCGTGGTCGGGAGCAGGAAGCAGTGATCGAAGCCGATCTCCAGGGGGCCGGGTTTCAACTCACCATTCCAGTCCGGTGCCGGATCCCCCAGACCCAGGTGCCACTTGCCGATGACCGCCGTGCGATAACCGGCCTGCTTGAGCAGCGAGGCCACCGTCACCGTGCCCGGCTTGATGATGGCCGGCGCGCTCGGCGGGGCGATGCCGGTGCGCTCCTGGCGGAACGCGTAGGTGCCGGTCAGAAACGAAAAACGCGTGGGCGTGCAGGTCGAGGCCGAGCAGTAGCCGCTCGTGAAACGCCTTCCCTCGGCAGCAAGCCGGTCGAGGTTCGGCGTCGGGATCGTCTTCGCGCCGTAACAGCCAAGATCGCCATAGCCGAGGTCATCCGCCATGATGACGATGATGTTGGGCGACGTGGCGGCGACCGCGGCGGTCGCGCTCAGGGCGAAGACAGACAGGAGACGGAGAAACATGCCGCGATTTAAGCGGCTGGGCGAGCCCGGGGCAATGGTGAAAGCGGTCCCACCCCGCGCTTCCCATGCCGAAACCTGCGACACATTCCCCCGCAACACGACACCTCAGGCCATTGCCTTGCCACTTCTCTGTTCCGCCCGCCCCACGGCATTCCCGTGCCAGAACCGGAAGAGCGCATCCGAGCAAAGAACCAAGCCTTCTCACGGTTTGTCTCGACCGTCATCCGGGCGAAAACGCCACCTGGCCAGCAGGGAAGACCACTGGATTGCCGGAGGTGCCCACGCCGCAGGATGAAAGAACCCTCTATCATCACAATTCATCCGACAAATGAACATTATTATATCTTAAGATTAAATTGCAATTTTTGGCATTTCTTTGGAAAGTCACGCACGGATGTCTGCATTCACCGACCTCACCTACCACATCGTTTTCGGCACCAAGGGCGGCATCCCCGCCCTGCAAAAAAAACGTCGTGAGGATTTGTTCCGCTATCTTTGGGGGGTGGTTCGGGCTCGTGGCTCACAACTTTATCAGGCGGGCGGAGTCGACGACCACATTCATCTACTCATCGGCCTGCACCCTTCGGTGGCCTTGGCGGACCTGGTCGTGGAACTCAAATCCACTTCGTCCCATTGGATCCGTCGATGGCGGGTCTTTCCAGACTTTGTGGACTGGCAGAATGGTTATGGCGCCTTCAGCGTCGCCGCAGAAACACGCCAGTCGCTGATTCAACACATCGAATACCAGGAACACCATCACTCGCAAACCGACTTTGTCAGTGAATTCAGGAAACTGGTCCGGGCAGCACAACTGGACTGGCATGACGGCTTTCTGCCCTGAGCCGGTAAAAACCTCGGCCGAGAGCTTGCCAGCGGCGCCGTCACCGCTATCCAAAGGGGCATGGTGCGTCTCACGGTCCTCGGCAGCGGCAGTTCGGGCAATTGCGCGGTTGTCTCGACCGGCCGCACCACCCTGCTCATCGATGCCGGCCTGAGCGCCAAGCAGATCTGCCTGCGCTTGGAGGCGGCCGGTATCGCCCCTTCCTCGCTCGACGGCATCCTGCTCACTCATGAGCACCAGGATCACACCTGCGGACTGGAGGTTTTGAGCGGAAGACTTTCCGTGCCGCTCTATTGCACCGCTCTGACCCAGGAACACCTGCTTGGCAGCCTGCGTTTCCGCGGTGCCCCGCAGTGGCGCCTCATGCAAACCGGCAGCAGCTTCTCCATCCAGGACCTCGTCATTGAGTCTTTTCCGGTGCCCCATGACGCCGTCGACCCGGTCGGTTTCGTGATCGCCGACGAGGACTCGCGCCTTGGCGTGCTCAGCGACGTCGGCTTCGTCACCAACCTGATCAAGGATCGCCTGCGCGGCTCCGACAGTCTCTTTGTCGAGGCCAACTACGACGCCCAACTGCTCGAGGCCGACACCAAAAGACCCTGGGCCACCAAGCAGCGCATCATGTCGCGGCATGGCCACCTCTCCAACGACCAGGCCGCCGAACTCGTCGAAAGCCTGGCCCACCCCGGCCTGCACCACGTCGTGCTCGGTCACCTGAGCGACGACTGCAACGATCCGGCGCGCGCTGCCGAGCGCATTCGCGAATCGCTCCTTCGCGCCGGTGTTGCCGACGCACGTGTGCTTTGCGCCGAACGCCGTTCCTGCACGGAAACCATCGAAGTGGCACGCCCGCGCGCCGCTTTTTCCGCCCCGGCACAGGTCGCCGAGGGACGGCAGTTGGGGCTGCTCTAACCCCAGACTCGTTCACCAGGAAGTGGGTTTGGAAAGACACGGTCTGTGCTTCTGATCCCCGCCACCTGACAAGCGTGACTGCGGATTCAGGCCACCAGGGCCTTCACCACCTTCGCAGGCTCCACACCGGTCAGGCGCTGATCCAGCCCCTGGTACTTGTAGGTGAAGCGCTCGTGCTGATAGCCCAGCAAATGCAGCACCGTGGCGTGGAAGTCGCTGATGTGCAGCGGGTCCTTGACGATGTTGTAGCTGAAGTCGTCGGTTTCACCGTAGATCGCCCCACCCTTCGCGCCGCCGCCGGCCATCCACATGGTGAAACAGCGCGGGTGGTGGTCGCGACCGTAGTTCTCCTTGGTCAGGCCGCCCTGGCTGTAGATCGTGCGACCAAACTCGCCGCCCCAGATGATGAGCGTGTCCTCAAACATGCCGCGCTGCTTGAGGTCCTGGATCAATGCCGCGCAGGGTTGGTCAATGTCGCGGCACTGGCTGGGCATGCGGCCGGCGACGTTCGAGTGGTGGTCCCAGTTGTTGTGGTAAATCTGGGTGAAGCGCACCCCGCGTTCGGCGAGGCGGCGGGCCATGAGCACGCTGTTGGCAAAGCTGCCGGGCTTGCGGGCCTCCTCGCCATACAGCTTGAAGGTGTGCTCAGGCTCACTGCCGAGGTCGGTCAACTCCGGCACGCTCGCCTGCATGCGGAAGGCCATTTCATACTGCTGGATGCGCGTGTGCGTCTCGGGATCGCCCACCTCGCGGTAGTTGATCTCGTTGAGCGCCTGCACACCGTCGAGCATGCGCCGGCGCACACGGTCATCAACGCCGGGCGGATTGTTGATGAACAGGATAGGGTCGCCCTTGCTGCGGAAGGACACGCCGGCGTGCTCGCCGGGCAGGTAGCCGCTCGACCACAGGCGCGGGGAAATCGCCTGTTCCTGCTCTCGGTTGCTCGGCGTGGCGATGAGGACCACAAAGCCCGGCAGGTTTTCGTTCACGGAGCCTAGGCCGTAGGAAGCCCAGGAACCCAGGCAGGGGCGACCCGTGACCTGATTGCCGGTCTGCATGGCGCAGATCGCCGGCTCATGGTTGATGGCCTGGGTATTCAGCGAGCGCATCCAGCAGATGTCATCGGCCACCTTGCCCAGGTGCGGCAGGAGGTCAGCATTCATCCACATGCCGCACTGGCCGCGCTGCTCGAAGCGGAACTTCGAGGGCGCGATCGGAAAGCGCGCCTGCCCGCTCGTCATCGTCGTCAGCCTCTGCCCCTGGCGGATGCTGTCGGGCAAATCCTTGTCATACCACTTCTGCATACCCGGCTTGTAGTCGAACAGGTCCATCTGCGAAGGACCACCGACCATGTGCAGGTAGATGACCCGCTTCGCCCTGGCCGGGAAATGCGTGGTCACTTGGCCACTGCCCGCCTGGGCGCGTCCCGTAAAGGCCTCACCGAGCAGTGAACTCAGCGCGGCGTAACCAAGGACATTGCGCCCGCGCGCAAAAAAACGGCGCCGGTTTTCCAGAGTCTGCCAATCGTTCAGGGGATGCATAAGTTTCAGGTTTAAAAGTGTCGGAAGAAGGCTGTCGCTGCGGGTCATTTATTCAAGACTTCGTCCAGATTGAGAACCTGGTTGCAGACCATCGTCCAGGCGGCGAGCTCGGGCGCGGGAATCTTGGCATCGGGCTTGGTTTCGCCGACGGCGACCAGGGCCGCGGCGTCCTCGGGGTGGGCAGCATAGTGCGCCTTCAGGTCGGCCAGGCTGGCCGTGAGCACGCTGCGTTCCACCGGCTTGAGAGGACGGCAGAGCAGTCGCAGGGCCAGTTCGTCGAGGCGGGCTTCATCACCCGCGCCGGCGGCAAGCACGCGCTGGGCAAGGTTGCGCGAGGCCTCGACAAACTGAACGTCGTTCATCACCACGAGCGCCTGCAGCGGCGTGTTGGTGCGATCGCGACGCACGCAGCTCATCTCGCGGCTCGGCGCGTTGAAGACATCCATGTTGGCCGGCGGCGCCATCCGCTTCCAGAAGTTGTACAACGTTCGGCGGTACAGGTTTTCGCCCTTGTCCTGCGCGTACTTCTCCGTCCCCATGCCGACCACCTCCCAGATGTTTTCGGGCTGATAGGGATAGGTGCCGGGCCCGCCCATGCGCGGCGACAGCGTGCCGCTGGCGGCCAGGGCGTAGTCGCGGATCATTTCGGCGTCCATGCGAAAGCGCGGACCGCGGCTGAGCAGGCTATTGTCGCGGTCCTTGGCCAGCTTCTCCGGCGTCACGGTCGCGGCCTGGCGATAGGTGCTGGAACTGACCATCCGCTTGATCAGGCGCTTCACGTCCCACCCACTCTCGCGGAAGTCGACGGCGAGCCAGTCGAGCAACTCGGGATGACTCGGCGGCGCGCCCATGATGCCAAAGTCCTCACTCGTCTTGACGATCCCCTGGCCAAAGAGTTCCTGCCAGAAGCGGTTGACGGTGACGCGGGCGGTCAGCGGATTGCCATCACTGACCAGCCACTCGGCGAGGCCGAGACGGTTGCGCGGCGCACCCTCCGGAAGCTTGCCAAGCGAGGCGGGCACCTCGGCGCGCACCTCCTCGCCGACCTGGTCATACTGACCGCGCATGAGGATGTTCGCCATCGGCTGCTGGTCCATGCGCTCCTCCTGGATGTGGGTCATCGGGCTGCGTGCCTTGATGGCGGCCTGTTCGCCTTCAAGGGCCTGATACGCCTTGTCAGCCGCCATCCATCCCGGGTGGCGGGTGGCGAGGAAATGACCAAAGAGGGCCTCCACCTGCTTCGGGCCGCGCTTGGCGGAGGCGAGCATCTCGCGCAGGGGACCGACCCTGGCGAGGGTCTGGATTTCAACGGGTCGCAGCAGGCGATCGTAGAGTCGAACGTCCTGAACGCTGCCCTCGTGGAAGACCTGGACATGGCTGCGCTGGCCGATGCGCGTCGGCGTGGCGGTGCGAATGCTGTTCTTGAGCGCGTTGACCTCGGTCTTCAGCGGCAGCGACTCGCCATCGAGATAAATCTTCACGCCCTCGGCCCGGCCGCTGCCGTCGTAGGTGACGAAGACATGCTGCCAGACGCCCGGGCGCACACTTGGCTTGGCGGTGCTGACCTTGATGGCATCCTCCGGCCAGCGGTGGACAATGTGGACGGAGTAAAAACGGTCGTTCTGCCAGAGATCCCAGCCGCGGTAGCCGCCCTTCTCATCCATGCGTGCGAGGATGCCGCCGCTGACACCCAGCTTGCCGGCTCGCACCCAGGCGCCGTAGCTGAAGGGCTTGTCCTTCTCGAAGTCGCCGACCTCCCCGAGGTCAAAGGTGCCGCCCGGTTTCATGACCGGGGCCGGACCAATTTTGCCGTCGGGCTTCCAGGTCACCTCGCCGGTGGCGCGGAAGGTCTTGGGCGCGCCGCAGACGCCAGTCACCTCGCTGCCCGTGCCCTCATTGAGCGGCACGTGGGCGATCTGCCCCTGGGCGGGCAGGTCCTGGTCGAGATCCGCCGGCTTGGCCGAGGCCAGCCAGTTGTCGAACTCCGGTCGCGCCACCTTGCGATTTTCCTCAAGCTTCGCCTTGGCCGAAGCGATTTCCGAAGGCAGGACCTCCCAGCGCGGGCGGTCCTTGGCCGAGGGCAGCACCAGCACCGGGCCGAGACCATCCTTGACGTTGCCGTCCTTGGGTTTCTGCGTCGTGTTGCGGAAGAAGGCGGCCAGCGAGTAGTAGTCGCGCATCGTCACCGGATCGAACTTGTGGTCGTGGCACTGCGAACAGTTCGTGGTCAGGCCAAAGTACACCCAACCCAGCGTTTGCACGCGGTCGGCCGCGTAGTTGGCGAGATTTTCCTCGTCGATTGTGCCGCCCTCGTTCGTGGTGATGTTGCAGCGCTGGAACCCCGTGGCGATGCGCTGCTCCTCGGTCGCCCCGGGCAACAGGTCACCGGCGATCTGCTCGACCGTGAACCGGTCGAAGGGTTGATTGCGGTTGAAGGCCGAAATCACCCAGTCACGGTAGGGCCAGATCTCGCGATACTTGTCGAAGTGCAGACCGTGGGTGTCGGCATAACGGGCGGCATCCAGCCAGTAGCGGGCGCGATGCTCGCCATAGGCCGGGCTCTTCAGCAGTTCATCGACCAGAAGGTTGAACTGGGCATCACTCAGCTGCTTCTGCCCGGGTTGGACATGGCGACGAATCAGGTCCGGACTCGGGGGCAGACCGGTGAGGTCGAGCGACAGGCGACGCACCAGGGTGTGGGCGTCGGCCTCGGGTGCCGGCGACAAACCCACCTCCTGCAGTTTCGCCAGGACAAAGGCATCGATCTCGTTGCGGACAGGAACATTCGCCGCTTTCACGGCCGGGACTGCCGGTCTCTGTGGCGGAATGAGCGACCAGTGAGCCTGCCAGGGTGCCCCCTCCTCGATCCAGGCCCGAATCCGGGCAATCTGTTCCGGCTTGAGTTCCTTGTGCGACTCCGGCGGCGGCATGAGGTCGTCCTCATCCTTCGTGATCAGCCGCTGATAGAGCGGGCTGTCATCCGGCCTGCCCTTGAGGACCGTCGGTGTCTCGCCCTCCTTCGCGGTGAAGAAACCCGCTTCCGTGTCGAGACGCAGCCCGGCCTTGCGCGTGCCCGGGTCCGGCCCGTGGCAGTGGAAACAGGCGTCGGCCAGGATCGGTCGGATGTCGCGATTGAATTCCGCCTTACCGACAGCGCCAGACAGGGCTGGGGCGAGTCCGAAGAGGCAGAGTGGAAGGAGTATTTTCATAACAGTGCGTGCGACAAAAATACGCGTTTCACCCCTTCCCGCTTGCAGCGCTCAGGATAATCCATCGCCGGGGCGGTCCTAGCGCTTCACCAGCACCCGGCCCTCATCGTAGTGGAGCAGGCGGTTGACCAAACCCCGCCGGGTCTGCCGATGCAGAGCCACGCGGGTCGGGCCGATTTCCAGGCAGTGCTCGGCCAGCTTGCTGAACAGGCTGACCCAGGCCAGGCGCAGCCAGGAGGCACCGGCCTCCTCGCCGTCGCGACAGCGCACATACTCGAGCGACAACACCTCGCCCGGATGCTCGGACGACTCCGCCTCCTGCCTCTGGCACAGGTAATCGGCAAACTGGCGCGAGTAAAACAACCCGCTGGGATGGCGGAACATCTCCATGTAACGCTTGCCACGTTAGGCGCAGGGCGCCACATGCAAGCGAAAACGACGTCACTTCTGGCCGTAGTAGGCACCCGGCCCGTGCTTGCGCAGATGGTGCTTGTCGAGCAGGTGCTGCGGCATCGGTCCCAGAGCAGGCTCCAGCGCCAGCGAGGCGAGTGCCATCTGCGCGCACATTTCCAGGGCGACACTGTTGGCGAGCGAGTCCGCCGCGTTTTTGCCAAAGGTGAAGGGGGCATGGTGCAACTGCAGCACACCGGGCATGGCGAGCGGGTCCAGCGACAACTCGCGCAGTCGTTCAACGATGGCGACACCGGTGAAGTGCTCGTAGTCCTGCGCCACCTCCTCCGGTGTCAGCGCGCGCACCACCGGCACCGTGCCGTAAAAGTGGTCGGCATGGGTCGTGCCAAAGCAGGGCAGTTCGCGACCGGCCTGGGCAAAGGCGGTGGCATACGGGCTGTGGGTGTGGGTGATGCCGCCGATCTGCGCGAACTCGCGGTATAAGTGCAGGTGCGTGCGCGTGTCCGACGAGGGACGCAGGCTGCCCTCGACCACCCGGCCCTCGAGGTCGAGCACGACCATGTCGGCGGGCGTGAGAGCCTCGTAGTCGACACCGCTGGGCTTGATGACCCAGAGACCGGAGGCACGGTCAATGCCGCTGACATTGCCCCAGGTCAGACGCACCAGGCCACTGCCGGGCAGGGCGCGGTTGGCGTCACAGACAGCCGCTTTGAGGGATTCGAGCATGCGCCCTCTATGCCTCGTCACGGCGGCGCCGGCAACGGGGAAATGAGGCGGCACGGACTCAGCCCAGTAAGGCGCGCGGCACCCGGCCGTGGACATCGGTCAGTCGATAGTCGCGTCCGGCATAGCGGTAGGTGAGCCGCTCATGATCCATGCCGAGCAGGTGCAGGATCGTGGCGTGAACGTCGTGGATGTGCATGCGGTCAACCGCGGCCTTGAATCCAAAGTCATCGCTCTCACCGTAGGAGGTGCCGCCGCGCACCCCGCCACCGGCGAGGAACATGCAGAAGCCGTGGGGATTGTGATCGCGGCCGTTGCCGTTTTCACTCACCGGCGTGCGGCCGAATTCACCGCCCCAGACAATCAGCGTGTCGTCGAGCAGGCCGCGCTGCCTGAGGTCGCCAATCAGCGCGGCGATGGGCCGGTCGATGTCGGCGGCCAGCTTGCGCGTCTGCTCATCGTGCTTGGAGTGAGTGTCCCAGGGCTGACCGTTGCCGTAATACACCTGCACGAAGCGGACGCCGCGCTCGACCAGGCGGCGCGCCATCAGGCAACCGTTGGAGAAGTGGCTTTTGCCATACATCTCGCGCACGCGCTCGGGCTCGCGCCCCACATCAAAGGCGTCGGTGGCGGCCGACTGCATGCGGTAGGCGGTCTCCATCGCCTGAATGCGGCCGTTGAGGGCGGTGTCGGCGCCGCCACGGGCGGCGAGATGCGCCTCATTGAGCTGCTGGATGAGGTCGAGCTGGCGGCGCTGGCGGCCGGCTTCCGTGCGGGCGTTGTGCAGCCAGGGGATCATCTGGCGCGGATCGAGGTTGGCGTGATTGATGTACACCCCCTGGTGTTCGGCGGGCAGAAAGGCGCTGGTCCAGAGGATCGAGAAGCGCACCGGTCGCCCCGGACAAAGCACGACATACGACGGCAGGTTGGCATTCTCATTGCCGAGCCCGTAGCTGAGCCAGGAGCCCATGCTCGGCACGCGCTCGGTCATCGTGCCGTTGTTCATCAAGAGCAGCGCCGGACCGTGATTCGGATTGTCGGTGTGACAGGAGCGCAGCACGCAGAGCTCGTCGGCATGACGGGCAAGGTTGGGCAGCAGTTCACTGACCGGCAGGCCGCTGCGGCCAGATGGCCGGTAGGCATACGGAGAGGCCAGCAGGCCGCCGGTGGGTCGCTCGGTGCGCAGGTCAGCCCCCTCGGGTCGCTGGCCCGCATACTTTGTCAGTGCAGGCTTCGGATCAAAAAAATCGGGGCCAAAGGGGCCGCCGTTCATGAAAAGGTGGATGACGCGCTTCGCGCGCGGCACAAAATGGGAGGCCGGCGCGCCCAGAGCGGACGCCAGGCCGAGTCCGCCCAAGCCACCACCCAGACGCAGCAGCGCCTGGCGGCGGGACAGAACGGGGAAATCGGGCGGCACGTTTTTCACCTACGGCCACCGGGCTCGCGAACTTGCGCGGGCGCTTTGGTCATTCTCAGGTCAAGCCTGGACAAGGATTGGGCTTTGACCGCGGCGGCTGGGCTGCTAAGACTGCGCGCCAACCATGACCGATGCCCGTTCCACCCTCTCCCGCACCGCCTGGACGGCGGTGATCCTGCTGCTGCCGGTGGCTCTGCTCAACTACCTCGACCGGCAGATGCTCGCGGCCATGAAGTTCTCGGTCATGCAGGACATCCCGAGCATCGGCAGCGAGGCCAACTGGGGCTTCCTGCCGGCGGTGTTCAAGTGGGTCTATGCCTTCCTCAGCCCGGTCGGCGGCTATCTGGCCGACCGCCTCAGCAAGAAGCACGTCATTGTCGTCAGCCTCTTCGTCTGGTCGGCCGTGACCTGGACCACCGGGCACTGCACGACCTTCGATCAACTGCTGGTGACACGCGCGCTCATGGGCATCAGCGAGGCCTGCTACATCCCGGCGGCCCTGGCGCTGATTGCCGATTTCCACACCGGTCCGACCCGCTCGCGCGCGGTCGGCCTGCACCAGATGGCCATTTACCTCGGCGTCATGCTCGGCGGCTTCAGCGGTCATGTCGCCGATGATCCGAATCTCGGCTGGCGCTGGGCCTTCGACCTCTGCGGCCTGCTTGGCGTGGCCTATGCCGTGCCGCTGTTCTTCCTGCTGAAAAACGCCCCGCGCGACGCCTCCGCCGCCCTGCGCCCCTCGATCTCGGCCGGCGGTGCCCTGCGCGAACTGCTCGGCAACCGCTACTTCCTCTTCCTCGTCCTCTGCTTCACCCTGCCTGCCATCCCGGCCTGGGTGGTCAAGGACTGGATGCCGGCCATCCTCAAGGAGAAGTTCGACATCGGCCAGGGCAAGGCCGGGGTCTCGGCAACCCTCTACATCAACATCGCCTCGCTTTGCGCCGCCGTTGTCGGCGGCTGGCTGGCCGACAAGTGGATGGGGCGCAGTGCCCGCGGCCGCATCTTCGTCAGCGCCATTGGCCTGACCCTGCTCATCCCCGCCCTGTTCGGCGTCGGCAATGCCGGCTCACTCGTGATGGCGGTCAGCTTCCTCGCCCTTTTCGGCGTCGGCTGGGGCTTCTTCGACTGCAACAACATGCCCATCCTCTGCCAGATTGCCCGCCCCGAACTGCGCGCCACCGGCTACGGCCTGATGAATCTGGTCAGCATCAGCTGTGGCGGCTTCGCCGACTGGGGCTTCGGCATCCTGCGCGACAAGGGCGTGCCGCTCAACGTCACCTTCGGCGTCTTCGGCGCCGCCGCCGCGGTGGCGGGCGTTCTGATGCTGTCGATCCGCCCTCGCCGTTTCGAGGACTCCCCGTCCGCCTGACTCGGCGATTGACTTGCCGGCATCCCGGCGAACTGTCGGCACGCCATGGGACTTTTTGATTCACTTGCCCGGCAGGCACTGGGCGGAGCGCTTGGCAATCCGGCCGAACTGCTCTCCGGCCTGCTGCAGGAAGCCGGCGGCCTGGAAGGCCTGCAACGCCGCTTTGAGGAAGCCGGCTGCGGCGAACTTTTTGCCACCTGGGTCAGCCTTGAGGCCAACCCCGGCGTCCAGCCCTCGCAACTCCAGCAGGCGCTTGGCGAGGAAGGCCTGCGCCAGCTCGCCGGTCGCCTCGGCTTCCAGCCGCAGATGCTGCTGCCCCTGCTCTCACAGTTCCTGCCCCAGGTCATTGACAAGCTGACCCCGAACGGTGTCATCGATGCCGAACACCCGAGCCCCGCCCAGATTCAGCAGGCGCTCAACGCCGCCATGCAGGGCGCCCTCGGAGCCTTCTTCAAGCGCTCCTGAGAAGCCGGTGATCCAACGGATCCCCCCGGGCCGCAACATCCCCCCGCCCCGGCACGTTGCCTGAGGATGCGCCTGCTCGCCTGCCTTGCCGCCCTCACAACGTCCGCGCTCTGTGCCGTCGACCGCCCCAACCTGCTGCTCGTCGTCTCCGACGACCTCGGCTACGGCGACCTCGGCTGCTACGGTGCGAGTGACGTGCAAACGCCGCACCTCGACCGCTTCGCCAGTGAGGGGCTGAAGCTGACCGCCTGTTATGCCGGTCATGCCAACTGCTCGCCCTCGCGCGCCGCGCTGATGACGGGGCGCACACCCACCCGTCTCGGCATCCGCGACTGGATTCCGGAGGAGTCACCCGTGCACCTGAAGCGCGAGGAGACCACCGTCGCCACCCTGCTGCGCCGGGCCGGCTACGCCACCGCCCTGAGCGGCAAATGGCATCTCAACGGCCAGTTCAATCATCCATCGCAACCCCAACCCAACGACCACGGGTTCGACCACTGGTTCGCCACGCAGAACAACGCCTATCCCAATCACCACAACCCCGACAATTTTGTGCGCAACGGTGAGTCTCTTGGCCGGCTGGAAGGCTATGCCGCGCCGCTGGTCGCCGCCGAGGCGGTGAGCTGGCTGAGGGAAGGCCGCGCCAAGGACCGGCCGTTCTTCCTTTACGTCGCCTTCCACGAGCCTCACGAACCCATCGCCACCGAACCGCGCCACGCGCAGCTCTATCCGCATGCCGACCCCGCGTACTCGGCCCATCATGGCAACATCACCCAGATGGATGAAGCCTTTGGCCGTCTCATGGCGACCCTGAAGGCCGAGGGCCTGAGCGACAACACCCTGGTGTTCTTCACGAGTGACAACGGACCCGCCATCACCAGCCAGCATCCCTATGGCAGTGCCGGCCCCCTGCGCGACAAAAAGGGGTCGCTCTACGAGGGGGGCATCCGCGTCCCAGGCCTGCTGCGCTGGCCCGGTCGCATCGCTCCCGGCAGCGTCAGCGACGAGGCGGTGTGCGGCATCGACTTCCTGCCCACGGTCTGCGACCTGCTCGGGCTGACGCCGCCCGCCGGGCGCACGCTTGACGGGGCCTCCTTCGCCCCGCTCTTCACCGGCGGCACCGTCCAGCGCACGAAACCGCTGTACTGGCATTTCAATCGCGCCGCCGGCGCACCCAAGGTCGCCCTGCGCGCGGGCGAATGGAAGCTGCTGGCCTCGCTCGACCGTCTGCAGGAACCGCGCAACAACAGCCTGACGGCCGCGATGCAGGAGGATTTCAAGAAGGCGGAACTGACCGGCTTTGAACTCTACCACCTGAAGAACGACCTCGCCGAAACCCGCAACCTTGCGGAAAGCGAGCCGGCGAAAATCGCCGAACTGCTGTCGCTGATGCGCGCCCAATACCACGAAGTGCGCGCCGAGTCGCCGGTCTGGCCCGAGTGGCAGTTCACCGGCGCCGAGGGCAAGCGAATCGTCTGGCCGGACTACGTGACGAAAAGGAAGAAGGCGGCGAAGTGACCGCCCTCAGCGGAACTGCACGGTCGTGCTGACGCTGGCGTCACGCTCATCCGTGACACTGACCAGCCAGGTGTTGGCATCGGCCGGTGGTGCCGGAGCGAGGATGACGCCATCGCCGATCTCCGCATCGACGCTGTGCCAGACCCGCTTCGAGCGCAGACCGCCGTCGGTGGTGTAATGCAGCTGCGCGTTCTTCAGCGGCAGGGCGCTGGTGAAGGGAACCCGCACACGCCCGTCTGCCAGCACGGGGGCACCGGGCACCGGCAGCGCGGCACCGCCACGGCACTTGGAATCGATGAACAGGCCGATCTCCCGAGGTGCCCAGCCTGCCGGATGGCTGTGGCGCATGTTGACCTCGATGCGCATCTGCTTCTCGCTCTTCACGACATCAAAACTCTTCTGGTAACTGTCGAGCACGTAGTGAACGTCGTTCGTGCCGTTGACAAAGAAGATCGGCACCTGGCAGCGCGGCAGCAGGCTGCCGGGATCATACTCGCGCACCCAGTCGCCGGCGCGTTCGCCGAGCTTGTCGATGCTCGGCTTCTGCACCGATTCGCCCTCGTGCAGGAAGCCGCAGCCGTAGACCGGCACGGCCGCCTTGAAGCGGTTGTCGAGCGAGGCCACCAGGCAGGTCGTGTAACCCCCCCAGCTGATGCCGGTCACCGCCGTGCGGTCGGCATCGACTTCGTCAAAGGAGCGCAGCAGCGAGTGGGCGCGGATGACGCTGGCGGCGGCATGAAAGGGCCAGTCGTCAAGGTGACTGCCGCCGATGCTGTCGAACTTCTCCGGGTGCCCGTGATTGGGCCCGCCGTTTGCCAGCCGGGTGCGCAGTTTGGCATCGCTCTGATGACCCATCGGCGCGCCGGTTTTGGGATCGTAGGTGGGATCGGGCGGACGATGACCGCTCAGATCCATGGCGATGGCCGCGTAGCCGCGCTTCGCCCACAACCAGGCCCAGTCGGCAAAGGCGGTGCCACCGCCGCCGTGGATGAGGACGACCCCGGGAAACTTCGTTCCCGCGGGCGCCTCACCCAGCGTGGTTGGCGAGGCATAGAAGGCGAAAACCTCGGTCGGTTTGCCCTGAAATTCCTCGCCCTGATAGAGCAGCGAGTGGACCGCCTGATCGCGCTGAACCCAGCGCATCTCCGGCACCTGCCGCAGGATGTCGAGATTCCAGGGACCGACGGTTTCGGCAAGGACCGGCAGGGCGAGGCAGAGCAGCAGGGAGGACAGCGATTTCATGGGAGGGAATCAGCGAGGGAAGAGCGGCGGCAGTTCATCATTCTGACCCGGAGTCCACCAGGCGTCGAGTCTTTCGCGCAAGTCGCGCAAACGTTTCGCCTGCGCGGGGTCGGTCGCCAGATTGTGGGTTTCGCCCGGATCCGCCTCAAGGTCGAAGAGGGACACCTCGCGCAGGTAATCGTTCCAGGGCTTGGACTCGCCATGCAGGTGAGGCACGATGAGTTTGTAGCGACCCAAGCGCAGCCAGCGATAGGCGATGTCGCGCGCCGGCTTGCCCAGCACGCTGGCATCGCCGGGATAGATTTCGCCAAACACGGGCTGCCCGGCCAGGACCGACTCCCCCCTGGCGGCGGCGAGCAGGCTGCGCCCGGGAAGATTCGGCACGGCGGCAGGCGCCCCCACCGCCTCCAGAACGGTCGGCAGCAGGTCGACGCTGCTGACCAGCGTCTCATGCGCGCCCGGCCGAATCACGCCCTCCCAGCTCAACAGGATGGGCGTGCGCAGGCCGTCCTCGAAGGGCGAATACTTGCTGCGCTTGAGGGGCGCAAATTCCACCGAGCGTTTTTTGTCGCGCACGGTGTCCGGCGTCCAGCCGTTGTCGCTGACAAAGACAAAGAGCGTGCGTGCCGTCAGCCCGCGCTTGTCGTACAACTCAAGGAGTTCGCCCACGGTGGCATCGAACTGGCTGACCGAGGCCAGATAGGGGATGCGATGCGCCGGCAGTCCGCGCCCCCGGTAAAGGTCGTAAAACCGCGCTGGTGAATCATGGGGCTGGTGCGGCAGAAAGGGCGCATACCAGACGAAGGTCGGAGCCTGCGCGGCGTGCCGGTCGAGGAAATCGGCGATCGGTTGCAGGGTTTCGCGACCGATCTTCAGGCCGTGATCACCATTGCCATGGGCGGCGAGTTCCCCATTGGCGAGCACGCGGTTGCCGCCATAATCCTGACCGGGAGCGGGTTCGAACACCGTCATGCCCTCGGTGAAACCGGCATTCGAAAAGTGGCCTTCCCAAAACTTGCCGGTCTGCAGGGAGCGGTAACCAAGATCGCCGAGCACGCGCGGCAGCGAAGGCAGGTTGCGGATCCTCTCAAAGGCCGGCGAACGCGCCTGCTCGTATTCGGCCCGCGAGCGCATGCGGTTGAAGGCGCTGTTGCCGGGTGGCGGATGATTGTAGTGCAGGCCGCTCTGGTGTGGGTAGCGACCCGTCAGCAGGGTGGCCAGCGAGGGACTGCACAGGCTGGTCGGCACGTAGCCGTTGCTGAAGCGGGCCGAGCGCGCGGCGAGACGGTCGAGATTGGGTGTCAGCGCCTCCCGGCTGCCCATGAATCCGAAGTCACGCCAGGCGTGGTCGTCGGCGATGAGATAAACCACGTGCGGTGGTTCGGCGGCCGCCGGAGCAACCACGGCAAGCAGGCAGGAGAGGAACAGACGTTTCATGGAACGCTGACAACGCCGAACGGACGCGGGTGTTGCAGGTTCACGCGAGCAATCCCTGGAGCAGACGGCCATGCACATCGGTGAGACGGAAGTCGCGCCCCTGGAAACGGAAGGTCAGCTTCTCATGATCGAGCCCGAGCAGGTGCAGGATCGTCGCGTGCAGGTCATGGACATGGGCACGATTTTCAACGGCGTCGAAGCCGAGTTCGTCGGTCTGGCCAAAGACCTGCCCGGCCTTGATGCCGCCGCCGGCAAACCACATCGTGAAGGCATCGATGTGATGGTTGCGACCCGTGAACTCGCGCACCTCGCCCATCGGTGTGCGACCAAATTCACCGCCCCAGATGACCAGGGTCTCGTCGAGAAGGCCGCGCGCCTTGAGGTCGCGAATCAACGCGGCGGAACCCCGGTCGATGTCACGGCACTTCTCCGGCAGATGCTTCTCCAGGGTTTCCGTGGGACCGCCATGATGATCCCAGCTCGTGTCATAAAGCTGCACAAAGCGCACACCGCGTTCGACGAGGCGACGGGCCAGCAGGCAGTTGCGCGCGTAGCTCGATTCGTTGACGTCCTGGATGCCGTAGAGGTCGAGAGTCGCCTTCGACTCGCCGGAGATGTCGATCAAATCCGGCGCGCTCGTCTGCATCCGGTAGGCCATCTCGTAGGCATTGAGGCGGGTCTGGATCTCGTCGTCGCCGGTCTCCACCAAGCGCTTCAGGTTGAGATCGCGCACGGCGTCGATCACCCGGCGCTGGCTGCGCGCGTCAACGCTGGCCGGCGTGGTGAGATTGAGAATCGGCTCCCCCTGGCTGCGCAGCGGCACACCCTGGTAGGTGGTCGGCAAAAAGCCGCTGCCCCAGTTCACCGCCCCGCCGCGCGGACCGCGCGGACCGCTCTGCAGGACGACGAATCCGGGCAAGTCCGAGGATTCGCTGCCGATGCCATAGGTCACCCAGGCCCCCATCGACGGCCGGCCAAACTGGCCGCTGCCGGTGTTCATGAACAGCTTGGCCGGCGCATGGTTGAAGAGCTCGGTCTTGCAGGTCGTGACCAGGCTGATGTCATCGACAATGCCCGCCGTGCAGGGCAGCAGGTCGCTCACCCAGGCACCGCTTTCACCGTGCTGGCGAAAGGTCCGCCGCGAGGCCAGCAGGTTGACCTTGTGGCTGCTGTCCATGAAGGCGAAACGCTTGCCCTCAATGTAGCTCTGCGGGATTGGCTGGCCATTGAGTTCCTGCAGGCGCGGCTTGTGATCGAACATCTCCAGCTGCGAGGGTCCGCCGGCCATGAACAGGAAGATGACATTCTTCGCCTTCGGCACGTGCGGACCGCGACGGGTCACCCCCGGGCCTGGGGCGGTGGCAGCCTGCAACCCTCGGTCGGCCATCAGCGAGGCCAGCGCCAGCGAGCCGACGCCGAGTCCGCAACGGCCGAACAAATGCCGTCGTGTGGTCTGCTGCAGGGGATTCGGGAACATGCGCGCAAGGTAACGCGGCAAGCGGCCGGCTTTTATCCCCGAGGAACGCGACCGTTCTTGACGTCCGTCGTGGCGCCGGTTGAATGCAACCATGCGTCTTCTTTCGGCCCTGCTGCTACTCGCCTGCCCCGCCCTCGCCCAGGACCGGCCGCCCAACGTCGTGCTCATGCTGGTCGACGACCTCGGCTGGACCGATCTTGGCTGCCAGGGCAGCAAGTTCTACGAGACTCCGAACATCGACCAACTCGCCCGCGACGGCATGCGTTTCACCGACGCCTATTCGGCCTGCACGGTCTGTTCGCCGACCCGCGCCGCCGTGCTGACCGGCAAGTCCCCTGCCCGCCTGCATCTGACCGACTGGATCGCCGGCCATCAACGTCCGCATGCGCGCCTGCAGATTCCCGAATGGACCAAATTTCTTCCACAGGAGGAGACCACCCTGGCCGAGCACCTGAAGGGCGCCGGTTACGCCACCGCCAGCATCGGCAAATGGCACCTCGGCCCCGAGGGTCCCGAAGCCCACGGCTTTGACCTCAACGTCGGCGGTTATGAGGCCGGCTCACCGCCCAGCTACTTCTCGCCCTACAGGATCCCCACCCTGAAGGACGGTCCCGAGGGCGAGTTTCTCACCGACCGCCTGACCGAGGAGGCCGTTGGCTTCATCCGTGAGCACAAGGAAAAACCCTTCTTTGTCTACCTGCCGCACTACGCCGTGCACACGCCCATCCAGGCCAAGGCCGAAGTCGCCGCCAAATACCGCGCCAAGGGACCCGCCGGCAACCATTTCGATCCGGTCTACGCCGCCCTGGTGGAAAGC
Organism: Prosthecobacter sp.; assembly: GCA_030827515.1. Lineage (GTDB taxonomy): Bacteria > Verrucomicrobiota > Verrucomicrobiia > Verrucomicrobiales > Verrucomicrobiaceae > Prosthecobacter. The sequence continues at coordinate 1,283 of JAUREI010000052.1, read as the reverse complement.
GTCGACGACAGCGTGGGTCGCCTGCGCACCGTTCTTCAGGAGCTTGGCCTCGCCGAAAACACCCTCTTCATCTTCACCAGTGACAATGGCGGACTCAGCCAGCTCGTCGGAGCCCAGGGCTGGCGCCGTGGCCCCACCGACAACAGCCCGCTGCGACAGGGCAAGGGCAGTTCCCACGAGGGTGGCGTGCGCGTGCCGCTGATCATCGCCTGGCCCGAAGTCATCGATGGCGGCAGCACCTGCGACGTCCCCGTCATCAGTCATGACCTCACCCCCACGGTGCTTGCCTTCACCGGCGTCAACCCAGGGACCGAAGCCGTGTTTGATGGCGTCTCCCTGATGCCCCTGCTGACCCAGAAGGACCTGCTGGAGCGGGACGCGCTGTTTTGGCACTACCCGCATTATCACCCCGGTGGTGCCAGCCCTTACAGTGCCATGCGTGCCGGCGACTGGAAACTCATCCTCTTCCACGAGGATGACCGCCTCGAACTCTACAACCTGCGCCGCGACCCCGGCGAAGCCCTCAACCTCGCCGAAGCCGAGGCCGACATCACTCTCGAATTCTACAAGGAATTGCAGGACTGGCTGGAGAGGGTCGGCGCCCAGATGCCGGAGGCGAATCCCGCCTACGATCCTGAACGGGTCTGGGAAGCCCCGAAACCCGCACGGAAGAAGGGGTGAGGCGCACGAAAGATTCCAGATCTCAGATTTCAGATTTCAAACGGCTGAAAGGCGACTGCGTGGACGCAATTTTTCTTCCCATTGCGTGTGGAATTTGTTATTCTGGTTTTTATGAATGGGCTGGATGTTCGCTGGCAACAGCGTCTTCAGAACTATCAGAAGGCTCTGGGCCATCTGACAGCGGCCGTCGAATTGCGTCGTCAGCGTGAACTCAGCCTGCTGGAACAGCAGGGACTCGTCCAGGCCTTCGAATTCACCCACGAACTTGCCTGGCACACCCTCAAGGACTTTCTGGAATCGCGCGGGGCCGGCCGCATGTATGGATCGCGCGATGCCGCTCGCGAGGCCTTTGCCCACGAACTGATCGAGGACGGCGAGTTGTGGATGGAGATGATCCGCGACCGCAACCGCAGCACGCGCGTCTATGACGACGGCACGGTCCAGGCGATCGTGGAGGCCATCACCGATCCATACTTTCCGGCCTTCGAACAGCTTGCCGAGCGGATGATTCGACTCGCCGAGGAGGAGGACGCATGAACCACGAGCTGCCAGAGCGGGTGATCGAGCAGATTCGAAGCGTGCTGGCCCGGCATCCCGAGGTT
>JAUREI010000111.1 GCA_030827515.1 Prosthecobacter sp. | reverse complement strand
GGCCGTGGGCGGCGCGAGTATCCCCGGCCCGCGCCGGGTGTCAATTGCCGATCCCCCCTGACATCTCCGGTTGAATCCGCATCCTGGCTCCGTTGATATGGGCCATGTCTTTCCCAGCACCGTTCCGTTGCCTCGCCGCTCTCGCCTTCGCGACCGCGTTCGCCCATGGCGAGGGGGAGGCCGATTTTTATCGGATCACGACCTTTGCGACTCCTGCCGAGACGGCGTTTGAGGTGGGTTCGATCGATCTGCTGCCCGATGGCCGGCTCGCAGTCGGCACGCGCCGCGGCGAGGTCTGGCTGGTGAGCGGCGCCGAGCAGGCGGATCCCGCGAAGGTGGAGTATCAGCTTTTCGCCTCCGGTCTGCATGAGGTGCTCGGCCTGGCCTTCAAGGACGGCGATCTCCATGCGACGACGCGCTACGAGGTGACCCGATTGCGCGATGAGGACGGCGATAGCCGGGCCGATCTCTTTGAGCCCTACAGCCAGTCCTGGGGGGTGTCGGGCGATTACCATGAGTATGCCTTTGGTTCGCGTTTCGACAAGCGGGGCGACCTGTGGGTGGGGCTCTGTCTGACGGGGTCGTTCTCGAGTGCGGTGCCCTGGCGCGGCTGGGTGCTGCGCGTGCGGCCCGATGGCAGCCTGCTGCCCACCTGCGGCGGCATTCGCAGCCCGGGCGGGCTCGGGTTTGATGCCGAGGGCAACGTGTTCATGACCGACAACCAGGGGCCATGGCGAGGGTCGTCGAGTCTGCATCACCTGGTGCCCGGCAGCTTCCAGGGGCATCCCGGCGGCAACGCCTGGTATGAACAGGCGCCGAACATGGGGCCGCGGCCGGTCGATCCGTCGCCCGAGGCCTTTCTGGAGGGGCGCAAGCGGGGCGAACCCCGTCCCGGGGGCGACCCCGTGCGCCTCGTCGAACAGCGCGCCCGCATCAAGGAACTGCTGCCGCCGGCGGTGTATCTGGTCCACGGCAAGATCGGCAACTCGCCGACCTTCATCGTCTGCGACGAGACCGGCGGCAAGTTTGGCCCCTTCCAGAACCAGCTCTTCATTGCCGACCAGAGTCACAGCAACGTCAGCCGCGTCTTTCTGGAGACGGTGAACGGCATTCGCCAGGGAGTGGTTTTCCCGTTCCGGGCCGGCTTTGCCAGCGGCCTGATCGGCGGACGGATGAATGCCGCGGGACAATTGTTTGTCGGTGGCAGCGACCGCGGCTGGGGCGCGCGGGGGGGCAAGCCCTGGTGCTTTGAAAAGCTGGAGTGGACCGGCAGGACGCCGTTTGAGGTCCATGAAATGCGCGCCAAGCCGGACGGCTTTGAGCTGGCCTTCACTGAACCGGTCGACGCAAAAGTGGCCGGCAACCCGGCTAGTTACTCGATGCGCGCCTTCACCTACGCCTACCGCGAGGACTATGGCGGTCCCGAGGTCGACGAAGTGCTGCCGCAGATCACTGCGGCCAAGGTCGCCAAGGATGGCCGGTCGGTCCGGCTGACCGTGTCGAAACTGACGCGCGGTCACGTTCATGAGCTGCATCTCGACGGCGTCCACAACGCCAGGGGCGAGCCCCTGCTGCACGCCCAGGCCTATTACACCCTCAACGAGATCCCTCGGCCCTGAGGGGGGCGGGGTGCGGTTCCCGCAAGCCGCAGTGGACAAGGGGGAAGGGTGCAGGCTAGCCTGCACTGTCATGCCTCCCGTACGCAAAGCCGTCATTCCCGCCGCCGGTTTCGGCACCCGCTTCCTGCCCGTCGCCAAGGCGGTGCCCAAGGAAATGCTGCCGCTCGTCGACAAGCCGGTCATCCAATACGTTGTCGAGGAGGCGGTGGCCTCGGGGATCACCGACATCCTCATTGTCATCAGCCGCGGCAAGCGCGCCATTGAGGAGCATTTTCATCCCGCCCCCGAGCTGGAGGCCGAACTGGAGGCGAAGGGGCGCAGCGCCGAACTGGAGGACATGCGCCGGCTGCACAGTCTGGCGCGCATTCATTATGTCTGGCAGCCGCGCATGGGCGGGCTGGGCGACGCCGTCCTGCAGGCACGCGAACATGTCGGCGACGAACCCTTTGCCGTGCTGCTGGGCGACACCGTGGTGACCACCGGGGGCGCGCCGCTGACCCGGCAGTTGGCCGACGTTGTCGAGGCGCATGGGGGCAGCGCCGTGGCCCTGCAGGAGGTGTCGGCGGAGAATGTGAGCCGCTACGGCATCCTCGGGGGCCCCGAGGTCGCGCCCGGCCTGTTCCGGGCCGAGAGCTTTGTCGAGAAGCCCGCGCCGGCCGAAGCGCCCTCGCGGCTGGCCGTGAGCGCCCGGTATGTGCTTTCGCCGGGGATTTTCCGCCAGTTGGAGCAGACCCCGCGGGGCAGGGGCGGGGAACTGCAGCTTACGGACGCCATGGCCGCCCTCATGGGCAGGGAGGTGCTGCACGGGCTTCGTTACGAGGGACAGCGCCATGACATTGGCAACAAGCTCGACTTCATTGCCGCGAATGTCCGATTCGGTCTGGCCCGCGCCGACATCGGCCCGGCCCTGCGCGAGAGCCTCCGCTCACTGCTGGAATAAACCGGCAGTCCGATTGCTTTCGTTGACAAACCCCCGCTGCGCTCCTTTTTAGCTCCCCTTCACGAACTTTTCGCACAACCACAAGACCGCCCCTCTCCCTATGGACTTTATCGCCAAAACCGTCGCCGAGCTGTCGCCTTCCATGACCCTGTCGATCACCAGCCAGGCCAAGGCGCTCAAGAAGCAGGGCGTGGACGTTCTGAGCTTTGGCGCGGGCGAGCCCGACTTCAACACGCCGGCCCACATCACCCAGGCCGCGATCGACGCCCTCAACAACGGCCAGACCCGTTACACGGAGAGCGCCGGCCTGCTTGAGCTGCGCGAGGCGATTGCCGCCAAGTTGCTGATCGACAACAACCTGCAATACGACCCCTCGCAGATCAGCGTGAACTGCGGCGCCAAGCACTCCTGCTACAACGCCATCGCCGCCACCGTCAATCCGGGCGACGAAGTCATCATTCCCGCCCCCTACTGGACCAGCTATCCTGAAATGGTAAAGCTCGTCGGCGGCGTGCCTGTCATTGTCGAAACGAAGGCCGAGAACGGCTGGAAGATCACCGCCGAGGAGTTCGAGGATGCCATGTCCCCGCTCACCAAGATGATCATCCTCAACAGCCCGGGCAACCCGACCGGCTCGGTCTACACCCGCGAGGAATTGCAGGCCATCGGCGACATCGCCGCCGGCGAGGACATCCTCATCCTGTCCGACGAAATCTACGAGAAGCTGGTCTATGACGAGCATAAGCACATCAGCATCGCCAGCCTGAGCAAGGAGATCTTCGACCTGACGATCACCATCAACGGGTTCTCGAAGGCCTATGCGATGACCGGCTGGCGCCTTGGTTACACCGCCGCGCCGAAGAAGATCGCCGAGGCCATCGACACGATTCAGAGCCACACGACCAGCAACCCGACGACCTTCGCCCAGTTCGGCGCCATCGCCGCCCTTCAGGGCGACCAGCAGATCGTCGCCGACATGCGCGACGAGTTCAACGTGCGCCGCCAATACATGCTGAGCCGCCTGCAGGCGATCAAGAACGTCCGCGTGGTCGAGCCCCAGGGCGCCTTCTACTTCCTGGTCAACGTCGAGCCGATGGGCATCAAGTCCGTCAACTTCTGCGAGAAGCTGCTCAGCAAGGCCAAGGTGGCCGCCGTGCCCGGCGTCGCCTTTGGCACCGAGAACACGATCCGCTTCAGCTACGCTACCGGCCTCGACGTCATCAACGCCGGCATGGACCGCTTCGAAGAATTCTGCACGCAGCACTGAGCCTGACGCCTCGCGCACCTGTCACCGGAATCTCTCAACCGACACACAAGCCATGGGCCGCATCTACAACAACATCGTCGAAACCGTGGGTGGCACCCCGCTGGTCAAGCTCAACAAGGTCAGCGAAGGCGTCGGCGCCACCGTGGCCCTGAAGTGCGAGTTCTTCAACCCGCTCGGCAGCGTCAAGGACCGCATCGGCATGGCGATGATTGAGGATGCCGAACAGCGTGGTGTGCTCAACAAGGACACGGTCATCGTCGAGCCCACCAGCGGCAACACCGGCATCGCCCTCGCCTTTGTCGCCGCCGCCAAGGGTTACAAGCTGATCCTGACGATGCCCGAAACGATGAGCCTCGAGCGCCGCACGCTGCTCGCCCTGCTAGGCGCCGATCTGGTCCTGACCCCCGGCCCTCAGGGCATGAAGGGCGCCATCGCCAAGGCCGAGGAAATCCTCAAAGAAACCCCGAACGCCTGGATGCCCCAGCAGTTCGAGAACCCGGCCAACCCGGCGATCCACATGAAGACCACGGCCGAGGAACTCTGGGCCGACACCGATGGCGGCATCGACATCCTGGTTGCCGGCGTCGGCACCGGCGGCACCATCACCGGTTGCGTCGAAGTGCTCAAGCCGCGCAAGCCCTCCTTCGAGGCGATTGCCGTCGAGCCCGAGGCTTCGCCGGTCATCAATCAGACCCTTGCCGGCGAACCCGTCCAGCCCGGCCCGCACAAGATCCAGGGCACGGGTGCCGGTTTCGTGCCGAAGAACCTCCATCTCAAGGACAGCAAGGGCAACCCGCAGATCGTCGAGTGCGTCAAGGTTTCCAATGACGAAGCCTTCGCCATGGCCCGTCGCCTCGCCGCCGAGGAGGGTATCCTCGCCGGCATCAGCACCGGCGCCAACGTGGTCGCCGCCCTGCGCGTCGCCGCCCGTCCCGAAAACGCCGGCAAACTAATCGTCACCATCGGCTGCTCGACCGGCGAACGCTACCTGTCGACCGCCCTGGCCGACGAGGCCCGTGCCAAGGTCGGTGCCTGAGATTTCCTTTTCATCCCTTCCGGTTCATGTCCGAACATCCCGCCCCGACCGAATCCCTCGAGAAGCTCACTCCGATGGAGGAGTTTCTCAATCAGAACCTCAAGAAGCTCCTGCTCGCCTTCATCGCCCTGGCCCTGCTGGTGGTGGTGTATGGCGTCACCCGTCATCTGGGCGCCGCTCGTGACGCCGAAGCCGCCGCCGCCTTTGCCGCGGCAAAGACGGTCGAGGATTATGATCTAGTGGTCAGTCGCCACGCCGGATCCGCCGCTGCCGGCAACGCCCTGCTGGCCAAGGCCGAGCTGCTCTGGAACGACGCCAAGAAAGATTCCTCGGTGGAAACCCTGCAGCAGTTCCTGCGCGATTACTCCAGCCATGCCTTCGCCGCTCAGGCGCGCCTCGGTCTCGGTTCGAAGCTCGACAGCCTCGGCAAGCGCACCGAAGCCAAGGCCGCCTTCGAACAGGTGATCGCCGACCACGCCGGCACGGATGAAGCCGCCCTCGCCCAGCTTCGCCTCGGCGACCTGCTGTGGTCCGACGGCAAGGAGGACGATGCCAAGGCGATGTATGAATCACTACCGGCCCGCCACGCCAACGCCAGCAGCGAAGTGCTTGACCAGGGCGAGGCCCGCCTGAACTGGATCAGTGCCAAGCTGCCGACCAAGGAAGTCGACGGTCCGCCGAAGCCCAAGCCCGCCGAAGCCGCTCCTGGCGCTCCGAAACTTCAGATCGGCAGCCCGCTGCTGAACGCCGTGCCGCCGGCCCCGAAGGCCGCGACCCCTGCCGCCCCGAAGGCCGCGACGCCCCCGGCTCCGAAGGCTCCAGCGCCCAAGGCGGAGACGCCGTCAGCTCCGAAGGCTCCAGCGCCCGAGGCTCCGAAGGCCCCCGGTCAGTGAGTTGCGGGTGGCTTCGGCCGACCCATCCCAGCTTGAGCGCGCGAACCGGTTCGCGCGTCATCTGCGCGGCCCGGCAGGGTCGCGTTCCTATGCCCTCATGAATCCCGACTGGCTGAATTCCGTCCTGCCGCTGCTGCGCTGTCCCGACACCCATCAGGGGCTGCGCTGGGCAACCGCCGAGGAACGCGCCCGCCTTGGGACACCGGTCCCCGGGGCGGCTTTGGCGACCGAGGATGGCACCCGGCTCTTTCTCATCGACGACGGCATTCCCAACCTGCTGCCGCAGTCGCTGGACTCGCCCGCAATCGGTTCTCGCCAAGACGTCGCCACCGACTAGACTTTCCCTGCCCATGACACGCCTGCCCCTCTTTCTTGCCTCCCTCCTGCTGCCGGCCCTGGCTGCTGCGGCCGATCGCGCCGATGTGGTCATCTATGGAGGCACCTCCGGCGGCATCACCGCCGCGATTCAGACCGCCCGCGAGGGGCGCACGGCTCTGCTCATCGAGCCGACCCAGTTTCTCGGCGGCCTGACCACCGGCGGCCTCGGTGCCACGGACATTGGCAACAAGCGGGCGATCGGCGGACTTTCGCGCGAGTTCTACCGCCGCATCTTCACCCATTACAGCGACCCGTCCCACTGGAAGCAGGAGACGCGCGAGGCCTACTTCAGTCGCAAGCCGCACGGCAACACCGGCAGCGAGGACACAATGTGGACCTTTGAACCAAAGGTGGCCAGCGCCGTTTACGACGCCATGCTCGCCGAGGTGAAGGATCGCGTCACCGTCGTGCGCGGCGAACGCCTCGACCTGGCCAAGGGCGTGGTCAAGGAGGGGACGAGGATTGTCCGCATCGTCATGGAGAGCGGACGTGCCTTCGAGGGCGCGATGTTCATCGACGCCACCTATGAGGGCGACCTCTTCGCCAAGGCTGGTGTCGCCTACCACGTGGGTCGCGAGGCCAACAGCGTGTATGGCGAGACCCTCAACGGCGTCCAGGTCGGCCACAGCCATCACCACCAGTTCAAGGTCCAGGTCGATCCCTATGTGAAGCCGGGCGATCCGTCGAGCGGCCTGCTGCCGGGCATCGAGAAAGACCCGGGCGTGGAGTTCAGCGGAGACCGCAAGGTGCAGGCCTACAATTTCCGCATGTGCACCACCGACGACCCTGCCAACAAGCTCGACTGGGAAAAGCCGGCCAACTACGACGAGCGCCAGTTCGAACTGGCCCTGCGCAATGTCGAGGCCGGGGATGATCGCATCTCCTGGGCGCCGTCGTGGATGCCGAACCGCAAGACCGACACCAACAACAACTTCGCCATCAGCACCGACTTCATCGGAATGAACTGGGATTATCCGGAGGCCGATTACGCGACCCGCGCAAAGATTTGGAAGGCGCATGAGGACTGGCAGAAGGGTCTGATGTGGACCTACGCCCATCACCCGCGCGTGCCGGAGAAGATCCGCGCCGCCTTCCAGAAGCTCGGCCTCGCCAGGGATGAGTTCCCCGACAACGGCCACTGGCCGCGCCAACTCTACGTTCGCGAGGCCCGGCGCATGGTCAGTGATTACGTGATGACCGAGAAGAACTGCCGCCGCCAGGAGGTGATCGAGGACAGCGTTGGCATGGGCGCCTACAACATGGATTCGCACAACATCCAGCGCTATGTCACCGCCGAGGGCTTCGTGCGCAACGAGGGTGATGTCCAGGTGCGCAGCCGGCCCTACCCGATCAGCTATCGCAGCATCCGCCCGCGTGCCGCCGAGTGCACGAACCTTCTGGTGCCGGTCTGCCTCAGCTCCAGCCACATTGCCTTCGGAAGCATCCGCATGGAGCCGGTGTTCATGGTGCTCGGCCAGAGCGCCGCCAGCGCGGCGGTGCAGGCCATCGCCGAGGGCGTTGCCGTCCAGGACATCAACCATGAAAAGCTCAAGGCGCGCCTGCTCGCCGATGGCCAGGTGCTCGATTTCGAGTCGCCGCCGATCCCGGAGGTCACCTCGGTCAAGAAGGCGGATCTGCCGGGCATCGTCGTCGATGACAGCGAGGCGCAACTCACCGGTTTCGATTCCGAGGGCCACACCACCCCGGGCTTTGTCGAGCGCGGCTACCGCCATGACAGCGACAAAGACAAGGGAAATCAGCGCGCGCGTTTCCTGCCCGACCTGCCCAAGGCCGGCCGCTATCAGGTGGCGATTTCCTACAGCGCGCTCTCGAATCGCTCCACCAATGTGCCGGTCATCGTTCATCACGCCGACGGTGACACCCTGCTCACGGTCGACCAGAAGAAGGCGCCGGCTGGTAAGAACGGTTTTCATCCGCTCGGCACGTTTCGTTTCGAAGCTGGTAAGGCCGGCTGGGTCGAGATTGGCAATGCAGGCACCAAGGGGCACGTGATCATCGACGCGGCGCAATGGCTGGAACCCTGAAGCAATGCCATGGCGCGCATCCCTGAGGAGACCCTGCAGCAGGTGCTGGCGTCCACGGATCTCGTGGACCTCATCGGCCGCTCGGTGAAGCTGCGCCGCGCCGGCACGAATTTTGTCGGCCTCTGCCCCTTCCACAACGAGAAGTCGCCCTCGTTCAACGTCCGTCCCTCGACGAACACCTACCACTGCTTCGGCTGCGGCGCCGGCGGCAACGCCTTCCGCTTCCTCATGGAGCACGAGGGACTCAGCTTTGTCGAGGCCGTGCGCCGCCTCGCCGACGCGGCCGGCATCCGCGTCGAGGAGGAGGTCTGGGATGCCAATGCCGAGCAGGCGGCGAAGCAGCGCTCCCTGCTGCTGCGCGCCCACCAGGAGATCGCCGCCTGGTATCACGAACTGCTGCTGCGCAGTCCGCTCGCCGACGCGGCGCGCGACTACCTCAAGGGGCGCGGCATCTCCTCGGCGGTGGCGAAGAACTGGCAAATGGGTTACGCCCCGGCCGCCGGCGCGCCGATGCGCCAGTGGGCGCAGCGGCACAAGTTCAGCCGTGACCTGCTGCTTGAGGCCGGTCTGCTCGCCTGGAGCGAGGACAAGGGCGAGGCCTACCCGCGCTTTCGCCATCGCCTGATGTTCCCCATCCGCAGTGAGAACGGCGAGGTCATCGGCTTCTCGGGACGACTGCTCGATGCCGATGCCAAGGCGGCGAAATATCTCAACTCGCCGGAGACACCGCTGTTCAACAAGAGCAAGGTGCTGTTTGGCTTCGACAAGGCCCGCCGCGCCATCGCCAAGGCCGGCCAGGCCATCGTCTGCGAGGGGCAGATCGACACGATCATGGTCCACGAGGCGGGTTTCCCCAACGTCGTCGCCGGGCAGGGCACTGCTTTCACGGAAATGCACGCGCGGTCGCTCAAGCGGCTCGCCGACGAGATCGTGCTCTGCTACGACTCTGACAACGCCGGATACAAGGCGGCGGAACGCGCCTTCCAGGCCCTGGCACCCTTCGGACTCATCGTCAAGGTGGCCTCCCTGCCTGCGGGCGAGGATCCCGATTCCTTCATCCGCGGCCGCGGCACCGAAGCCTTTGCCGACTTGCTCAAGGGCGCCAAGGATTTTGTCGATCACCAACTGGATGCCGCCTCGACCCGCCGCAACCTCGCTGAGGTGCGCGAGCGAATTCGCTTCGCCGAGGAGATGGCGGAAAACGTCCGCCTGTTTGAATCGCCCCTGGCCCGACAGACGACCGTGCAGCGTGTCGCCCGCCGCCTCGACATCCCGGAGGATGTCATGGCCAAGCTGGTCGCGGGGGCCGGCCGCCGCCCCACGCCGCGCCGCGACAAGGGGGGCGAGTCAACGCCAAACCGCGACTCCCTGGCCGATCAGGACAAGACCGCGCTGTTGCTCACACGCATGGCGCTGGCGGATGCCCGGGTGCTCGCGTGGCTGCGCGAGAGCGGTCAGGAGCAGGTGCTGGCGGAGTTGCCGGGCCTGGAACTGCTGGCCTGCGTCTGGCGCGGACGTTTCGATCCCCTGGAGCCCTCGGCCCTGAACGCCTTTCTCGCCGGGCTCGAACCCGCCCAGCAGTCGGCCCTGACGCGCCTGCTCCATGAACCGGCCCCGCCCGGCGGGGTGGAGGACGCCCGTCACGCCCTGCTGTCGCTGCAGATCTCCGGCCTGAAGATGCGGCGCCAGCGCTACCAGACCCAGCTCAAGGATCCGGCCATCCGGCCCGAGGACGCCGCCGAGGTGCAGCGCGAGATCGTCGATCTGCATCACGAGATTCTGCGCCTGCAGGAATCGATCCGCGCGGCCGGCAGTCCGCCCGCCGTCTGAGCCCCCGCATTTTCAGTGGCGCGCCCCGCCGGTCCGGCGGATGCTGCGCGATGCAGTTCCGCATGCGGCACCTTCTGCTCCCCCTCCTCGGCCTCGTCCTCGGCATCACGCCGCTGCGCGCGGCTCCCGAAGTCATCTCGCCCGAGGTCAAGGCCAGCGTCGACAAGGCGGTGGCCTGGCTGCTCACCCAGCAGCGGCCGGGCGGCTATTTTTCGGCCGAGAAGACCGACAAGGAACCGCGGCCGGGCGACATTTCCAGTCACTCCGCCGCGATGACCGCGCTGACGCTCATGGGGCTGGCCTCGGTCGGCCACCTGCCGGGCAATCCTGGGCCCGAGGGCGAGGCCGCCACGCGAGCACTGAAGTTCATCGTCGAAAACGTCGAGCCCGACGAAAACGGTTACCTTGGGCGCACCGACCGCAGCCGCATGTATGGCCACGGCATCATCACCCTCATGCTCACCGAGATGCTCGGCATGGCTCCCGACGAGGCGACCGACCGGCGCCTGCGTGACATGACCGAGAAGGCGATTGAACTCATCCTGCGAGCCCAGCAGACCCCGAAGAGCGAGGCGAACCGCGGCGGCTGGCGCTACGAGCCGAGCAGCAGCGACAGCGACATCTCCGTCTCCGTCTGGCAGTTGATGGCCCTGCGCGCGGCCAAGAACTGCGGCATCTCCGTTCCCAAGGAGGCCATCGACAATGCCGTTGCCTACATCAAGCGCAGCTACCGCGCCGAGCGCGACAGCAACGGCAACTACAAGCAGTCCGAGGCGGCCTTCAGTTACGAGCCCTACGGCGGTCGCCAGACCTTCTCGACCACTGCCGCCGGCCTGCTTTCGCTGCAGGTGGCCGGCCAGTATGAGGCGCCCGAGGTGCTCGGTTCGTCCGACTGGCTGCTGAAGTTCCCGCCTGAGGTCAGCGAGCCCTGGTTCTTCTACGGCTGCTACTACTATGCCCAAGGCATGTATCAGCGCGGGGGCGATCATGCCGCCACCGCCCGCCAGAAGACGGAACAGATGCTGCTGGGCTGTCAGTCCGATGACGGCGCCTGGCTGCCGCGCAACGGCAATGAAAAGAGCGCCGGCCCGGTCTACGCGACCTCGCTCGCCCTGCTCAGCCTGAGCGTGTATCACCACTTCCTGCCGATTTACCAGAAGTGAGGAGGCAGCTTTGCCTGACTGCCTGAATGCTGGACGAGAAACCATCCGCCGAGGCCTATCCTTACCTTGAGGAGGTTCTGCCGGGCTTCCATCGCGGACGGATGCTTGTGAAGCGGGCGGGAGATTCTGTGGCGGTGCTGGGATTCGTTGGCACGAAGTATGACTTCTATCGTTTCGCCAATCGGCTGCGTCTGGCGGCCTGTTTTGGAGGGTTGCACCTGAAGGGGTTCAGCGATGAAACGGCTTCCGGCTACGATGCCCTGACCCAGATCTTTTTCACTTGGTCGGCCTTTGAGCGCTATGCGGACCTGGGCAATGACCGGCCTCCCTTCCGGTCGCTCTTCGCCCATCACCCGCGCGCCAGGGTGCATGAGCTTGCCAGCCTGTGTCGAGCGCAGGACCCGGAACACAAACTGGTCAGTTTCCTCATCACACAGAGCCTGCTGCCCGTCCATGAGACCCATCTAGCGCGTTACCGTGACGGGCATGACTTTTCGGTGCTGACCCTGGCTGCCTGCATCCGGCACATCTTTGCTCACGGACACCTGACGGCCAATCCGTATCGCCTGCCCGCGGGCAACCTGGTGATCCTCTGCTGCGCGTTGAATGAGTTCCTTCTTGATTTCATGCGCCGCGACTTCCTCCGCCGCGTGGAACTGGCGGAGGCGGTCGCGTGAGGGTCGTCACTCGGGCTTGCACTTGCACAGCCACTCCGGGTTCTTGCACTCGCCGCAGGTGGCGGTGTCGTACTCTAAGCGGGCGGTGATGGCCTTGGCGTCGGCGTTTTTTTTGTAGCGCAGGATGAGCCATTCGCCGGCCTTGACCAGCGGCACGTTGAAGCCCTTGGCGTTGCGGCTGACCTCGAGCTTGACCGGGGCTTTGCGGTCGCCGGTTGTTGCGGTGAGCGACTGCTGGTCCACCACGATCGGCTTCATGTCCTTGTCGAGCACGGCGATGTGGAAGTGGCCGTCCTTGACGGTGACCTCGCCGTGAATGGTTTCGTTGTCGCTGAACTCAAGGATGCGGCCACCGTTGGGGCCGAGTTCGACTCCGCTGTGAGCGAGCAGCAGGCCGGCGGTGGTGGCGATGATGAGGGGGATGAGACGTTGGGATTTCATGGGTGGTCTGTGGGTTGCGGGGTT
>JAUREI010000266.1 GCA_030827515.1 Prosthecobacter sp. | reverse complement strand
TGGTCGTCGCAGATGCCGAGCAGGGACAGGCCGCACTTGATGCCCTTGATGATGGCACTCTTGTGTCGGCCAACCGTGTAAATGCTGCCTGCCAGTTGCATGACCTCGGCATGCAGTTCGCGGGTGCGCTTCAGGTCCTGGGCGGCGGCGGCTTGGTGCATGCGCACATACAGCTGCGGATGCAGGTTGGCGCCACCGTTGATGCCGCCATGGCCGCCGAGCAGCACGGCCTCGGCGGTGAGTTCCTCGGGGCCGACCAGCACGCTCCAGTCCGGCCGCTGACGGGCGACCTCAAGCAGGCGGTGGAAGTAGATCATGTCGCAGGAGCTGTCTTTCACCCCGCAGATGCCGGGCAGGTCGCGCGCGCGCTGCACGAGGTCGTTGTCGAAGCTGACCTTGGTCAGGCCGGGCATGTTGTACAGAAAGAGCGGCAGGGGCATCTCGGCGACCAGATCCTGGATGTATTCCCAGAGCTCCGGCGGTGCCGCAGGGAAGTAGTAGGGGGGCGCGAGCACGACGTGGGTCGCGCCGGCTTCGGCGGCAAATTGGGCGAGATTCACGCTCTCGGTGAACGAGGTGTCGGTGATGCCGACCAGCACCGGCACGCGGCTGGCGGCCAGCCGGCTGGTGCGTTCGATGAGTTCGCGGCGCAGCCGGTAGCTCAGGCTCGGACCCTCGCCCGTGGTGCCGAGGATGAAAAGGCCGCTGACGCCGCCCGCGATCAGATGCTCGATCAGACGCTCCAATCCCGGAACATCGAGCGTGTCGCGTCCGGACAGGGGGGTGACGAGGGGTGGGATGATGCCGCGGAGCGGTTGAGCGGAGGACATGGCGGGGTGCGAAATCTCGCGCGTGCGGCGGCATCAGAGCAAGACACGGCTTGTGCCCATCCTTGCCAGCCGGTTGACGATTCTTGACTCGCTCTGCAAGATCGTTCTTGCAGGCCACTTTCCCTCCGCCCATGCCCGCCACGGAACAGGCCGACTACTTCTCCACCCAGGTGCTGCGAACCCGCCGCTTCTACCTGACTGACTGGCGCCAGCGACTACGGGACGGTGCAGGGCTTGGATTGGTGGGGGGTGGCTGCGAGTGGTGCGCCCCTGATTTCGTGGTCGACCGCCGCAGTTTTCCCTTCCTGGCCTTTGAGTTTGTCGCGCGCGGCCGCGGTCATGTCACTCTGGCTGGGAGGCGACACGAGGTCGGCGTCGGCCATGCGTTTTTTTTTGACCCGGCCACGCCGCATGTGATCCGATCCGACGCTGAGGAACCGCTGGTGAAGTATTTCTTCAACCTCACCGGAGCGCGCGCCGCCGGCCTGCTCGACGAGCTTGGTCTTGGGGCCGGCCTGCTCATCCGCGTGCTCGACGCCGCACGCGTCGTCGGCTTGCTCGAAGAGGTGATCGACCACGCCCTGCGCGGAGGCCGGTTTGGGCTGCGCGCAGCCTCCGCGGCCCTGGAGCACGCCCTCGTGCTGTGCGCCGACAGCCGACAGCCGGCGGCCACGAAATTGGATCCGGCCTACGCGACCTACCTGCGCTGCCGTGGCCATCTGCTGCGCAACTATCCCGTACTGGGCAGTGTCGAGGAGGCGGCGCGGCATTGCCACGTCTCGGCGGCTTACCTGACCCGGCTGTTCAAGCGCTATGACGAGGAGACACCGCTGGCCTGTTTGACACGGTTGAAACTTTCGCAGGCGGCCGTCAAGCTGCGCCAGCCCGAGGCGCAGGTGAAGGCGGTGGCGAGCGAACTGGGCTACAAGAGCGCCGCGCATTTTTCCCGCGTCTTCAAGCAGTGGAGCGGGGCGGCACCGATCCACTGGCAGCGCGGGGAGAGCGAACCGACGGCGGAGTCCTGAGGTGCCTCAGGCGTCGGAGACGGCATGCCGACGACCGCCAGGATAGGTGACCTTTTCCGGGCATTCTGCCGGTTCCGGCGGCATGCTGGACTCGGCGGCCATGGAAAGCGTTGCCGGCCGGGAACTTCCGCCCCGGGCCTTGTCGACGACGGCCGAGGCCAATTCGTAATCGCAGCGGAGCAGGTCATCGAGGACGATCTCGTTGGCGTCGCGCGTCATCAGGGCGCGGGTCCGTCTCATGCGCACTGCAGCTTCGTCGAGGCGGTGCAACAGCTCGTCGGACCCGGTCAGGGGAATGGGACGCGAGCGCTTGCTCATGGAACGGCCGTCGTCCTAGCGTGCCACCCTCCGAGGGCGGAAGTTTTTCAGGGAAAAGTTGAGTCAGATATACGAACTTCTCCATGCTGTCATGGCTTCGCGCTCACGCAAAAGGCAGGACCGGCGCACCGCCGTGCCGGTGCGATTGGCGGCGGAGACCGAGGAGCGGGTGCAGGCGGCAGTGGATGCGCTCGGCCTGAGTCGTGAGGAAACCCTGCTGGTGAGTCTGCGCCGTGGCCTGGACTTGTTGAAGGCCGGGCGGCATCGAGGCCTGTCCCGTTGAAATCCCGCTGGCTGGGATAGCTGGCCGGAATCCAGGTCGTTGCCTTGCCATGCCGACCGTTCTGCGCCCTTTCATCCCCCTGATCTTGATGCTGTCGGCCGGTTCGGCCGCCGATCTCTTCCATGAAAGCCGGGCGACCACCTTCTTCGCCTTCGATTCCGTGTCGATCCCGCACACGCGGAACCTGCGGCTGGAGATGCAGCGACCCCAGCGGCATCCCGCAAACCCGTTGCTGTCACGCGGCGGAGCGGGGTCGGTCGATGCCATGGGGGTGCAGTTCTACGGGTCCATCCTGCGGGATGACGGCGTCTGGCGCCTGTGGTATGTCGCCTTCGATGATGATGCCGGGAACCGGGTCGCCTCGGCGCGCTGGCGCGTGGCTTACGCGGAGAGCGACGACGGTCTCGCCTGGACCAAGCCCGATCTTGGGCTGGTCGAGCACCGCGGCAGTCGCCGCAATAACCTGGTGGATCTCGGGGGGCAGGGCTGGGGGGTGATCAATCTCAAGGTCATCCGCGACGACGCCGATCC
>JAUREI010000080.1 GCA_030827515.1 Prosthecobacter sp. | reverse complement strand
GCAGGCTCATGGCCGGTGCCAAGCACGCGGGCGCGCGACCGAAACAAAATCAACGCAACCTCGACCTATTGGGGCACGGCCTGGACGGTGATCGCCCTGCTCGAAGCCGGGGCTTCGGGCAGGACCGAAAGTGAAGCGAAGGCCGAGTGAGGCAGGGAAGGGGAAGTTGCAGGTTTGAAGGTTTGAAGGTTAAGGTTTCAAGTTTGGGAACCTCGAACCGAGAACCCAGAACCTCTCCCGGTGGAAACAACCCTCACTTGCCGAAGCACTGGAGACGACCGTCGGTGGTGCTGACGAAGACTTGACCGTTGGCGGAGGTGATGCCGTCCCAGACGGGCGGTGCGGTCAGTTCGAGCCCGGAGGACTGTTCGCCGGTCTCGACATTGACCGCCCACATCTTCGCGCCGCGCCGTCCTTCGAGCGCCTCGTTTTGCTCCTCGAGTTCCTTGAGGATGGCAGGGTCCTTGGCGGCAAGGCGTTCAAAGGCGTATTCCTCGTCGATCGTATCCGGCGGGCCGCCGACCAGAATGGTCTTGCCGGCCAGGGCCATGCTGCGGGCGACGATGGGCACGAAGCGGTCCCAGGTGTGCTTGACAAAGCTGCCGGGCTGCTGGCCGCCGCCGCCCTTGCCGCCGGCGGGGGTGTTCTTGAACCAGAGCGCGCCACCGACCTTGCCCTTGCCGGTTTCGACGCCGGAACCGATGCCATGCAGGCCGTTGCCCGAAGCGTCACGGGAGTCGCCGTTGTCGAAGTTGCAAAACAGAGCGGCCTTTGCCGGCGCCAGTTCGGGCGCATTGAAGCGCGACTCGATTTCCGCGGTGCTGAAGGCGCGGGTGCTGAAGCTGAACTGGTCGAGCAGGCCGTTGTATCCGCCGGCGGCATCCTGCGTGACTCCGTCGCCGTTGCCCAGGTAGAACGGGCGTGCCGGCAGCTTGTCGATCAGGCCCGTGGCCTTGCCCTCGGCGACCTGCAGGCCGTTGACATACAGGCGCATCGTCTTGTCCTCTGCCAGCGTGGCGGCGAGATGGCTCCAGCCGTCGCCGAGGGCATCCTTGGCGGCGATGCTGCTGGCCTCCGAGCGCGAGCGCACGTGGAAGCGCGGTTTTTTGTCGCGCAGGTCGAGGGCGAGGCCGACGAGCGGGCCGCCGAAGTGGACAAGGGTGCCGTTGGGTTGATCCGGCAGAATCCAAAGGTCGAGCGTCAGGCCCTTTTCCGTGGGGTCGAGGAGGGGGTTGGACGGGAAGCGCACCGAGCCGGGCAGGGGGGCGTTGGCGGGTGCAGCGGCCTTGCCCTTGGCCTTGGCAACTCCCTTGCCCTTCGCGGCCTTGCCTTCCGGCAGCTTGGCCGGTTGTTCGGCAAGCGGCTTCTTGTCGGGTCCGAGCACGACGCTGTTGCCGGTGCGCGGGGTGAGGGCGTCCTCGTGCTGGTAGGCTTCCTCGGCGGCATCCTTGGGCGTCGAGAACAGGGTGTATTCCATCGTCGTGGTCCATTTGTAGTATTGCGCCTCGCGGCCGTAGGAATAGACGTTGTTGTCATCGTGCACGAGCACGCGCCCGGCCGGGGCATACTTGCCGGCCTGAAAATAGCCGCCGTGGCCGCCGGCGAAGCTTTTGCCGTAGACCCAGTAGGAGCGGTGGAAGTTCGAGTCGTCGAGGAAACCCATCGGCGCGAACAGGTGTTGGCCCTCGCCCTTGTGGGCGCCACCCTGCTTGGCGAAGTCGCCCGACACCGGGCCGATCTCGACACGCTTGCCGTCGGCGCCGATTTTCTGGGTGCGCAGGAAGGTCCATTTGCCGTCGCTGCTGAGGATGTCATTGGAGGCCACCGGCATCTGCAGGGTCTTGTGGCGATCGTTGAGCGGGCCACCGGACTCGGGGTCGCGGTCGTCGTAGTGTTCCTTGATCTTGAGTTCACCGGTGGCGGCGTCGAGGCGATAGAACCACAGGCCATTGTCCAGGAAGCAGGAGCGACCGGCGACGAAGCTGACCAGACCGTTTTCCACGAGCACCGAGCCGTGCACGGGCCAGACGGATTCAAACATCTCCCAGGCGCCGTGGGTGAGTTGCACGGGCGCGGCTTGGAACTTCCAGACCAGGGCACCGTCGGTGGCGCGCAGGCAGTAGACAAAACCGTCCTTGCCGCCAAAGAAGACCCGCCCCTGCCAGTAGGTCGGCGGCGAGTCGATGCGGCCGCCGGCGATGTAGGTCCAGGCGCTCTTGCCGGTAGCCGTCGTGATGGCATGCAGGGTGTGCTTGTCGACCTCGGACACGAACGTCAGGCCGGCGGCCGTGGTGGTGGTGCTCAGCGGCGGCGTCAGCTTCACTTCCCAGGCGAGCGAGAGATCCTTCCTCAGGTCGGTCTTGGCGTGGCCGCTGCGGGCGTTGTCGGCGCGATAGGTCGGCCAGTCACCGGGGCCGGCGGGTTGTTCCGCGATCGGCTGGGCATAGGCCGGGCCGCGGGTCAGTCGCTGAGCGTCGGGTGTGGCGGACGGCAGCGGCAGGGTCGGGGCGGGAGCGAGCACGGCCATGCCGTCGAGCTTGGCTTCTGGGTAGCAGGCGCAGTTGTGCGGACCGGCGTAGGTCAGGCCGTTGGCGGGCATGACGCCATAGAGACACGCACCGCGCACCCAGTGGTGCAGGTCCCAGTGCTCCTTCTCCATGTCGACATACTCAATGCCGGTGCGGCTGGGGATGATGTATTTCTCGGTCGCCTTGGCCTGGTAGCAACGGTGGTGGAACCAGTAGGTGCCCTCGGGCACGTCGGGATAGAACTGCTTCTTGACCTCGCCGGTCAGGATGTCGCGGCCGGTGTACTCACCGGTCTGGTTGCCGCTGAGGGTGCCGGCGTTCCAGACAAGACCCTGGGCGACGATGAGGTCCTCGGGGCTGCGGTAGCCGCTCTTCTCATGCGGGGCGACCCAGAGCTCCTTGCCGGTGTCGGCATTCACCGCCTTTTCCGAACCGTCGCCACCGGCATACAGGATGACGTCGCCGTGCAGCAGGACGCGCGGGGCAAAGTTGAATTCATAGAGCGTGCGGCGCTGGGTGGGCGCGTCGGCAAAGCGCACCTTGCCGGTCTGTGTGTCGAGGCAGGCCAGGCCGTCGCCGTTGTAATACACCGCGCGCTGGTCGTCGAGGCAGAGAGTGAGGGGAGCGATGCGGTCTTCCCGGCTCCACAGTTCGCGGCCGCTGGCGGCGTCGAGCGCGCGCAGGATACGCGGTTTGCCGTCCCAGTTGAATTCGGTTTCCACGCGCTTCTGGTCGCTTTGCGCCTTGACCGCGAATTCCTGGTTGAGGCGGTCGGCTTCGGGATTGACGAGGGCGTAGAGCACGCCGTTGCGGACGAGGATTTCCTCGGCGCCGGCGGTCTGCGGATACTCGCGCACGAGTTCGCCGGTGGCGCCATCAAGGCAGATCACCGGGGCGGTGATGCCAAGGGTGACGTAGACCTTGCCGTCCATGGCGACGAGTCGGCGGGTGAGTTGGGTGGGGCCGGACTTGAGCGGCCACAGGTGGGTGCTCCACACCGGGATGTCTTTCTTCCAAAGCACGGTGCCATTGAAGGCGTCGCGGGCGATGAGCTTGAACTGCGCCGGCATGAGGATGGAGATGCGGCTGCCTTCATCCATAATGTAAAAGATTCGGCCGCCCTCGGAGACCTTGGCGGAAACCGACGACATGCGGTCGTGGTGACGCGACCAGCGCGGATTGCCGACCCACTGCATGCGCTTGGGCGGGCCGACGAGCATGTCCTTCGAGGTCAGGTTGCCCTTGCTGTCGTAGGCGTAGTGCGTCCAGTCGTCCATCTCGGCCGGGCGCGGCTTGACGATCTTTTCCCAGGTGCCGCCGTTCTTCACCAGGGCCACGCCCTTGGGAACCAGCACGCGCTCAATTTCGGCGCGGGCGATGCCGGGTTCCTCGACGATGAGCAGGTTCACGAGATTTTCGATGTAGGGCAGGTGGTCGGTGCTGAGCAGGTCGGCCGAGACCGGCCCATAGGCACTGCCGATGCCCTGGCGCAGGCTTTCCAGCGTGGCGGGATCCCGGGTCAGGGCCTGCACCTGGTAGGCTTCATTGGCGCGCAGACCGGCAACCTGCCGGGGATCGCTGGCACCGACGTGGACGACGAGACCGCCTTTCACCCCCGATTGGGCAAGCAGTTCAGCGGCAGACTCGGCATGGCTGGAGAGGGCACACAGGCCGAGGAGCAGGGCGGGGAGATGGATGCGGTGCATGATGGCGGCGGGAACGTAGGAGCGGGGGGCAGCTTATCAGGGAAGTGGTTGGCGTTGCGAGGAAAGAATTCCGCTGACAGAGTCTGAACCATGCAAGCCGTCACTCGTCGCCACTGGATGCAGGCCGCCGCCGGCGCGGCCCTGGGCTTTCCCCATCTCCGTGCCCAAACCCCTGAAACCCTCGGGCAGGGCGAGTTCCGTTACCGGCAGGTGCCTGGCTGGGGAGTGCTCGACGAGGAGACGCCGGTGAAAAACTGCCACGGCCTCGTCGTCGATCGCGCCGGCCATGTCATTCTGTTCACCGATCACCCGGCCAATCAGGTCATCGTCTGCAATGCTGCCGGACAACTCGTCCACAAGTGGGGCACCCAGTTCCCGGGCGCGCACGGTCTGTCGCTGGTCCGCGAGGGCGAGCGCGAGGTGCTCTTTCTCACTTGCCTGCAGACGCATCGCGTCGTCAAGGCAACCCTGGACGGTGAGATCCTGCAGGAGTGGCGCTGGCCGGAGGAGGCCGGCAAGTACGAGGCCGAGGCCCAGTACAAACCCTCCTGGACCCTGCATCTGGCGGACGGATCCTTCCTTGTACTCGACGGGTATGGCCGTGATTACATCTCCCATTACGACGCGTCCGGGCGCTTCGTACGACTGTTCGGCGGCGCCGAGGGCGGCATTGCCCACTGGGGGCCGCACGGCGGCATGGCCGACCTGCGTGACCCAGCCCTACCGGAATTGCTCATTGCCATGAGCGACCAGCAGCACCTGCTGCGCCTAAACCTTGACGGGAAGCATCTTGGCCGGATCGAGATGCCGGGTGGCAATCCGCGCCAGATCCGCCGGCATGACGGCCATTTCTTTGTTGCCCACCTGGCCGACAACTGGCCGGCCGACCGCCAGTCGCGCGGTTTCGTGTCGGTCCTGAATGACGACCTGCGGGTCGTTGCCAACCTCGGTGGCAGCGCCCCCGAATACGACGATGCCGGCAGGTTGCGCCCCATGCGCAACACCTCACCGGTTTTCCTGCACCCGCACGATCTGGCGCTGGATGAAGAGGGCAGCCTCTACGTCGCCCAGTTCGCCTCGGGCAACACGTATCCCCTCAAGTTCGAGCGGGTCTGAAAACGCCGGGCTTGTCCCAGACCGCCAGGCGAACTAGCCATACAATCATGATTCGCGCCTGGCTCGAACTCGCCCGCATTTCCAACCTGCCGACGGTCTGGACCAACATTGCTGCCGGTTGGCTGCTGGCCGGCGGCGGGTTCGACGCGCGCCTTGGCTGGCTGCTGGTTGCGGGCTCGCTGATGTACACAGGCGGCATGGTTTTGAATGACGCGGCCGATGTGAAGTTCGACCGCGAACACCGCCGGCAGCGGCCGATTCCCTCGGGTCGGGTGGGTTCCGCGACGGCGTGGGGCGTCGGGTTGGGTCTGCTTGCGACCGGCTGGATCCTGGCGGTGCAGCCTGGAGCGGCGCGCTGGCCGATCGTCACCGCGCTGGTGGTTTGCATTCTCTTCTATGACTTCTACCACAAGCCCTGGAGTGGCGCGGTCTGGGTGATGGGGTTGTGCCGGACGCTGCTGATGCTGACGGCGGCCAGTCCCCTGCTCGCGGTCGCCGGGGGCGAACTCAGGATCGAGGTCTTGCATCAGGCGCTGGTTCTTGGCGCCTACATCGTCGGTCTCACCCAGGTGGCGCGAGCCGAGTCGGTGCGCGGAGGCGTGGGTACGAGGGCCCGTGTGATCGCGCGGATGCTGCTGCTGGCGCCGGCCTTGTTGGCGCTGGGCGCTGGACTGGACGCCCGCGCGCGCCTCGCGCCCTTGGCGGCGTTGGTGCTGATCTATCTAGTCTGGATCGAGGGATGCCTGCGTCAGATCCGGCGCGGCGGTCCGGACATTGGTCGCGCTGTCGGCTGGCTGCTGGCGGGCATTCCGCTGGTCGATGCCCTGGCTGTCGGACGAGTCTCCCTGCCGCTGGCCTGCATCTTTGTTGTTCTGGCCCCCCTGCTGCGGCTTTGGCAGCGGTGGATTGCGGCGACCTGAGATCGCTAGAAATCGCCGTCGCGACCGTTTCACCTTTTCCTTTGAACGCGACCAGTTTTGCGGGCAAAGTTTTCCCCCCGTCCATGTTGGAGAAAAAAATCCGGCTCGAGCACAGCCACCGCATCCTGTTCACGCGATCCGTTTTCGCGGCCGCCAATCCGTGCCTTCGCGACCTGCTGCTGCTTGACGCCCCCAAGAAACCACCGCGGGTGCTGGTGTTTGCCGACGACCAGGTGCTTGCTTCCAATCCGGGTCTGCTCGAGTCCATCCGCGCCCATGCCCGCGCCCACGCCGAGGTCTATGACCTTGCGGGCGATGTCGTTGAACTGCCAGGCGGTGAATCCTGCAAGAATGACATCAGTCGCGTGGAGCAGTGCTGGGAGGCGATTCACGAGGCCGGCCTCGACCGACACAGTTATGTTTTCGTCATCGGTGGCGGCGCGGTGCTGGATCTGGTCTGCTTTGCCGCCTCGACGGCCCATCGCGGCATTCGCCACGTGCGCCTGCCCACCACGACTCTCAGCCAGGGCGATGGCGGGGTGGGTGTGAAAAACGGCGTCAACTACTTCGGCAAGAAGAACTGGGTCGGTAGCTTTGCCGTGCCCTACGCAGTGGTGAACGATTTTGCCTTCCTCGAGTCGCTGCCCACGCGCGAGCGCCGCAACGGCCTGATTGAGGCGATCAAGGTGTCGCTTATCCGCGACCGTGCCTTTTACGAGGAGATCGAGCGCCTGGCGCCGGCCCTCGCCAGGCTTGAACAGCCTGCACTGGAACGCGTGGTTCAGCGCAGCGCCGAACTCCACGTCGACCACATCGCCACCGGCGGCGATCCCTTCGAATTGGGTAGCGCCCGGCCGCTCGACTTCGGCCACTGGGCCGCGCACAAGCTCGAACAGCTCACCCAGTTTGAAGTGACTCATGGCGAGGCCGTGGCCATCGGCATGGCGGTGGATCTGGTGTATTCCGTCAAGGCCGGCCTTCTGGATGCCGCCACTGCGGCGCGCGTGCTGGGGCTGGTGGAAAGCCTCGGCTTCCGCACCTTTCATCCCGGCCTGCTGGCCGAGGGGCTTCGCGGTGGCACGGCCATTCTGGAGGGACTCGAGGAGTTCCGCGAGCATCTGGGCGGAGAACTGACCGTCACCCTGGTGCCGGAAATCGGTCGCAAGCTGGAGGTTCACGAGATGGATCCTGTCGTTATCCTGGCGGCGATGGAGGAACTCAAGGCCCGCGCCGGGTTCGGAATGCGCGTTGAGGGCTGAGGGATTTCCGATTTCGGCTTTTGCATCCGGCAGGATTCTAGCTCCAGTGGCGGCTTTCCATGTCCGCACCGTTCTCCTCCCGCCACCTCGGACCCTCCGCCGGAGAGACGGCGGCCATGCTGCAGAGTCTTGGTCTAGAATCGCTCGACGAGTTGATCGACCGGGTGGTGCCCGAAGCGATCCGCCAGCGCGAGGTGCTCAACCTGCCGAAAGCCCTCGATGAGGAGGCCGCCCTGGCGCGCCTGCGCGGGCTCATGGGTCGTAACCGGGTCGTGCGTTCCTTCATTGGCATGGGGTATCACGACACCTTCACGCCGCCGGTCATCCAGCGCAATCTGCTGGAGAATCCCGGCTGGTACACGGCTTACACGCCCTATCAGCCGGAGATCAGCCAGGGCCGACTGGAAGCGTTGCTCAACTTCCAGACGATGATCACCGATCTCACCGGACTGGATGTGGCCAATGCCTCCCTGCTTGATGAGGGCAGTGCCTGCGCCGAGGCCCTCGCGCTAGCCGTGGCCCAGATGCCGGGCGCCAATCGGGTTGTCGTTTCCGATCGATGTCATCCGCCCAGCCTTGCCGTGGTGCGCACCCGCCTGGAGGCGCTCGGCATCCGAGTTCAGGTCGCTGATCTCGCCAACTGGCGGCCCGGCGGGGAACCTGGTTTGGCGGCTGTCCTAGTGCAGTATCCCGACACGCTCGGCGTGATTCACGATCTTTCACCGCTCGCCGACGCGGTGCACGCTGCCGGCGCGCTCTTCGTGGTCGCTGCCGACCTGCTGGCGCTGACCGTGCTGCGCCCGCCGGGCGCCTTCGGGGCCGACATCTGCATTGGCAACAGCCAGCGCTTTGGCGTGCCGCTCGGTTTCGGTGGCCCGCATGCCGCCTTCATGGCGGTGAAAGACGCCCTCAAGCGCCGCCTGCCAGGCCGTCTCATTGGGGTGTCCAAAGACGCCGACGGCAAGCCAGCCTGCCGCTTGTCGCTGCAGACGCGCGAGCAGCACATCCGGCGCGAGAAGGCGACCAGCAACATCTGCACCGCCCAGGTCCTGCTGGCGGTGATGGCGTCCATGTACGCGGTCTATCATGGTCCCGAGGGACTGCGGGCCATTGCGCGTCGCGTCCACGGCAGCGCCGTGCGTCTGGCCGATGCCCTGTCCGGCGCGGGCTTTGAACGCGAGCCGGGCGATTTCTTTGACACGCTCACCGTTCACGTGCCGGATGCCGATGCCGTGATGACTGTGGCGCTGCGCGAAGGCGTTAACTTGCGCCGCGTCGATGCAGGCCGGGTTGGCATCGCCCTCGACGAGCGCGTGCGCGCGGCCGACCTCGCCGCGATCCTGCGCGCCTTTGGCGTTGTGGTGCCCACGGATCTGGCGCCGGCGGAACCGGCGTATAACGAATTGCACCGTCGCGCGGGCGGGATTCTCTCGCACCCGGTTTTTCACCGGTATCATTCCGAGACCGAGATGATGCGGTACTTGCGCCGTTTGCAGGATCGCGACATCGCGCTCGATCGCAGCATGATCCCGCTCGGCTCCTGCACGATGAAGCTGAATGCCGCCGCCGAGATGATGCCGCTGTCCTGGCCGGAAGTGAGCGGACTGCATCCCTTTGTACCCGCCGAGCAGAGCGAGGGCTGGCGCGCCTTGTTTGCCGAACTCGAAGCCTGGCTGGCGGAATGCACCGGCTTTGCCGCCGCCTCCCTGCAGCCGAATGCCGGGTCGCAGGGCGAGTATGCCGGCCTGCTTGCCATCCGTCGCTACCACGAAAGCCGCGGCGAGGGCGGACGTGAGGTCTGCCTGATCCCCACCAGCGCCCACGGCACGAATCCGGCGAGCGCGGTCATGTGCGGCTTCAAGGTTGTGCCGGTTGCCTGCGATGACCAGGGCAATGTCAATCTCGACGACCTGCGCGCACGCCTGGAGGCAAACACTGGCAAGGTCGCGGCGCTCATGGTGACCTACCCCTCGACCCATGGCGTGTTTGAGGAGGGCATCGTTGACATCTGTCAACTTGTGCACCACCACGGTGGCCAGGTTTACATGGACGGCGCGAACATGAACGCCCAGGTCGGACTGACTTCGCCGGGCCGCATCGGCGCTGATGTCTGCCATCTCAACCTGCATAAGACCTTCTGCATCCCACACGGCGGCGGTGGCCCTGGCGTCGGCCCGGTCTGCGTCGCCGCCCACCTGCAACCCTTTCTGCCGGGACACCCGTTCTGGGAGGATCATCCGCAGGATGCCGTCTGTTCCGCCCCCTGGGGCAGCGCCAGCATTTGCACAATCTCCTGGATGTATCTGGCCATGATGGGCCCGCAAGTGGTGGAGTCCACGCGCGTCGCCATCCTCAATGCGAACTATGTCGCCCGCCGCCTCGCACCCTGTTTTCCAACCCTCTACCGCGGCCGCAGCGGCTTTGTCGCCCACGAGTGCATCCTCGACTTCCGCGGCTTCCAAAAGGTCACCGTCGAGGACGTCGCCAAGCGACTCATGGACTTCGGCTACCACGCGCCGACGATGAGCTGGCCGGTCGGTGGGACGCTCATGATTGAACCCACCGAGAGCGAGGGCAAGGCCGAGCTGGACCGGTTTTGCGAGGCGATGGAGCAGATCCACCGCGAGATCGTCGCGGTGGAAGGCGGTGCGGCGGATGCCGCCGACAACCCGCTCAAGCACGCCCCTCACACCGCCGCGCGCATTGCCCGCAGCGACTGGTCGCATGCCTACAGTCGTGAGGAGGCCGCCTTTCCGCTGCCCTGGGTGCGCGACGCAAAATACTGGCCGCCGGTGGCGCGCGTCGACAACGTCCACGGCGATCGTCACCTCGTCTGCACCTGCCCGACGGTTGAGGAAGCGTCGGAGGCATGAGTCATCCAGATGCCCGTCCGGCATGGCGACGATAGCGAAAGGCTATTTCCGGCGCGCTGACCGCGCGCAAAGGTTGTTTTCTAAATGAATCCCGCCGAAATCGAAGACACGCTCCGGATGGTTCTGGTCAGCTGGATCGTCATCATCGCCGCGGCGTGGCTGATGGGGCGCCTGTGCCGGCGGATCGGTCAGCCGCCAGCCGTTGGCGAGATCGCCGCCGGGCTGCTCCTTGGCCCCTCCTTCCTCGGCCTGCTGGCGCCGGAGGCGGTGGGTCTCCTGTTTCCCGAGGAGGTGAAAGGTCCGCTGGCCCTGCTCGCCAAGATCGGCCTCTTGCTCATGCTGTTCCAGGTGGGCATGGAATTCGATTTCTCGCACCTGCGGAAGAAGTCGCGCGTGGTCGTTTTCTCCTCGCTCATGGGTATCCTTGGCCCACTGGCCGGCGGACTGGCGATCGCCCCCTGGTTGCACCGCACCTTCGCGCCCGACCTGCCGGAATTCGGCTTCAAGCTGTTCGTCTGCATTGCGCTCGCCATTTCGGCGCTGCCTATCATGGGTCGCATCCTGCTTGAAATGAAACTCGAGCGCACCGCCCTCGGAGTCACGGCCATCAGTGCCGCCGCCATCGACGACGCGGTTGGCTGGGTCTTTCTCGGGGTCGCCACCGCCATCATCAAGCAGGGCGACCACTTTTCCTGGCTGCCCTTCCTCGGCCAGGCCGGCTTGATCGTGCTTTACTTCCTGCTGCTGGTGAAGGTCGTCGGTCCCTGGCTGATCCGTGTCTGGCGACGCCAGGTTGCTCAGTCCGGCGCGCAGACCTTCGCGCCGGGCTACCTCGCCCTGTTGTTCTGCGCGCTGTTCCTGTCCTCGCTGATCACCCACAAGCTTGGCATCTTCGCCATTTTCGGCGCCTTTGCCCTAGGTGTCGCCCTGCACACGGAAGCCTCCCTGGTGCGGGCCTGGCGGGATCGCTTTGCCGACTTCGTCATCGTCGCCCTCGTGCCGATCTTTTTTACCAACACCGGACTCAACACCCGCATCGGTTCATTTGACAGTGCAGTCGCGTGGGGAGGTTGTGCTCTGGTCTGCGGGGTTGCCCTGCTCGGCAAGCTCGGCGGCTGTAGCCTAGGCGCGCGCTGGGGCGGTGCCAGCTGGCGCGAAGGGTTGTCGATCGGCGCGCTGATGAACACGCGGGCCCTCATGGGACTCATCGCCATCAGCGTCGGCAAGGACCTCGGGCTGCTCAACGACCAGCTCTTCACCATGTTCATCCTCATGTGCCTGCTGACCACAGCGACCACTGGACCCATGCTGCGCGCCTGGCTGCCGGCCGACCTGAAGAAAATCGTGCCGCGGGATTGAAGGTCGGCCTCGCAGGTGAATTATTGTCAGTCAGCAGAACAGGCCTTCTTCCATTGAGAGCGAATTTTTATAGGTTTCCCGCGGATACCAATGAAATGAGGAATACTTTTTGGCCTCGGTTTCCTTCTGGTTGTGCAACACGGTGTCGGTGTTTGTCGGGCGCATGCCACGACGCAAGGGGGATTCGAATTTCGCGGTTCCACCTTCACTCACTATAATGCCCTCAAAATCGACATGATGCACTATCTCGGTTAGTGCAGGAAGATCCAGTTGAGCCAGAATGACAAGGGCAAGGGTTCGCTGAAGATTGTGCCGGGCACCGTGATGGAAGACGTGCTGATCATAGCTGAGCCGGAGACGGAGGTGGTGATGTAGAGCCGCTGCTGGGGCGCTGCCAATTGCAGCGTATCGATGGTGCCGTCGATCGCATCAACAGCACGAAGCAGGCCCTGTTCGCCGGCCCGCCGGTCATTGAGGAGCTTGGGCTCTGACCGTCGCTCAACGTTCGGCCTGAGTCGGTGGAAACAGCCGGTTCCACGCGGCGGCGAATTCCGGGATGGCCTGCATGGCCTGGCGTGCTGCGTCCCGGTTGGCCGGGTTGCTGAACAGCCAGCCTTCGGTGAACAGCGCCAGGTTCCAACTGCCCTTGAGCCAGTTGACGGTCTCCTCGCCGTTGCCCATATCCACGGCAAGGACATCGGCGTGATTCAGCGGCGTCAGGATGCCCGCGGCTTCGAGATTCTCCTGCATCACCGAGGCTTCAGCGGTGACGAGGGCCGAGGCCAGACCAGCGTAGTGCGGCACCACCACCTGGTGATCACCGTCGCGCGCGGGATCGAGTCGGCCGCCGATACCATAGGCAAGGTAACCCTGACCATCGGGCGTTTCCGCGGCGCTCAGTCCGAAGAGGCCGCGTTCGGCCAGGAACCTGTTGGCATGGGCGGGATCGCGGAACCAGTCGGCCTGCACCCGTGCCTCCTCGCGGCGCAGACGAGTCCAGTCATATCCGTCGCGGTCGACGCCCTCCGGGGGCACGGGATAGGCCGCATGCAGGTTGAAGCCCGAGCCGTCATCGGTGGGCGGCGGCAGCAGGCGCGCGTCGGGCCCGCCGGCTGCGAGCGCGGCGAACGTGACGCCGAGCGTCTCGACGCCAAATCCTTCCCAGCGATGGGGGATCGGCTGGCCGTCGGGCCGATAGCCATGGCGGTAGAAACCGCGATCGAAGAGAGCGTTCCAGCGGATCTCGCTCAGGAAGGCGAGTGCCTCGGACAGTCGCGGATTGCCGGTGAGTTGCAGGGCCAGCACAAGGTCAGTGGCGGCATAGGCCGTGTCGCCGCTCGCCCATTCACTGCCGGGATGGCACTCGCGACCGCCATTGATGGCAAAGTGTGGCCACAAGCGATTGGCCGGCTGCGGACCGCGCGGCACGGTGTCGAGCAGCGCGTCGGCAATGCGACCGACCGCCGCGCGGCCGGCTTCCGGCTCGATCAGGCCCTCACGGAGGCTGAGGGCAATCAGTTTGGCGAGCTTGGCGGTGGCGGTGACATTTTCATAGACACCGAGCGGGAAGCTGCCGCGATCCTGCACCATGCCGCTGCGCTCGTCCCAGTTGGCGAGCAGTGCGCCCAGGCCGAACAGCATGGCACGGCGTGGTGCGGTTTGGTCGGGCAGGGCCACCTGGGCCTCGATGCGGCCAATTTCCACGGCATCACCGGCGACGGCACGATCGAGGATCATCACCAGCAAGCCGAAGGGATCGCTTACGTCATCGGCTGGAAACACGAAGGAACGCGGGAAGGGGCCCTGAAGTAGGGGCGATCGCGGCACAGTGAAGGCCTGTAGGCTTTCCTGATCGCCGGCGTCGTCATACCCCTTGAGTTCGAGGCGCAGTTCCAGGTCGCTGCGGCCGGCGGGCGATTCCGCACCGCAGACCTCGACGCGCAGGGCGCGCAGGGACGGCTGGAATTCGGCGCGGATCAGCGGGTGCCAGAGCGCCTGCGGGCTTAGCGTCGCGCGATCCTCGACGGCGCGACCGAACGCGTTGACGAGACCCCCGGAGGTCCACAGGCCCTGGTTGGCGATGAACTCAAAGCGCCAGGCTGTGCGCCCCGCATTGCGCACCTGCAGTTCGGCCGGTTCCCCGAACTGGGCGCGCCCGCCCCCGGTGGCGTTGCCATAAAACTCGACCGCGCTCGCCGGGTCATGCAGCCGGCACCAGAAAAGCCGGT
The DNA here is from genome assembly GCA_030827515.1 of Prosthecobacter sp. Classification (GTDB taxonomy): domain Bacteria; phylum Verrucomicrobiota; class Verrucomicrobiia; order Verrucomicrobiales; family Verrucomicrobiaceae; genus Prosthecobacter. Next base: position 2,947 of record JAUREI010000080.1, on the reverse strand, counting down.
CATCCCCTTGCAGGGAGGTCAGCAGGCTGGTGAGCAGGATCAGAGGGCGCATGAAACCCGCAGAAAACGCGCAGGCAGCCTTGCGCGCACGCACTTTTTTCGTGAATCATGACCCATTCAATGAAGACGCTGCAGCCTCTCTTCGCCCCGCGACGGGTGGCCGTCATTGGCGCTACCGACAAGCCGGGCAGCGTCGGCCGGGCGGTCGTCGAAAACCTGGCCGGTTTCACGGGCCATTTGCTGCTGGTCAATCGCAAGCATCCGGAGGTGCTCGGCCGACCCACCCTCGCGCGCATCGCCGACTTGCCCGCGTCTACCGACCTCGCCGTGGTCGTCACACCGGCGCCGGCGGTGCCGGACATCCTGCGCGAGTGCGCGGTCGCCGGCATTGGCGCGGTCGTCATCATCTCCGCCGGTTTCAAGGAAACCGGGGCCGAGGGCGCCGAATTGGAGCGCGAGCTGCTAGAGGTCGCCCGTGCCGCCGGCATGCGCCTGGTCGGCCCGAACTGTCTCGGTGTCATGGTGCCGGCCAGCGGGCTCAATGCCACCTTTGCCACGGCCATGGCGAAGCCGGGCAACATCGCCTTCCTCAGCCAGAGCGGTGCCCTCTGCACTGCCATCCTCGACTGGTCCTTCCAGGCGGGACTCGGCTTTAGCGCCTTTGTCTCGGTTGGCTCCATGCTGGATGTCGGCTGGGGCGACCTGCTCGACCACTTTGCCGCCGACCCCGCCACCTCGGTCATCGCTCTCTACATGGAGTCGGCCGGTGACGCCCGAGCCTTCCTGCGCGCAGCCCGCCGCGCGTCGGTGCGCAAACCGGTCATCGTCCTCAAGGCCGGCCGTACCGAGGCCGCGGCGCGTGCGGCCGCCTCGCACACCGGCGCGATCACCGGCAGCGATGCGGTCTTTGATGCCGCCCTGCGCCGCGCCGGCGTGCTGCGAGTCGACACGATTGCCGAGTTGTTCCAGACGGCCGACTTGCTCGCCACCCAGCCGCCGCCTCCCGGGCGGAGGCTCACCATCCTGACCAATGCCGGCGGGCCGGGCGCGCTGGCGGTCGACATGCTGGTCCGTCATGGCGGCGTGCCGGCCACGCTGGCACCGGCCACGCTTGAGGCGCTCAACGCCTTCCTGCCGGCGCCGTGGAGTCATGGCAATCCTGCTGACATTCTTGGGGATGCCGGGCCGGAGCGCTATGCCCGCGCCCTCGAAATCCTTGCCGCCGATCCCGGCTGCGATGGTCTGTTGGTCATTCTGACGCCGCAGTCGATGACCGACAGCCTGGCGGTGGCCACGGCGCTCGAGCAGGTGGCCACGCAGATCGACAAGCCTTTGCTGGCAAGCTGGATGGGGGGACAGGGGGTGGAGCCCGGTCGGCAAGCTTTGGCCAGGGCCGGCATTGCCAGTTACGCCTATCCCGACACCGCCGCGCGCATCTTTGCCCGGGTCGCTGTCCATCTTGAGGAACAGCGGCACCAGCCCGTGGCCAGCGATCCCGTGCCCTTATCGGCCCCGGCCGAGGCAGAGGCCTGTGTCGCGTTCGCCCGCGCCGAGGGGCGCACCCTGCTGACCGAGGCCGAATCGAAGCGCCTGCTGGCCGCCTGCGGCTTGCCGGTGGTGCCCACGCGCACCGCTGCGGAGGCCGGGGACGCCGTGCGCGAGGCGGAGGTGATGGGCTATCCCGTCGTCCTCAAGCTGCATTCCTTGACCCTGACCCACAAAAGCGATGTTGGCGGTGTGAGGCTGAACCTCGTCGATGCCGCGGCGGTGCGGACCGCGTTTCACGACATCCGCGAGGCGGTGACCGCGAAGGCCGGGGCCGAACACTTTGCCGGGGTCAGCGTCCAGCCGATGATCGCCCCGGGCGGTTGGGAACTCATCCTCGGCGCCTCGACCGATCCGCAGTTTGGGCCGGTGATCCTGTTTGGCGCCGGCGGCGTGCTCGTGCACGTGCTCGAGGACACCGCCATCGACCTGGCCCCGCTGACATCGGAGCAGGCGCATCAACTCATTGCCCGCACGCGCATCCGCCGGGCGCTGGCCGGTGCGCGCGGCATGGCACCGGTCGACCTTGACGCCCTGGCGGAACGGGTCGCCGCCTTCAGTACGATCCCGCTGCGATTGCCGGAGATTGCCGAGATGGACCTCAACCCGCTGCGCGTCAGCGAGGCGGGCTTCGTCATCCTCGACGCCCGCATCGTTTTGAAGGCGAAGTGAGTAGCCAGCCTGCGCCCCGGACAGGGTGCCCCACCCTGGGTCAGGCCGACTCGCGGATGTGCGCCCAGCAGTGCACGTGCGGATCGCCGCGGAAGTACCAGATCATCGACGGTCCCTCGATCTGCCAGACGTCCCAGACACCGTCTTTGCCGACATCCTGGTTCTTGTAGAAGGCGAGGTGCAGGTTGTCGAAGCCGGCGGCCTCAATGTACTTCATCGACTCGGCCGCGTCCTCCTTGCGGAACGGCTTGAGCAGGTCGGCCAGCACCGCGCGAACAAGGCTTTTCTGGTCGCCGCTCAGCTCGGTCATCGGGATGCCTTCCAGCCCCTTCGTTTTGCCGGTGAGTTTGATGGTTTTGTTGCCGGCCTCGTCGCGCGCGTCGCCGAGAAGGGCCAGGCCCCGCTGCTTGCCGTCGAGGGCCTGGAAGACCTCGTTGGCGCGCTTGGCCTGGAACCAGTAGGCGTTGCCCTCATGGTCGGGCTTCTCATAAAAGCTCTTGGAGGCGTGACCGTAAAAGATCGGGCCACCGAAGGCGACGCCGGCCTCGCTGTCGCCATCGCAGCGGCGGGTGCAGTGGCGACCGGTCAGCACGAACTGAAACTTGCCGCTGCCGGGCTCGCCAAAGAGGGCGATCGAGGAGCTGGCGAAACCGCCGTCGCGGGCGTTGTCATGGTCGAACTGGCGCCAGACCTCCTTCTTGTATTCCTCGCTGTGCAGGCCGTCGAAGAT
>JAUREI010000269.1 GCA_030827515.1 Prosthecobacter sp. | reverse complement strand
GCGCGCTTGCGCTGGCGGCGGTGACTGAGGATCTGGTGGAAGGCGATCTTGCGCGCCCAGGCCAGGAAGTTGGTGCCGGGCTCAAAGTCGGCAAAGTGCCGCCAGAGCAGCATCTTGGTCTGCTGCAGAATGTCCTCGGCGGCGCAGTCGTCCGGCACCAGGCCGTGGACATAGAGCGACATCGCCCGTTCGTGGCGGGTGAGCAGCTCCAAAAAGGTGGTCGTGACATCCTCCATCAGAGAACACAGTCGCCGACGGCGCTTTTTTGGACAGAAAAAAATCGAGGCGGTGGCGGGCGCGACTCAGCACTGCGGTTCCGGCAGGGCGCGATGGGCCATGGCCGCCTGCACGAAGCTGTGGAAGAGCGGGTGCGGATGGTTGGGCTTGCTGAGGAACTCCGGATGGAACTGGCAGGCGATGAAGTGCGGGTGGCCGGGAATCTCGATCATCTCGACAAAGCCGCCCTTGTCGGAGACCCCGCTGATGAGCATGCCCTTGGCTTCGAACTGCGCCTTGTAGTCGTCGTTCACCTCGTAACGGTGGCGGTGGCGCTCCTCGGTGGCGTCGCTCTGGTAAACCTCGCTGGCCTTGCTGCCCGGCAGCAGGCGGGTCAGCCAGTTGCCGAGACGCATCGTGCCGCCCAGCTGCTTGATCTTCTTCTGCTCCTCCATCATGCTGATGACGGGGTGCGCCGCTCCCTTGTCGAACTCGGTGCTGGTGGCGCCCTCGAGGCCGCAGACCCGGCGCGCAAATTCGATGACGGCGATCTGCATGCCGAGGCAGATGCCAAAGAACGGGATGCCGTTTTCACGCGCATATCCGGCCGCGGCGACCTTGCCCTCAGTGCCGCGGTCGCCGAAGCCACCGGGGATGAGGATGCCCTGCAAACCGTTCAGGTACAGATCCGGACCACCCTTCTCGATCGCCTCGGCGTCGACCTTGACGATGTCGACCTTGCAGTCGTTGGCGGCGCCGGCATGGGTGAGCGCCTCGTAAATGCTCTTGTAGGCGTCCTGCAGCTCAATGTATTTGCCGACCACGCCAATGCGCACGTGGTGGGTCGGGTGGATGATGCGCTGGACGAAGTGCCGCCACTTCGTGAGGTCCGGCTGCGGGGTGTCAAGATGCAGGATCTTGCAGACGCGGTCGTCCAGGCGCTGCTCGTGCAGCTTGAGCGGCACCTCGTAGATGCTGTGTTTGACGTCGCGCACCTCGATGACGTCCTCGATCGGCACGTTGCCGAACAGGGAGATCTTCTCGCGCACGTCGAGGTCGAGCGGATGCTCGGTGCGGCAGAGGATGATCTGCGGGGCAATCCCGATCTCGCGCAGCTTGGCGAGCGACTGCTGGGTGGGCTTGGTCTTCAGTTCCTGGGCAGCCTTGATGTAGGGCACCAGGGTGGCGTGAATGAAGAGCACGTTGCCTTGTCCGGCCTCCTGGGCAAACTGGCGGATCGCCTCCAGGAAGGGCAGGCCCTCGATGTCGCCCACCGTGCCGCCGATCTCGGTGATGATGATGTCGCCGCTCATCTTGTCGGCGACAGCCTTGATGCGGTCCTTGATCTCGTTGGTGACGTGCGGGATGACCTGCACGGTGCGGCCCTGATATTTGCCGGCGCGCTCCTTGTCGAGCACGCTCTGGTACACCTGGCCGCTGGTCAGGTTGTTCAGGCGCGACAGGTTCGTGTGGGTGAAACGCTCGTAATGGCCGAGGTCGAGGTCGGTCTCGGCACCGTCGTCAAGCACGTAGACTTCGCCATGCTCATAGGGGTTCATCGTGCCTGGATCGATATTCAGGTACGGGTCGAACTTCTGCATGATGACCCGCAGGCCGCGCAGTTCAAGCAAGGTGCCAAGCGAGGAGGCGGCAAGGCCCTTGCCGAGGGAACTGACGACGCCGCCGGTAACAAAGATGTATTTCATGGGAGTGGGAATGGGAGGTTCAGGAGGCGGCTTGGGTGAGCAGTCGTTCGACCGCGGCGGCCTGCTCGGGGGTGTCGACGCCGGGCGACAACTCCTCGGTGAGCAGCACACGCAGGCGCACGCCGTTTTCAAGGGCGCGCAACTGCTCCAGGCATTCGGTGCGCTCGAGCAGCGAGGTCGGCCATCCGACGAATTCAAACAGGAAATCGCGGCGGAAGCCGTAAATGCCGAGGTGGCGGTGGTGGATGGCGCCGGCCGTGGCATCACGCACGAAGGGCAGCGGCGAGCGCGAGAAATAGAGGGAGTCGCCGCGGCTGTCGAAGACGACCTTGACGACGTTCGGGTCGGCCACCTGAGTGGCTTCGTGGATCGGAGCGGCGGCGGTGATCATGCGCACTTCCGGCTCGGCGCGCAGGGTCGCGGCCAACCGGTCGATAAGGGCGGGAGAAATGAGCGGTTCGTCACCCTGGACGTTGATGATCACGTCATGGTCCGGGAAGGCGCGCGCCGCTTCGGCGACCCTGTCCGTGCCACTCGGGTGATCGGCCGCCGTCAGAACGGCGCGCGCACCAAATCCGGCCGCGGCGGCGGCAATGCGCTCATCGTCGGTGGCGATGACCACGTCATCGACCTGCCGGCAGGCCTGGCAGCGCTCCCAGACGTGCTGGACCAGCGGCTTGCCGGCAATCACGTGCAGTGGCTTGCCCGGGAAGCGCGACGCCGCCCAGCGGGCGGGGATGGCGACAAGCGTACGGGGAGTTTCGGTGGCAGCCAAGGTGAGTCGTGCAGGTTCCCCTGAATTGGCGCGGAGCCCGCCGGGGTGCAAGGCGAAAAACAGCAACCGGGCACCTGTCGACACCCATTCCGTGATGGCGCCTCTTTTCGAACAGGACATCTCCCGGGCGAAGTCTTCTCCACTCAAAGCAGGTTGGTCGTGGGTGGACGATCTACCGTGGAGCCGAGTGTCGGATTTGAACCGACGACCTGATGATTACAAAT
>JAUREI010000118.1 GCA_030827515.1 Prosthecobacter sp. | reverse complement strand
TGCGATTTGCGAGGACAATTGCTTTCCCAAGCTCGCGCCGCACCACTACCTACGCCGTGCCTGGACCGGCTTCGCGCGCGAGCGGCTCGGCCTCAAGCTTGATCCGACGATGTCCTGTGGCTTCAACTCCGGTTTCATCGGGGTCCGCCGCGAAGACCGTGCTCTTCTCGAAACCTGGAATCGCGCGATCAAGGCAATGCCGGCACTGGGTATTTCACTGCAAAACCTCAAGCAGGGGGGGCGCCATGAGCCTTTTCATGTTCCCGATCAGGACACGTTCAATATTGCCGCGCTAGCCCATCCTTTGCTCGTCAGCAGCCTTGGCCCGGAGGGCATGGGGTTCTCGCCGGGCATGAATGTGCTCTGGCACGCTGCGGATGCCCCCAAGCCCTGGCGGCGCAACGACCTCTGGGAGTTGTTCCGCCATGGTCGCGGTGTCGGCAACGCCCACCGCCGCTTCTGGCACTACGCCGACGGCCCGGTCCGTTCCTGGACCGAGGACGAACTGCGTTGGCGCAGGTTCCGCCAGCAGGTCGCCGTGGTGCTGAGCCGGGTGTATCACTCGGCCTGAGGAAATTTCACGGGATCTTCTGTGACCATGGCGAAGCTCCTCTACGCCCTGCCGCATCCGGTGCAGTACCAGAGTCCGCTCGTGCGGTCTCTGGTCGCTGGTGGACTCGATCTTGAGGTCGTTTATGCCCGCGACGAGCAGCCGTTTTTTGATCCCGAGTTCAACCGCGAGGTGGCCTGGGATTTGCCGCTGCGCGAGGGGTATCCTTCGACGGTGCTCGATGGTGGCGGTGACCGTGTGTCGCTCAGCCAGCCACTCCTGGCGCATGCCCGCAAGATCGGAGCGCAGGCGATCTGGGCGCATGGCTGGAGTCATGCGATGGACTTGGCGGCCTGGGAGGTGGCGGCGCGGCTGCGCCTGCCCCTGCTGATCCGTGGCGACAGCACCCTGCCGGGCCGGCGCGGCGGCCCGCTGCGCCGCTGGCTGCACCGCCAGATTTACACCCGGCGCTTTCGTCGCGTCGCCGCCTGTCTGGCGGTCGGTTCCTGGAACGCCGACTTCTACCGCGCCTATGGTGTTCCCGAGGAACGGATCTTTTCCGTGCCCTATGCCGTGGACAACGCCTTCTTCCAGCGCCGCGCCGCCGAGGCCCGGCCGCACCGTGCCGAGTTGCGCCGCAAGCTGGGTCTGAGCGACGACCGGCCGGTCGTGCTGTTCTGCGGCAAACTCATTGCCAAAAAGGATGCAACCACCCTGATCCGCGCCTTGGCGCAGGAGGCCGCACAACTGCTCGTCGTTGGCGATGGCGAACTGCGACCCCAGCTCGAACAACTCGCCGCCAAGCTGCTGCCCGGCCGCGCCTGCTTCGCCGGCTTTCGCAACCAGTCCGAGCTGCCGGCACTCTACGATCTTGCCGATGCCTTTGTCATTCCCTCGACCTACGAACCCTTCGGCCTGGTGGTGAACGAGGTCATGAATGCCGGCAAACCGATCATTGCCAGCGATCAGGTCGGCTGCTGGCCCGACCTCGTCCGTCCCGGGGTCAATGGTGCCGTCTTTCCCGCCGGCGATGCGGCCGCCCTTGCGGCCGCCCTGCGTCCCTTCCTGCTCGATCCCGCCCTGCGCGAACGCGCCGGTCAGGCGAGTTTGCAGATCATCCAGCGCTGGAGTTTTGCCGAAGACTTGGTTGGACTGCAGAGCGCTCTGGCGAGCAACGTTGGGGAAGTTGATGGATGATGGTGGATCGTTGATGGAGATCAGAGTCGGCCAGCCGGGGCTTTTGTTTTTTCTATCAACTATCATCCATCATCTCTGGTTCAGAGATTTGACTTTAAACCGTCCCCATGCTTCCGAATCCCGTAACCGTCGCCTACTCCGGCGTGCACCAGGCCTTTCAGCTGGCGCTGGCGGCGCAGGAGGCGGGGTTGCTGGAGCAGTTTCTCTGCTCGCTGCACGCGCGCCCCGGCAAGTGGGGTGGTCGGCTGGCCGCCGTGGTCGGACCGGCGGCACTGGCGAGTCGCGACCTGCCCGGCCTCGATCCGGCGCGCACCCGCGAGTTTCCCTGGCCGACCCTGTGGAAGGCCCTGCGCGACCTCCTGCAGCCGGGTCGCTCGGCCGACTGGTTCGGTGTCAACGACGCCTTTGATCGCTGGGCGGCACGGCAGTTCCGCCAGCGGCCGACACCGGTTCTCATCGGCACGGAGACCTGCGCCCAGCGCAGCTTTGAGGTGGCGCGCGAACTGGGCGCGACCCGGGTGCTCGACTGCCCCCAATTGCATCCGGTTTTGCTTGACGAAGTCATGCGCGAAGCGGCCGAACGGGCGCGGATGTCGGCAACGCTTTTGCCCGAGGATCCGGCCATGGCGTTACGCAAGCAGCGCGAGTATGAACTGGCCGACTGGCGGCTGGTGTATTCCGAGATGCATCGACGCAGCTTTGAGCGCGCCGGTTTTGATCCGGCGCGGCAGGTCGAGATTCCGCTCTGGGTCGATCCGGCGCTCTGGCATGCCGAAGCCAAAACAACCCGCCGGCCCGGGCCGCTGCGCGTGCTCTTTGCCGGCTCGATCACCCTGCGCAAGGGCATCCCGTTTCTGCTGGAAGCCTTTGAGCGCGGTCGCGGTTCCTGGGAACTGACGCTGGTCGGGCGGGTCGATGCCGCCCTGCGCGAATGCTTCGCTCCTTATGAAGGCCGGGTGCGCCTGCTGCCACCGCAGACCAAGGCCAACCTGCGCCGCCTCTACAGCGAACACGACCTCTTTGTGCTGCCGTCGGTCGCCGATTCCTTTGGCTTTGTCGCCCTCGAGGCCATGGCCTGCGGCACGCCCGCTCTCGTCAGCGACCACTGTGGCGCGCCCGTGCCGCATCCCGGCTGGCGCGTGCGCGCCATGGACGTCGCGGATCTCGCCGACAAGATCGGCTGGTATGCCGAACAGCCCGAGCGCGCCGCCGAACAGGGCCGCCTCGGCCAGGCCTTTGCCGCCCAGTTCACGCCGGAGAAGTATCGGGAAGAGGTTGCCAAATTCCTGAAGTTACGAGTTTGGAGTTGAAGGTTTCAAGTTGTCTGAAAGCGGATGAACAATCGTGGAAGGTGTTTGGTAATGCTCCCAAGGTTGGGTATTCAGCCTAACTTTAAACATTAAACCTTAAACTTTGAACTCGTTCTTCCAGCTCATCCCCCGACTGCCGCCGCCGGTGTGCGGGGTGGGAGATCATGCGCGGAGGCTTGCCACGGCACTGGAGGCGCGCGGGGTGGAGTCGGTGCTGGTGCCCTATCACGGGGAGGCCGACTGGAGGCAGGTCCTGCGTTCTTCGGTGAAGACGGATGGACCGGTGACCTGGCTGGTGCACTACTCCGGGTATGGTTATGCGAAGCGTGGCGCGCCGCTGGCCCTGCTGCGCGAGTTGCGTCGCCTGCGCCGGGACTGTCCCGGGGTGCGACTGCTGACGATGTTTCATGAACTCTATGCCAGCGGCCCGCCTTGGACGAGCGCCTTCTGGCTGTCGCCCCTGCAGCGGCAGGTGGCGGCGGGTCTGGCATGCTTGAGCGATGCCGTGTTCACGAATCGCCAGGCCTCGGGCGAGTGGCTGCGCGCGCGCCTGCCGGCGGCGGTGCCGGTGACGGTGCGGCCGGTGTTCTCGAACTTTGGCGAGTGGGCCGATCCCACGCCACCAGCCGCACGCCCTGCGCGACTGCTGCTGTTTGGTGGCGGGCCACCACGGACGCAGGGTTTTTGGCCGCAGGTCGAGGCGGCCATGGAGCGGTTGCAACTGCCTGAACTGGTGGTGGTGAGTCACGCACTGGACGTGCCCGCCGCATTGGCGGCACGCGTCGCGGTGCGTCAGACCGGCGTGCTTGAGCCGGAGGCCATGGCGGAAGAACTGCGTGCCGCCCGCTGCGGGGGGCTCGAGTACAACCCGGACTTCCTCGGCAAGTCGGGGGTGCTGGCGGCCTACGCCGCCTTTGGAGTGGTACCCCTGCTGACGCGCGGCCGCGGCCGGCTTTCGGAAGGGTTGGAGGAGGGACGGCATTTTCTGTCGCCCGTCGACCTGGGGCAGGGGGCTGATCTGGCGAACGTGCAGACCGAGTTGCGTCACTGGTATGAGGGGCATTCCATCGAGGCATCGGCGGAAGCTTATGGGGAGATTGGGGTGGCTTCTGCGTCGCCCCCGCGCAGGATGTAGAGCACGGTGGTTTTTCCAACCCGGCGTCATGAGGACATGTCGCCCCACCTTGAGGTCATGAAAATCGTCATCCATTCCCCGGCCTTTTACCCGATGATTGGCGGCCTGGAGACCTTGGCGGCAATGCTGGCCGACGGTCTGCAGTCGCACGGGCATGAGGTGGTGGTGCTGTGCGAGGCGCAACTTGAGCCGGGGGTGGCCGAACCTTTTTCCTTTCGGGTGGTGCGCGGCGCCTCGTTCTTTGAGAAGGCCTACTGGATGGCCAGGGCCGAGGTCGTGGTGCACGCACAGATCAGCCTCAAGGCCCTGCTGCCGTGGCTGTTGACGCGCCGGCCGCTCCTGGTCAGCCATCAGACCTGGCTGCGCGAGGCCGGCGAAGCGCCCCTGACCTGGCCGACCCGGCTCAAACGCCAGGCCTGCCGGTTCGCCCGCAACGTCACCTGCAGCGCCGCCATTGGGCGCGACCTCGGCCTGGCGCATGACGTCATCCCCAATCCCTACGACGACGCCCTGTTCCGGCTGCGACCGGAAGTTCCGCGCGACCGCGACCTGCTGTTTGTCGGTCGCCTGGTGTCCGACAAGGGGGTGGACCTGCTGCTGCAGGCCCTGTCCCTGCTGCCCGGGCGGCGACTGACGATCGTTGGCGACGGACCCGAGGCCTCGGCACTGCCTTGGCGGGCGGAGGAGTGGAAGGTGGGCGACCGCGTCACCTTCACCGGCCCGAAGCGGGGGGAGGAGTTGGCGCGGCTCATGAATGCCCATCGTATCCTTGTGGTGCCTTCGCACTGGGCTGAACCGTTTGGGATTGTCGCCCTCGAGGGCGCTGCCAGCGGTTGCACGGTCGTCGCCTCCGACCACGGCGGCCTGCCCGAGGCGGTCGGGCCCTGTGGCGGCGTCTTTGCTTCGGGCGATGCACAGGCGCTCGCGCGCGCAATTGAGGCAGAGCTGGCGCCCGATTCCGCGGCGGTGGTCGCGCACCTGCAGCGCCATCGGGCCGGGGCGGTGGTAGAAGCGTATGAGCGAGTGCTTTTCAGCCTGACGCGAGGAATGGCTGGCGGGAAGTCCATCTGACGCCAGAATCCCCCCATGAATTTGATCGATTGCATCCGGCGCTGGGTGCCCCGTTCCTGGCGCAATGCCCTGCGTCGCCCCGCGGCGACTCGCCAACGTCTCGTGGCGAAATGGCGGCATTCGTTGGGCTTGGATGAATCCCTTCAGCCGATGCCCGGTTGGGACCTGCGCTGTCATCCACTTTGCGTTGAGGAGTTTCGGGCCTTTGAAGTGGATCCGGAACAGCAGAAGGAACTGCACAGCTTTGTCGCGCATTGCAGGCCCGGCATGTACTTCATGGATGTCGGGGCGCATTGGGGCATGTTCACGCTTGCCGCCCTGCATCACGGCGGGCCGGCGGCGCGCTGCCTCGATATTGAGGCTTCCGATGCGGCGGCACGGGTTCTCCAGGACAACCTGGTCCTCAACGGGGGCGCGGAGCGGGTGCTGCTCATCAACGCGGCCTGCGGTGACCATCCCGGGCAGTTGAACATGCTCACCACCGGTGCCGGTGGGGCCGACTACTTTGTCGTGCCACACACGGAAAGGCCCGATTGCATCAAGGTTGAGCAGGTCACGATCGACCAAATGAGCGCGCGGCACCACTTTCTGCCGAGCCATCTCAAGGTGGACGTTGAAGGCTATGAGCTTGAAGTCCTGAGGGGGGCGGAGCAGGTGCTGCGGGAGCAAAGGCCCCTGCTTTTCCTGGAGCTCCACGGCGACTTCATTCGCAGACGCGGTGGCGATCCGGAGCAAGTGCTCCAGTGGCTGACCGAATGCGGCTACGTTCACTGGCGGGATGTTGGAGGTGAGGCGCTCCTGCTTGATGCGATCCGATCCCGCCAACACAACCTGCGCCTGATTGCTTCTGCGGAAGCGCTGCTCCACTGAATCCATGACTGGTTTAAATCTTTCCATCGAACTTCTGGCGGCAGCCCGCCTGCCGATGAAGACCCTCTTCCTGATCGGGGCGGCGGCCTCGGTCGTCATTGTCCTGTGGAGCTTCAGCCACTGGCGGGCGGCGGTGAAGGTGGCCCTGGTCACGGCCCTGATTGAGGGCGCGCTGCGCAAGTGGGCCTTCCCGCAGGGGCAGGAACTCGTGTACTTCCTGAAGGATGCCTTCCTGTTTGGCGCCTACGTGAAGTTTTTCCTGGCGCCGGATCTCGACGTGCGGGCCTACCGGTTGCGCATGCCGGGCTTTGTCATCGTCCTGCTCTGTGTCGTGGTAGGTCTGGGTGCGCTCAATCCCAACATCGATTCGCCCATCCTCAGTCTATTTGGCCTGAAGGTCTATTTCTACTACGTGCCTCTTGTTTTCATGATGCCGTACCTGTTCCGCACGGAACAGGAGATGACCCGGCAGCTGACTTGGTTTGCCCTTTTGGCGTTGCCAATTTGTTTGCTGGGTCTGGTGCAGTGGTACGCAGGGCCGACCAGCATTCTGAATGTCTATGCCCAGCGCGACGCGATGGATGGAGCTGCCGGTTTTGGCTTCGGCATGGACGCGCGCGCGCGCATCACCGCCACCTTCTCGTATCTCACGGGTCACACGACTTTCGTCGTTTTCTTCATCAGCCTCTGCCTCGTTCTGCTTACGGTGCGCGAGACGCGCTGGAAGTGGTTGATCGCCGGGGTTGTTTTGCCCCTGCTCGGCGTTAATGCCCTCATGGGCGGCTCGCGTGCGGCCATCGCTGTGACTGGGCTCGTCATTGCTGGGATGGCAGTGCCTGCCTTTGCTGGACGCATCGGGGCAGGAACCTACTTTAAAAGCATCCTCATCAGTGCGATGGCAGCTGGTGCGCTCATGATCAGTTATGTCTTCTACGAGGCTTATTTTTACATGTCCGTTCGTGCTCAGACCGCAGGCGACACCTTTTATGAGCGTGCCATTGAGCATCCCTACAACGCCATGGCCTATGCGATTGAGAAGGCCGGCTTTTTCGGCTTTGGTTTAGGCCTGACACATCCGGCGACGGGAGCCCTGAAGAGTTTCCTGCAGATTGAAGGTCCCAAGGAGGAAGCGGTGGCCGTGGAGTCGGAGTCCGGACAGGTCTGGATGGAAGTCGGCTTGTTTGGGTTCACCGCCTGGTATGCGCTGCGTCTGCTGTTCATCTGGCTGTGTTGGCGCTGCTATGTCGAGGCGCGAACGCCATTGCAAAAGGCACTCGCGCTGGCCGCGCTGCTGCTTTCCTTGCCGTACTTGCTCATGCAGTTGGTGGTCAACCACACCGCGAACATCCTGCTCTTCGCCCTCTATGGCCTGGCCATGCTGCCGCGGCTTCAGCCGTTGGTGCAGCGGCATGCGCGCCGGCCACCGGCACGGGCGGCTCTGCCGGTCGCGGGTTGAACGACGGGTTTTCTCATGAGCGATTCCCCAGCCAGCGCGGTTCCCCGCTTCAGCGCGATCGTGCCGACGCATGCGCGGTTCGACCTGCTGGCGCGCACGCTCGACACTCTGCTCGCCTGTGACCCGGCGCCGGACGAGATCCTGGTCCATGTCGATGCCGGCAACACGGCCCTGCGCGACGCGGTGACGGCGCCTTACCCGCAGGTGCGCTGCCTGTTTTCCGAGAGCCGCCTCGGCCCGGGCGGGTCGCGCAACCGGCTGCTCGCGGCCGCCACGCACGACTGGGTGGCGAGCTTTGACGATGACTCGTATCCGGCCCAGGCCGACTGGTTTGCGCGCGCGGCCGAGTTGGTCCGGACCTTTCCCGAGGCGGCGGTGTTCAGTGCGGCGAGTCATGCGCCCGAGTGGGCGAGTCTGCAGCTGCGGCGCATCGCGGTGTTTTCCGGCTGTGGCTGCGTTTTTCACAAATCCTGGATCCTGCGCACGCGCGGCTTCGTGCCGCTGGCCATCGCCTACGGCATGGAGGAGGTCGATCTCAGCCTGCAATTGCACGCCCTTGGCGGTCGCATCGTTCATGACCCGCTGCTGCGGGTGAACCACGAGCCCGCCCCCGATCGTCCGCCGCCCGGCCCGCAGGTGGCGGCGCTCGGGCTGGTGAACAGTCTGCTGCTGCCCTGGCTGCGTTATCCGGTCGTTCTGTGGCCGGTCGGCCTGCTGCAGGTGCTGTCGAAAATCCGCTGGATGCTCGCCCACGCTCAGGGCGCCGCCGTTTTGCCCGGCCTGCGCCTGGCACCGGACGTGCTGCGCGAGCATGCCGCGTGCGCGCAGCGTGTGCCGGTGCGGCGGTTGCTGTCCTGGCTGCGCCTGCGCCGCCGACCGCAGGATCTGGGCGATGCCCGCGTCCTTGGTCACGGGTTCCGCGGCACGACTGCGCCAAGTTTGGAGACTGCGTCATGACACCGGCCTGCATCCATCTCTGGGCACCGGGTCTGCGTCCGGGCAGCGGCGGCATCCAGTCGTTCAGCCGCGATCTCGCTCTCGCACTGCACGCCGCCTTTCCGCAGGCGCGCCTGCATGTGCATGTCAAGAACGACGCCGGGGTCGAGGGTCTGCCGGAGGGGATCGGTTTCTCGGGCTCGGGGCGGTGGCAGGCGCGCCTGCGCACGGCGCATTACGCGCTGACCGGCCTGCGGCGCCTGCGCCGGGAGCGGCCGGACCTAGTGATCTCTACCCTGGTGAATTTCCTGCCGGCCATCGCCGCGGCCCATCTGCCTGACACGCGCACGGTGGCCGTGGTGCACGGCATCGATGCCTGGGACCTGCCTGACGGCCCGCGCCGACGTGCGCTGTCCCGGGTGGAGCGCATTGTTGCGGTCAGCCGGTTCACGCGCGACCGGGTGGCCGCATTGCCGGGCATCGATCCGTCGCGTCTTCGCGTGTTGCCGAACAGTTTTGACGAGGCTGCCTTCACGCCAGGGCCCAAGCCGCCGGCGCTGCTGGCGCGTTACGGGCTGCAGCCCGACCAGCCGGTGCTGCTGACGGTGGCGCGGCTGGATCCGGCCGAGCGCTACAAGGGCCATGCCGAGGTGCTGGCGGCGCTGCCCGAGCTGCAGCGCGACTTTCCCGGCATGCGCTATCTGATCGCAGGGCAGGGGAGGTATGCCGACGACCTGCGGCAGCAGGCGCAGTCGCTCGGCGTGGCCGACCAAGTCATCTTTGCCGGTTTCGTGCCGACCGCGGAACTGGCGGATCACTACCGGTTGGCCGATGTCTTGGTCATGCCGAGTCGCGGCGAGGGTTTTGGCATTGTCTTTTTGGAGGCCATGGCCTGCGGGCGTCCGGTGATTGCCGGCAACGCCGATGGTTCGGTCGATGCGCTGGAAAACGGTCGGCTCGGCGTGCAGGTCGATCCCACCGATTCGAAAGCTCTCGTGAACACCCTGCGCCAGGTGCTTGCGCGGACGCATCCAAACCGCCTGTTGTTCACGCCCCAGGCCTTGCACGAGGCTGTGCGGGACGCCTTTGGATCCGAGGCTTTTCGCCATCGCTGGCAAACCCTGGTGGAGGAACTCTGAGAATGTGCGGCATCGCTGGCATTTTGAACCGTGAGCCCGCGCCCTGCGCGCTGGCGCTGGAAAAGCTGCAGTCAGCGCTTCGCCACCGGGGGCCGGACGACACCGGTCTCTGGTTCTCGCCCGGCGGACGCGCCGGACTTGCCCACACGCGCCTGGCGGTGCTCGACCTTTCGCCTGCCGGCCACCAGCCCATGGTGGAGGATCGGCATGTCATCGTCTTCAACGGAGAGATCTACAACTTCCGCGCACTGCGCGCGGAACTCGAGGCCGGCGGTGTGGTGTTTCGCACGCGCAGCGACACCGAGGTGCTCTTGCGTCTCTATCAACGCGAGGGCCCGGCCATGCTCGGTCGACTGCGTGGCATGTTCGCCCTTGCCATCTGGGACGAAAGGGAGCAGTCGGCCTTTCTGGCGCGTGACGCCTTTGGCATCAAGCCCCTGTACTACAGCCTGCGGGGTGACCGACTCGCCTTTGCTTCCGAGGTGCGCGCCCTGCGGTGTGCAGGGCTTGCCAGTGACACGCCAGATGCCTCGGCCATCCAGCGCTTTCTGGAGAGTGGGAGCGTCGCTGAACCCGCCACTTTGCTGCGTGACGTGCGCTGCTTGCCCGCCGGCCATCACCTGTTGTGGAAGGATGGTACGGTTCAAGAACAGGCATGGTGGCGGCCGGGGTTCGCACCGCAGGTGATGTCGTCCCAGGAGGCGGTGGAACGAACGCGCGCGGCGCTGGAGGATTCCCTGCAGAGCCATTTTGTCAGTGATGTTCCGGTCGGCCTTTTTCTCAGTGGCGGCATTGACTCCACCCTGCTTGCCGCCCTCGCACGGGCGCAGGGCCATGGTGGACTGGAGAGTTTTTCCATCGGCGTTGATGCCGCCCGTCTCGACGAGTCAGATGCCGCTGTTCGCACGGCGGCGCAATTCGGGCTGCGCCACCACCTGCTGCGCCTGGATGCGGCGGGCATGGCGGCGCGCTTTCCTGACTTTCTGACGCACATGGACCAGCCCACCGTGGATGGCTTCAATACCTTCGTGGTCGCTGGCTTTGCCCGGCAACACGGCATGAAGGTGGTTCTGTCCGGGCTCGGTGGCGACGAACTGTTTGGTGGCTACCCGAGTTTTCGTGCCGTGCCGCGCCTGGCCCGTCTGGCCGCGCTGGCGAGGCTGCTGCCCGGTTCGCACGCCGCCGGCCGCTTGCTGGAAGGTGCGCCGTTGCCGCCGCGCCTGCGCAGGATTGGCGATCTGCTTCGGCGTGGCTCTGGATTGGTCGAGTCCTGGCGGGTTTATCGTGGCATTTTTCCGCGTGCGGAAGCGCGCCGCCTGGCGGCTCGATTCACCGGTTGCACGGAATCGGCGATTGAACCGGCGGAAGGCTTGTCCGTGCCTGCGGCCGAGGATGCGCGCGACCAAGTCAGCCTGCTCGAGGCGACCGGTTACATGCGTCATCAACTGCTCAAGGACAGCGATGTCATGAGCATGGCGCACGGCTTGGAACTGCGGGTGCCGCTGGTGGATCGCGTGCTGTTTGATCGCATCGCCGTCATCCCCGCCGACCTGCGCCTGCGGCCCGGCAAACGCCTGTTGCTCGACGCTGTTCCGGAGATTCCCGATTGGGTGGCCAATGCTCCCAAACGCGGCTTCCTGTTTCCGTATCAGGAATGGCTCGCCGCCGACTGGGGCGGCGCCTTCGCCGAGGCGCGCGCCGAACTCGCCGATCCCCGCGCCCCCTGGTACCAACTCTGGTGCGTCTTCATGCTGCGCCAATGGCTGGGTGCTTGATTTCAGATCAACACTCCGATCTTCCTCGCTGTGCGCGTTCTTCATGTGATTCCCTCGCTCTCGCCCTCGCAGGGCGGGCCGAGCTTCGCCCTGCCGGCGATGGCGCGGGCGTTGCGGGCGGAAGGGGTGGAGGTGGACGTGGCGACCACCGATGACGACGGTTCGGGTCGGCGCCAGCCCCGGGGATCCAGGCCGGTGGAGTGCGAGGGGTTTCGGGCCTGGTTTTTTCCCAAGCAGACGGAGTTTTACAAGGCCTCGCTGCCGCTGGCGCACTGGCTGAACCGGCATGTGCGCGACTACGACCTCGTGCACATCCACGCGGTGTTTTCCTTTGCCGCCATCGCCGCCGCGCGGGCGGCCCGGCGTGCCGGTGTGCCCTACCTCGTGCGCCCGCTGGGCGTGCTCAACCGCTGGGGCATGGAGCAGCGCCGGCCCTGGCT
>JAUREI010000278.1 GCA_030827515.1 Prosthecobacter sp. | reverse complement strand
GGCCCAGCGCCGGCCGGACGATCGCCAGGGCCAGCACCGATGCGGCGAATGCCGCACGCATGCTCGGCGGCCATCGCGATGTGCCCCGTCTGTCCACTCTTAGAATCTCCAGCGGACGCCGAAATTCACGCTGCGCCGCACCTCCTGCCGGGTCGCCGGCGGGCCGGTCTCCGGGTGCCGGTCGTCGAGCAGGCTGGTGCCCGCCACCGACAGTTCCAGCGCGTCCGTCGCCTGCCAGCCCAGCCGCGCATCGAGTTCCAGATAGCCGGGCACCGCGGGCAGCGGCAGTTGGTCCACGGCGCGCAGCCCGATGTCGAACTCCAGGTCGTGCGGCAGGTCCATGCGCGAGCGCAGCGAAGCCTGATAGGCCGGGTCGTTGCCCTGCGCCGAACGCGCGCTCGTGTCCGTGCTGGCCGGCGCGACGGTGAAGTTCTTTCGCAGCAGGTTCAGCCCCGCGCTCAGGCGCCACCAGGGACGCACCGCATGGTCGCCCCAGATCTCGGCGCCATAGGTGTAGCCGTGCTGACCTGCCCTATTTCTTCGGACCAGTTTTAGCTTGAGGGGACCGCCTCGCTCCGTTCGGTTCCCCTGATCGGGGTGCTGATGTGACGGGACGGGGCGCGGATGCCCCCATATACCGCAGCGCCCCGTCCCGTCACATCAGCGGGCGCTGTGTCTTGTCGCTTCAGCCGCGCCGCGAAGGCAGCGGGCGTGAGATACCCCAGGCTCGAATGTGGCCGGACCTGATTGTAGTGGCGGCGCCAAGCCTCGATGACGACCTTGGCCTCGGCCCGGCTGCGGAACCACTCCAGGTTCAGGCACTCGTCGCGGAACTTGCCGTTGAAGCTCTCCGTGGCGCCATTCTGCCAAGGCTTGCCGGGATCGATCAACGCGGTCTCGATGCCCTGATCGGTGATCCATTGCAGCAGGACGCGCGAGACGAACTCCGGGCCGTTGTCCGAGCGCAGATAAAGCGGTGCGCCGCGCTCCGAGACGAGGCGCGACAGCACCTCGATCACCCGGCCCGAGCGGATCCGCCCGTCGACCTCGATCGCCAGCCCCTCCTTGGTCCATTCATCGGTGACGGTCAGGCATTTGAGTTGCTGGCCGTTGGCGCACCAGTCGAACACGAAATCGTAGCTCCACACCTGGTTGGCTCCGCTCGGCGCCTTGGGCCGCGGCCGGCCCGTGGCGATGCGCTTGCGCGGCCGGCGCCGCGGCACCTGAAGTCGAGCTGCACGCCACAGCCGGTACGCCCGCCCGAAGCTCATCCGATGACCGTCCCGGCCAAGAAAGATCGCGATCCGCCGGTAGCCGTAGCGCGGATACTGCGCCGAGAGCGCCGCCATGCGTTCAAGCACCGGCGCGTCCCTTTGGGCCTTCACCGATCGATACCGCAACGCCGACCGCCCCACACCGATCAGCGTGCAAGCCCGCCGCTGCGACAGGCCTCGGCTCGTCGCGTACGACACAGCCGAACGGCGGGCCTGCACGCCTACCATTTTTTTGCGGCGATCTCCTTCATCACCTCGAGCTCGAGATCCCGCTCCACCACCAGCTTCTTCAGCCGGGCATTCTCCTGCTCCAGCTGCTTCAACCGCCGCACGTCATCGGCCTGGAACGCCCCGAACCGCTTGCGCCACGTGTAGATCGTCTGCTCGCTGACCCCGTGCTGCTTGGCTACCGCCGCCACCGGGCCTCGATCCGCCTCGCGCAGGATCGTTACCATCTGCTCGTCCGTGAACCTCGACTTGCGCATCGCTGCCTCCTATCCAGAGGCAGTCTCTCAAGTTATCACTGGTCCGAAAATCCGGGAGCAGGTCAGTGCATCTCGTTTCCGATATAGGCAGGCAAGGCGCCGTTGCGAAGCTCTGCGGTCCGCAATTTGTCGTAATCGTGATAGTAGAGGGTCGCCGAAATGGAGGTATCGGGCAGCGGCCGGCCGCGATAGCCCGCCTCATAGGTGATCAGTTCCTCGGACTCGAACTGGTTGTCCTGCAGCAATCCCGGCGCCTCCAGGTCGGAATCGATGCGCGAGGCCGTGCGCACCGCGCGCGCGACCGACGTCCACAAGGTGGCGGTCTCGCTGGGCGTCCAGGCGAGATGCGCGCTCGGCATGTATTCCAGCCCGCTCAGCGTCCAGTGCTCGATCTTGGTGCCGAGCGTCAGGGTCACGTCCTCGTCCAGCGTGACGGCGTCCTGCACGAAGCCGTTGAACAGGTGCAGGGTCGCGCGCTGCGGCTCCAGGCTGTAGGCGTTGGTCGTGTTCGTGAACTCGTCGGCGATCAGCCGGTAGCCGCCGCCCCACACCACGTCGTGGTGCGTGCCCGGCGACCAGCGGTGCTGCCCGGCGAGGTCGAAGGTGTCGACATCGTTGGTGATCCCCGGCGCGCGGCGGGCCGAGCGGTCGAAATAGGCCTGCAGTTCCACCGCCTGGTTGCCGTCGAGATCGCGCTGCCAGCGGGCCAGCGCGTTGCCGCCCATATTCTCGGAATCGCCTTCGATCGGCTGGTGATAGATGTCGCCCTGCACCGTCGCCCGGTCGCGCCCCTCGGCCCAGTCGGTGCGGAAACCGCCCTGCCGGTTGGCCCAGGCGTTCTCGCCGCTGCTGCCGTCGCCGCGCATGGTGTATCCGCGGTCCTGGCCCAGCGCATAGACCCGGTAGGCGGTGTTGCCGATCTGCCCGCCCTGTCGCATCGCCACGCCCTTGTCGACATTGCCGGCAAAGGCGGTC
>JAUREI010000146.1 GCA_030827515.1 Prosthecobacter sp. | reverse complement strand
TGATGGCGGTGTGGGTGCCGGCGAACATGGGAGGGAAAGACAGAACTGCGAATGGTCCAGAGGGCGCGCGCCGGCAGAAGCCGGCGCGAATCTCGGGACGAAGCCCGACCAAAGGCCGCATTTGCCTTTGTTCAAGGCCTTTGCGCGGCGACCTGCGGGGAAGCGCCGGCCGGACTCAGATTTCCACGGTTCCCTGGAAGACGAAATCCGCCGGGCCCAGCAGCGTGACGTTCGAATACTCGTGCGGGGCGACTTCCTCGAAACCGACGCGGAGGGTGTCGCCACCGCGGACTGTGACCGAGACCGGACTGGGCACCCCCGTGAGTTCGTGATGGATCAGGGCGCAGGCCACCATGCCCGTGCCGCAGGCCAGAGTTTCGTCCTCGACACCGCGTTCATAGGTGCGGATGGCGATGTGGTCGAGATCCCGCACCTGGACGAAGTTGGCATTGGTGCCCTTCGGCGCAAAGGCCTCGTGGTAACGCAGGGCGGCACCCCACTCGCGGACCGGGACGGACTCCAGGTCATCGACCAGCACCACCGCGTGCGGCACACCGGTGTTGAGGCTGTGGACCGTGAGAATATCGCCGTTCACCTGCAACTCCTGGCCCATCCCGAGGCTGTGCGGAGCACTCATGTTGATGCGCACCTGCTCGCCTTCAAACTCGGCGGAGATGAGCCCGGCCTGCGTCTCAAACTGCACAAAGCTGAGCTCGTCATGGTGCAACCGGTTGACGAATCGACCGAAACAACGCGCGCCGTTGCCGCACATCTCGGCCTCGCCGCCGTCGGCGTTGTAATAGCGCATTTTGAAATCGCCCTGCCCCTCCGCCGGTTCGACGCAAAGCAGTCCGTCGGCACCAATGCCGCGGTGACGATCGCACAGGCGCGCGATCTGCTCGCGCGTGAGGGCAAGGCCGAGGTGGCGGTTGTCCAGCATGACGAAGTCATTGCCGGCACCGTTCATCTTGGTGAAGTTCAGGATCATGAGGGGAGAATGGGGTCAGGGCAGCGCCTTGACGGCGGAGACGAGCGGCGCGACAAATGCTTCAACGCCGCTGACAAGCTCCGCGGACGAGCCGATTTTTTCGATCAGCTTGACGATGGCGCTGCCGACGACAACGCCGTCGGCCATGGCGGCAACCTCGGCGGCCTGCGCCGGATTCGAGACGCCGAAGCCGACGCAGACCGGAACCTCCGACACCTTGCGGATCTCGGCGACCTGTTCCGCAATGCCGCCGGCGACCTCGGTCTGTGCGCCGGTGACGCCAAGGCGAGAAACGTAGTAAATGAAGCCTTCGGCACTGCCGGCAATGCGGGCGATGCGCTCTGGCCGGCTGGTGGGCGCGATGAGCTGGATGTGCCGCAGCTCCGGCGCCGGATTGAGTTCGGCGTTCTCCTCCGCCTCCTCGGGCGGCAGGTCGAGCACCAGGATGCCGTCAGCCCCCGCCGCCGCGGCATCGCGATGGAAGCGCTCATAACCGTAGGAGTACACCGGGTTCAGGTAGGTGAAGAGCACGAGCGGGATCTGCGACTTCTCACGCACGCGTCGGATCATTTCCAGCACGCCAGCCGTGGTCGCGCCGGCCTTGAGCGCACGGTCGGCCGCCATCTGGTTGACCACACCATCCGCCAGAGGATCGGAGAACGGCAGACCCAGTTCGACGACATCCACGCCGGCCCTCTCGAGGGCAAGCACCACATCAACGGTCGCCTCCAGCGACGGGTCGCCGGCGCAGATGTACGCCACAAAGGCGCGCTGGTCGGCCGCGCGCAGACGCGCGAAGCAGGAATCGAGGCGGTTGACGAGGGCGGACATGGAGGGTTTTCCTTAGCTCACCGATGTGAAAGTGCAAATGCCGGTGTACAGGCCGCGCAAGCGATGAGGCTTCCGCCAAGATTTTGCGAACAACACCATTTTCCATTTGCCAGCCGCCCCTGACCTTGTAGCATGTCGGCCCTGTCATCGGGATCTGGAGCGGTAGCTCAGTCGGTTAGAGCGCCAGCCTGTCACGTTGGAGGTCGCGGGTTCGAGCCCCGTCCGCTCCGCCAGATCCAAGATGACGACCGCGCGGTCAACGACCGATGCGCATCTTTGTAGCTGTCGCATTTTGATCAAAATCGACTCCCGTGCGCTGCATGTCAGGGTTCATCGACGCAGTTTGCTGGGCCACGGAACAATGCCTTCGGCGGGGCAGCAAAAATGCTGTCCGCCTCAATGAATCTTGGTACGGCTGTATTTGCCAGCTTCAGGGTGCGGGCTGACCTTCGAATTTACTTCACCAGAGCCACCGTCGCTCGGCAAACCTTTCCCGTTCAGTCCAGACCGTTTCTCGCACCGGGGCTCAAAGGCAGGCCTTGAAGGCGGCGAGCAGATCCTCGTAGCGATCGAAGGCGCGGAACTGCGGGAACTGCTGCCGGATGCTCTCCGGCGCGTGAAACAGGAAACCGGTGTCCGCCTCGCCGAGCATGGTGGTGTCGTTGAAGGAATCGCCAGCGGCAAGCACCTGATAATTCAGCGACTTGAAGGCGGCAACCGCCTTCTGCTTCTGGTTCGGCTGCCGCAGACGGTAGTCGGTGATGCGACCCTCTGCATCCACCTCAAGGTGATGGCAGAACAGGGTCGGCCAGGCGAGCTGGCGCATGAGCGGCTGGGCAAACTCCTCAAAGGTGTCGCTGAGAATGACCACCTGGGTCGTGGAACGGAGTTCGTCCAGAAAGGCCCGGGCTCCCTCGAGGGGCGCCAGCGTGCCAATCACATCCTGGATGTCCGGCAGCTTCAGCCCGTGCGCGTCCAGGATGGCAAGACGTCCGCGCATGAGGACGTCGTAGTCCGGCTCGTCGCGGGTCGTGCGGCGCAGTTCGGCGATGCCGGTCTTCTCGGCGAAGGCAATCCAGATTTCGGGCACAAGCACGCCTTCCAGGTCCAGGGTGACGATCGTCTGTCGTTTCATGCGGCTCTCCCTTGTCACGGCCCGGCGCGGCTGTCCAGCCCGGGTTCGGCCGCCGGTGTCCGGGCTTTTTTCTTGCACCGTGAGACGGCGCCCCCTAAAACCCGAACTATGACCCTTCTTTCCCGCGATGCCACCGTCGCCGGCCCCGGATTTTCGCGCTGGCGCGTGCCGCCGGCCGCCATCGCCGTGCACTTGTGCATCGGCCAGGTGTACGGCTTCAGCGTTTTCAACAAACCGCTGGCCGCCGCCCTCGGCGCCCCAGTCTCCAGTGTCAACTGGGCCTACCAGATCGCCCTCATGATGCTGGGCATCTCCGCCGCGGTGTTCGGCAAGTGGGTCGAACGCTCCGGCCCCCGCAAGACCATGGTCGCCGCCTGCCTGTGCTTCTGCGGTGGCCTGCTGCTGACGGCGCTCGGGGTGAAGCTGAAGATGCTCGGCCTCATTCTTTTCGGCTACGGATTTGTCGGCGGCATCGGTCTCGGACTCGGCTACATCGCTCCGGTGTCGACCCTGGTGAAATGGTTCCCCGACCGTCCGGGCATGGCCACCGGCATGGCCATCATGGGTTTCGGCGGCGGCGCCCTGGTGGGCTCGCCCCTGGCCCAGGAGTTGATGGCCTTCTTCAAGGATCCGGAACCGGCCGCGCCGCTGCTCGCCCCATTCAAGGCGATGCTGAACGCGCTGGCCGGTGGCCCGGGGGAGGGCGCCATGCAAACGCTCACGGTGATGGCCGTTCTGTATGCCGTCCTGATGCTCTTCGGCGCCGGCCTGGTGCGCGTGCCGGCCACCGACTGGCAACCCGAAGGCCATGTGCCGAAACCCGCGACGACGGGCGGCATGATCACCAGTGCCAGCGTCGCCGTCGACACCGCCTGGAAAACCCCGCAGTTCTGGCTGCTCTGGATCGTGCTGTGCATGAACGTCAGCGCCGGCATCGGCATCCTCGGCCGCGCCGCCGACATGTGCCAGGACATGTTCGGCGTCAGCGTCGCCATCGGCGCCGGTTTCACCGGCCTGCTCAGCCTGTTCAACATGGGTGGCCGCTTCGTCTGGTCGTCGATCTCGGACTTCACGGGACGCAAGGCGGTCTACTGCCTGTATTTCCTGCTTGGCACCGTCCTCTACGCCCTGCTCCCGTACACCCAGCAGACGCAGAACCGCACCCTTTTCGTTGTCTGCACCGCCCTCATCATCAGCATGTACGGCGGCGGCTTCGCGACCATCCCGGCCTACTTGAAGGACCTCTTCGGCACCTATCAGGTCGGCGCGATTCACGGCCGCCTGATCACCGCCTGGAGCATGGCGGCCGTCATCGGCCCCGGCCTCATCAACGGCCTGTACGACCGCCGCGTCGCCGCCGGCGTGCCACGGGCCGAAGCCCACAACGACACCTTCTACCTCATGTGCGGCCTGCTCCTCGTCGGTCTCGTCGCCAACCTGCTTGTCCGCCCGGTGCATCCCAAGCACCACGTCAAGGAAGCCCCCTGAACCATGAAAGCCGTCCTCATCTGGCTCGTTGTCGCCGTCCCGCTCGCCTGGGGAGTCGCCAAGTCCGTGGAAAAAGCCCGCCCCCTGTTCTCCGGCAGCACGGAATCCTCCGCCCCCTGAGACCCGGCCGCCGTTCCCGGCCATCGGCCTTGCCCGCCGGGGAAATCGCATCCATGATGCGCGCCCCTGCGTCATGTCCGAACCGCATCTCCAGCCTGATTTCGCCGCCTTCCGCGCCCTCGCTGCGCGCGGCAACCTCGTGCCGGTGACGGCGGAGCTGACGGCCGACTACGAGACGCCGCTGTCCGCCTTCCAGAAAATTCATGACGGCCGTTGCGGCTTCCTGCTGGAGTCTGCCGAGTTGACCCAGCACTCGGGACGCTACTCCCTGCTCGGCAGTTCGCCCCGCCTCATCTTCACCGCGCGCGGCCGCGACATTGAGATCGAGGAACGCGGTGAAACCCGCTGCTTCACCACCTCCTCCGATCCCCTTGAGGAACTGAAAACCCTCATGAGCGCCTATCGCCCGGCGGAGCCGCACACGGTGCCGGTCTTCCATGGCGGCGCCGTCGGCTATCTGGCCTACGACATGGTCCGCTTTTTCGAACCGACCCTGCCGCCACCGCCCAAGGACGAGCTCGGCCTGCCCGACATGGTGTTCATGATCACCGACACGGTGGTCATCTTCGACCACCGCACCCGGCGCATGTCGCTGGTCGCCAATGTCCATACCGACGAGCATGCCGACCTCGAACAGGCCTACGCCTGGGCGCGCGCCGAGATTGCCCGCCTCATGGCGAAACTCGCTCAGCCACTGGCGGTGAAGCCCCTGCAGGCGATCGCCCCCGTGAACAGCGAGCAGATGCCCGTCCCCGCCGGCAACACAACCCGCGAGGAGTATGAGGCCATGGTGGTGAAGATGAAGGAATACATCCGGGCCGGCGACATCTTCCAGGGCGTGCCCTCGCAGCGCTTCGAGACCGACTACACCGGCACGCCGCTCGACCTCTACCGCGCGCTGCGCCACGTCAATCCCTCGCCCTACATGTTCTGCCTGCAGTTCCCGCAGGGCTTCGCGCTGGTCGGCAGCTCGCCGGAGGTCCACGTCAAGTGCCTCGACGGCCGCATCGACATCCGCCCCATCGCCGGCACGCGCTGGAGGGGCAAAACCCGCGCCGAGGACGACGCCCTCGCCGACGAACTGCTCAACGATCCCAAGGAGCGCGCGGAACACATCATGCTCGTCGACCTCGCCCGCAACGATGTCGGTCGCGTCGCCGAATTCGGCACCGTGCGGGTCAGCGACCTCATGATCATCGAGCGCTACAGCCACGTGATGCACATCGTCAGCAATGTCGACGGCCGCCTGCGCGGGGACAAGGACGCCTACGATGTCATGCGCGCCACCTTCCCCGCCGGAACGGTGAGCGGCAGCCCGAAGGTGCGTGCCATGACGATCATCAACGAACTGGAGAAGAGCAAGCGCTGCGCCTACGCGGGCGCAGTCGGTTACTTTGGCTTCGACGGCAACCTCGACTCCTGCATCGCCCTGCGCACCTGCGTCCTCAAGGATGGCAAGGCCTATGTCCAGGCCGGCGCCGGAGTTGTCGCCGACTCCGACCCCGCCTACGAATACCGCGAGACCGTCAACAAGGCGGCCGGCATGCTGCGCGCCATCGAATGGGCTCGCCAACTGGGTGCCTGACACAGCCCGCGCTTGCAATACCCGCCAGCCTCGGCTTTGAAAAATTCCCTTCCATGACCGCCCCCGTCCCCCAGAGAATCATCCATGTCGGCCTTGCCGGCCTCGGCAACGTGGGCGCGGGCGTGCACAAGAACCTGGAAAAGAACCGCGACCTCATCCGCCAGCGCACCGGCGCGGACATTCGCGTCAAGCGTGTCGTCGTCCGCGACCCGACTCGCGCGCGCGACGTCCAACTGCCGGAGGAAGTCCTCGGCACCGACTGGCATGCGCTCGTCGAAGACCCGGAAATTCAGGTTATCGTGGAGCTGATCGGCGGCACCACCACCGCCCATGAACTGGTCTGCGCCGCCCTGCGCGCCAAAAAGATCGTGGTCACCGGCAACAAGGCCCTGCTGGCCGAACGCGGCCAGGAACTCTTCGCGCTGGCCGAACAGTGCGGCGTGCCGATCTACTTCGAGGCAGCGGTGGCCGGCGGCATCCCAATCATCCAGGTCCTGCAGGAGGGGTTGGTCGGCAACCGCATCCTGTCGATTCACGGCATCATCAACGGCACCTGCAACTACATCCTGACGCGCATGAGCCAGGCCGGCCTGAGCTACGCCGATGCCCTTCGCGAGGCCCAGGAAAAGGGTTACGCCGAGGCGGATCCGACCCTGGATGTCAGCGGCTGGGATGCGGCGCACAAGGCGATCATTCTCGCCTCCCTCAGCTACGGTTTCTGGATTCCCCAGGACAAGGTCCATGTCGAAGGTGTCGAACACATCGACCCGGCTGATTTCCGGTTTGCCCAGCAGCTCGGCTACACGATCAAGCTTCTCTCGGTCATTCGCGCCGATGACAAGGGTCTCGTCGAAGTGCGCACCCAGCCGGCGCTGGTGCCTTTGTCCCACGTCCTGGCCAGTGTCAGCGGCAGCTTCAACGCCGTCCTTGTCAACGGCGACATCGTCGGTGAAACCCTCTTCTACGGGCGTGGCGCAGGACAGGATCCCACCAGCAGTTCGGTGATCAGCGACCTCTGCGAGGCCGCCGCGGTGCTGGTTTACGGTGCGCGTCACAGCGGCTTCGTCCCGCACGGTCTCTACGGCCGCAGCAAGCCGGTGGAAGACACCGTCTCCCACTACTACCTGCGACTCACGGTTGACGACGTTCCGGGCGTCATGGCCCAGGTCGCGGCGGTGCTCGGCCGGCGCCAAATCGGCATCTCGTCAATGATCCAACCCGAGGACCTGGAGGACACCAGCGGCCGCACAACCATCGTGCTGATGATCCATGACGCCAGCCTCGGCGCCATGCAGGCGGCCCTGGAGGAAATCGGCGCCCTGGCCTGCGTCCGTGAAAAGCCCTCCTGGATGCGTGTCGAGACCCTGCAGGGTTGAGGCGCCGGCGAAATCCCGCTGCAGGGTCGCTGGACGCTTGCCAGCGCGGGAAAGCCGCCTACTTTGCCCGCCCCTATGGCCCAGCAATTCAAGATTCTCGTCGCAGATCCCATCGCCGAAAAAGGCATCGAACTCCTGAAGGCGGAGCCGTCCTTCTCCGTCGAGGTCAAGCTGGGCCTCAAGGCCGAGGCCGACTTCGCCGAGGCCGCCAAGGATGCCGACGCCATCATTGTCCGCAGCGGCGTCAAGGTGACGGCCAAGGTGATCGAGGCGGCCAGGAACCTCAAGGCCGTCGGCCGTGCCGGCGTCGGCGTCGACAACATTGACGTGCCGGTCGCCAGCAAGCGTGGCGTGGTGGTGATGAACACCCCGGGTGGCAACACGATTTCAACCGCCGAACAGGCCTTCACGCTGATGATGTCGCTTGCCCGCAAGACGCCCCAGGCGCACGCCAGCATCGTGGCCGGCAAGTGGGACCGCAAAAGCTTTCAGGGCACCGAGGTCAACGGCAAGACCCTGGCCGTGCTCGGCATGGGCCGCATCGGCGCCGAATTCGCCAAGCGCGCCAAGGCCTTCGGCATGCGCGTCGTCGCCTACGACCCGTTTCTGTCGAAAAACCGCGCCGAAAGCCTTGGCGTTGAACTGTTCGAAAAGCTCGACGACGCGCTGGCCGAGGCCGACTTCATCACGATGCACATGCCGATGACGCCGGACACGAAGCACATGCTGAACGCCGACCGCATCGCCAAGCTCAAGAAGGGCGTGCGCATCGTCAACTGCGCCCGCGGCGGCCTGATCGACGACAATGCCCTGGCCCAGGCCCTGACCGCCGGTCACGTTGCAGGTGCCGCCCTCGATGTCTTCGAGGTCGAGCCTCCGCCCGCCGATTACCCCCTGCTGCAGGCGCCCAACACGGTCTTCACCCCCCACCTCGGCGCTTCGACCGACGAAGCCCAGGAAAACGTCGGCATCGAGATCGCCGAGGTCATCGCCGCCCACCTTCTGCACGGCACGGTCGTCAACGCCGTCAACATGCCCAACGTCGATCCAAAGACGCTGGCCGAACAGGGGCACTTCCTCAAGTTTGGCGAACTGCTCGGCCGACTGCTTTCGCAGTTCGCTCCGGCGCGCACCGGCCACGTGAGCATCAGCTACAGCGGCAAGGTCGGCAGCGGTGACACCTCGCTGATTTCGCGCGCGATCCTCAAGGGCTTCCTGGAACGCGCCTGCGGACCCGAACAGGTCAATTACATCAATGCCATCGGCACCGCGGAAAACCTCGGCGTTCGCCTCAACGAGAGCCGTGTGCCCGAGGCCAGCGAGTTCACCGATCTCATCGAGGTCCAGGCCGCCAACGGCGCCGAGTCGGCCAGCATCGCCGGCACCTTCTTTGCCGGCGAACCCCGCATCGTCAAGGTCAACGGGCGCCACATCGAAACGCGCCCGGAAGGCACGCTGCTGCTCATCGAAAACATCGATCGTCCCGGCATGATCGCCGCCTACAGCACCGCGCTCGGCAAGAACAACGTCAACATCGCGGACATGTCGCTCAGCCGCAACAAGGAGGGCGGCACCGCCCTCACCCTGCTGACGCTGGATTCCACGCCCGACGCCGCCGTCATCGCCGAACTCGAGGCCATCCCCGGCATCAGCCGCGTGCACAGCGTGGTGGTCTGAAGGCGGTTGATCTTGCCGCCATCGCACGCTTGTTGACGGGTCGCCCCAGGCGGCCCGTTTTCATGAACGCTCCAATTCTCAGCCGCCGCACCCTGCTTGCCGGTCTGCTTGCCGCGGGGTGCAAACGCCCCGCGAGGCACAGCGTCGAAGGCCGC
The DNA here is from genome assembly GCA_030827515.1 of Prosthecobacter sp. Classification (GTDB taxonomy): domain Bacteria; phylum Verrucomicrobiota; class Verrucomicrobiia; order Verrucomicrobiales; family Verrucomicrobiaceae; genus Prosthecobacter. The sequence goes on along the minus strand of JAUREI010000146.1, from coordinate 128 downwards.
ACGATGGGCACAACCTGGAGCCTGCAGGCCGAAGGGGCCGGGGAACCACACCGGCGTCTCATCCAGGACCATCTGGATGCTCGCGAAGCCCTGTTCTCGCACTGGCGCGAGGATTCCACACTCAGTCG
>JAUREI010000025.1 GCA_030827515.1 Prosthecobacter sp. | reverse complement strand
TTCTTGAGCCACCAGCTCTCCCGGCATTATCAGGCGCGCTGGCCGCTGCGACCTGGGCAAATCGAAGTCATCCCCAATGGCGTTGATCTCGAACGCTTTCGTCCCGCCACAGACCCGGCGGAACGGCTTGAACTGCGCGCCCGTCACGGCTTCGGCGCCCGGGAAAAGATTGTCCTCTTCGTCGGCGGCCTCATGCAGCGCAAGGGCATCGACATCCTGCTGGAAGCCTGGAACGCCGTCAGCGCGCGCCATCCCGACGCCGTGCTCGCCATTGCCGGCAGCCAGGGCGGGCGCATCTCCCACGAACGCCCCGGCTTCAAACAGGAGCTCGAAGACTATGTGCAGCGGATCGACGGGCTGCGCGCGCAGTTGACTCATCCGGCAAGCGTGCGCTTCCTCGGCGAGGTGGACGACCCCGCCCCGCTGTACCGCCTCGCCGACCTGTTCGCCTTTCCCTCGCGTCGCGAGGGCCTGCCCAATGCCGTGCTGGAAGCCATGGCCAGCGGTCTGCCCTGCCTGATCGCAGACTTCGACGGCCGACCGCCCGATGGCGAGGAACTCGGCACCGCCGGCGCACACTATCTGCCGCTCAACCACCAACCAGGCTCCTGGAGCACCTGCTTGGCCGAAATCCTGCATGATGCGTCATCCAGCCATCGCCTGAACATAGGCCGCCGTGCCCGCTTCTGGATGGAATCACACAACAACCTCTGCCGCGTTCTGGACGCATGGTCTGAACTGTACGAGACTCTGAGCCACCCGCCTCTTCCACGACTTCCTTCTTCTGCAAGACCATCAATCGCCTGATCGCACCTCTGGCCCTCGAACTACGGAACCGTCGAGGCAGCGATCTGCCAGCGCTACCCTACGATCTATCCGAGCTCGAAATCTCCATTTTATCCAAGGTGCGACCTTTCACGATGACCAGTCCTGAACGTGTCGCCGTCCTCGTTGAGGCAACTCGCCACCTTGTGTCGTGTGGCATCAAAGGTGATTTCGTCGAGTGCGGCGTCTGGAAGGGAGGCTCTGCCATGGCCGCCGCCATGGCACTACTCTCCTGTGGAGACACTCGACGTGACTTTTGGCTCTACGACACCTACGAAGGAATGAGCAAACCCACGGACGCGGATGTGAGCTATGATGGCGAGGTTGCAGAACAACAATTGCAACAGCAGGACATTCATAATCCGCGTTCGGTCTGGTGTTACTCCCCGCTAGAAGAAGTCCGCAACAACCTCGCCTCAATTCAGTACCCCACTCAACAAATCCACTTCATTAAGGGCAAGGTGGAGGACACGCTGCCAGAGCAAATGCCTGAACGCATCGCTCTCTTGCGTCTCGATACGGACTGGTACGAATCAACGAAACACGAACTTGTTCACCTCTACCCGAGACTGATCTCTGGAGGAGTGCTTATTGTGGATGACTATGGATACTGGCAGGGATCGCGGCGGGCTGTGGACGAATACTTCGAGCACCACGCTCCGCGCCCGCTTCTAGTGCGCATTGACGCCACGGCACGCATCGCCATCAAGCCTTGAGACCTCCATGTGCGGCATCTGCGGCGAATTTTTTTTCGATCCCGAACGGCGGGCCGATGCGGCGCGGGTGCGCGCGATGGAACAGGCCATCGCCCACCGCGGCCCGAACGATGACGGCCGCTTCGTCAATGGCCCCTGCGGCCTCGGCTTTCGCCGGCTGAGCATCATCGATCTTGAGGGCGGCCACCAACCCATCGCCAACGAGGACGAATCCGTCTGGGTCACCCTCAACGGCGAGATCTACAACCATCCCGAGCTGCGTCGAGAGCTTGAGGCGCGCGGCCACCGCTTCCGCACCCGCTCCGACACCGAGGTCATCGCCCACCTCTACGAGGAGCATGGCACCGGCTTCGTCGATCACCTGCGCGGCATGTTTGGCATCGCCCTGTACGATGTCCGCCGACGCAAGCTGGTCCTCGCCCGCGACCGCCTCGGCATCAAGCCCATCTATTGGACGGAGAAAAACGGTTGCCTGGTCTATGGCTCCGAAATCAAGGCCCTTCTGGCCCATCCGGAGGTTAGCGCCACCCCCGACGAGGCAGGTCTCTTCCAATTCCTGCTGCTGCGTCACTCCCTGCAGCCGGACACCCTCTTTGCCGGCATTCATAAACTGCCGGCGGCGACCTTGCTGGAGGCGGATGCCGGCGGCATCCGGCTGAGCGAGTACTGGCGCCTGCGCCATCCCGCCACCCTGGTCCGCAACGCGACTGAGGCCGCGGCCAGCTATGAACGGTCGCTCGGCGATGCCGTTGACTCGCATCTGCTCGCCGATGTGCCACTCGGCCTCTTCCTCAGCGGCGGCCTCGATTCCAGCGTGCTCGCGGCGCTGGTGCAGCAGCGCGTCGACCGGCCGGTGGTCTGCTTCACCGCCGGCTTCGAGGGCGCGGGCGATGAAAGTGCTCATGCCGCGCGAGTGGCCGCGCACATCGGCGCGGAACACCGGCGCATTGCCATTCGGGCTCCGCCACCGGAGGTTTTAGAGGAACTCGTCTGGCACCTCGACGAACCCCTGGGCGATCCCGCCTGCCTGCCGACCTGGCTGCTCTCGCGCGAAGCCGCCCGAGAAGTGCGCGTCGTGCTCACCGGCGAGGGCTCGGACGAGACGAATGCCGGCTACGCCAAGTTCCTGCGCTATGCCCTCTTCCAGCGCCGGCCGGCGACCCTGGGCCTGGCGCGGCTGCTCTGGCCGCTGCTGCGCCGGCTGCCCGCGGCGCGGGCGCGCTTCGAACATTATTCGCCGCTCTGGCAGGCCGACGGCGAACTCGGACGCCTGCTCGCCAACGACCAGTTCGATGCCGGCACGCCCGACTCGCCACTGACACGTCTCGTCCCAAACCTGTCCCGCCATCGTCCCTCCGTGCTGTCCCGCCTGCAGGCGGAACTCGACACCTGCGACAGCCATGACCCGGTGCAGCGCCTGCTGCACTTCAGTCGCGCCGTCTTCATGCGCGAGGACCTGCTCATGAAAGTGGATCGCATGACCATGGCCCATGGCCTGGAAGCGCGTGTCCCGTACCTTGATCACCGTCTCACCGAAGTTTGCGCTGGCTTCGCGCCGGAACTGCTGCTGGCCGGCGGCCGCACCAAGGCCGTGCTGCGCGGCCTGGCCACCCGCCTGCTGCCGCCGGAGATCGCCCAACGCCGGCAGCACGGCTTCCTGGTGCCACTGGCAGGCTGGTTCCAGGGCAACTTTGCCGCCTACGCGCGCGGCCTGCTGACTCCCGCCAACCTCCGTCGCCGCGGCCTGCTGGATCCGGATGAGGTCGCCGGCCGGCTCGCCCGCTACGAACAATGCGGCGAGGGCGCGCGCATGATCTGGAACTTCATCTTGCTGGAACTCTGGTTCCGGCGCTTTATGGATTGACTCTCGCCGCTCCCAAACATGCCTCCCGAACTGCTCGATTACCTGGCCTGCCCCAAGTGCGGAGGCGATTTCCGCATTGGCCACGGCGCCGCCACGGATGGCAGCGTCCAGGAGGGCGAACTGGTCTGCCAGGGCTGCTCGGCCCGATTCGCCGTGCGCCGCGGCATCCCGCGCCTGCTCGAACCCCTCAGCGGCTCGCCGGCACGCACCGGCAGCGACCGCGTCGACCTCACGGTTTCCCAGTACTCCGCCTATCAGGGCGAGGTCTACGCGCCCATGGCCGAGTCGCTGGCCAATGAAGCCATTCTCAACGCGCGCACCGGCCTTGAGGTGGCGGATTACGTCGGCCGCGTCTGCCTCGACGCCGGTTGCGGCATCGGCCGTTTCAGTCGTGTCATGGCCCGTGCCGGCGCCCGTCTCGTCATCGCGCTGGATGCCGGCGACAGCATCGACGCCGCCAAAGCGAAAACCGACCCGTCCCTGCCGGTCGCGTTTGTTCAGGGCCACATCCTGGAACTGCCACTGAAGAAACGCTGCATCGACCGCGCCATCAGCATCGGTGTGCTGCATCACACCGCCCATCCGGAAAAAGGCTTCCGCTCCGTCGCCGCCGCCGTCGCGCCTGGCGGCTCGCTGTCAATCTACCTCTACACCCGCGCCTACCTGCCCTGGGACCGGGTCGCCCGCGTGCCCTTCTGGCAGGTCCGCTTCGCCCTCTGGTCGGAGCCGCTGCGCCGCCTCATCGTGCGCCTGCCCAACGGCCCGCGCCTGGCCTTCTGCAAGGCGCTCTATGCCCTGCGCATGGGCGTGATCGAACCGCTCAAAAAAGCCGGCCCACCGGGCCGCCTGCTCGCCCGCGCCGTGCAGTTCCTCGCGCTGCCCGACATCTACAAGCCCCTGGAAAACGCCGAGTCAAACATTGCCCGCAACTTCGACGCCTACTCCACCCCCTACAACTACAACCACGAACTCGAGGAACTGATCGACTGGTTTGCCACTGAGACTGGCTACCAGCGACTGCTGATCACGCCCTATCGCCTGTCGATCACCGGCTGGCGCGAAAGCGGCACCGCGGACCCGGCGGCGCCCCTGCAAATCACCCTGCAGCGCACCGCCTCCATCGCCGAACTCGAAGCCCGCGGCGTCGAACATCAAACCGCCCCCTGATCATGGCTGTCGGACTCTGGGAAACCGCCCTCGTCATGCACGCCCGCCGGGCGGGTGCGAGCCTGACCGACTTCCTCATGCTTGGGCGGCAGTCGCTGGCCCTGAGCCCCGACATGCTCGAGCATTTGTTCGCCTGCTACGGCACCGACCTGCGCGGCATCGACTGGAACGCCAAGACTTGGGCCGAACCGCTGTTCGAACAACTCGGCGCCGGCCGCGTTGAATCGCTCGACTTTTCCGACTACGAGGGCGCGCGCCTCATCCACGACATGAACCGCCCCTGGCCGGAGGGCCGGCCACCGGAGCAGTTTGATGTGGTCTTCGACGGCGGCACCCTCGAGCATGTCTTCAATCTGCCGCAGGCCCTGCTCAACGCCATGGATCTGGTCCGCCCCGGCGGCTGCCTGCTCAGCGTCAGCCCCGCCGACGGCTGGCTCGGTCACGGCTTTTACCAGCCCCAGCCCGAACTCTTCTTCCGCTTCCTGACGCCCGAGAACGGCTTCCGGCTCGACGGCCTCTGGCTCGCCGAATTCGGGCCGCCACCGGCCAAGTCGCGGCTGTTTCGCCTGAAGGATCCCGCCGTCAGCGGCTGCCGCCCCTTGGTGCCCGGCCGCCGGCCGCTCGTCATGCTGGTCCACGCGACGAAACTCGCCGAACGCACCGGCAGTCCCGCCTGGCCCGGCCAGAGCAACTACACCGCCATGTGGAGCGAGGCCGCCGCTGGTGCGACTCCTGCGGGGAGCCGCTCGTTCCTGAAGCGGCTGCTCCAGGCCGCCCTGCCCGAAAGCCTGACCCTTCCTGTGAAGCGCTGGCGTCAACGCCGCCACCACGCACGCCTGGCCCGTGGCGCCTGGCAGGAGGTGCGGCTGTTGGAAGCCCCGTCCGCCACTGGTCCCAACGCATGATCGCCATCCCAGACACCCCGCTCAGCCGGGCGGATTACACACGTCTCGCGGCGGCCATCCAGGCAGCTCCAGCAGCGGAATGGCGCCCCCTGAAACTCGCCCTGCTCGGCAGCAGCACGACCGAGTTCCTCAATCCCAGCCTGATCGTGGAGGCCGCGCGCCACGGCATCGCCCTGAACCTTTGGAACGGTCCCTACGGACAGATTGAGCAGCAGGCCCTCGATGCCGGAGCCGAACTTTATCAGACCGGCGCGGACGCCGTCCTCATCCTGCCGGAACTCGAAGCCCTGTCGCCGGATCTGGCCTGGCGCCATCTCGCCTGCGACGAGGTGACCTGCGAGCGCCTGCAGGAAGACCTGATGGAACGGCTGCGCAGCGTGCTCGCCGCGATCCGTGCCCGCAGTCCCATGAAAATCCTGCTCGGCAACCTGGCACCTCCAGCCTGGCTGGCCGCGGGAATCGCGGACCCGATGCTCGACCGAGCGCTGACATCCATCGTTCAGGCCGTCAACGAGCGGATTGCCGGACTTTGCCGGGCAACGCCGGACGCCACCGTGTTTGATGTCTGGGGCAGTGCCTGCTCGGTCGGTTGGGCCGGCTGGCGCGATGCACGCATGGCCCTGCTGGCCAAGGCCCCCCTGAGCGGGGCCGCCCTGGCCGCCCTGGCCAAGCTTGCCGGCAGATGCCTGCGGGCTTGGACGACACCGCCGAAAAAATGCCTCGTTCTTGATTTCGACAACACCCTCTGGGGCGGGGTGCTCGGCGAATGCGGCATCGACGGATTGCAACTTGGCGTCGATTACCCGGGCAACGCTTTCCTCGATTTCCAGCGCCGGGTCCTGGCCCTGCGCGATCGTGGCATCCTGCTCGCCGCGGCCAGCAAGAACAACGCCGCAGATGTCGAGCAGGCCCTGGCCGAACATCCCGCCTGCCTGCTGAAACGCGAACACTTCGCCGCCTTCGAGATCCACTGGGAGGACAAGGCAACCAGCCTGAGACGCATTGCCCAACAGCTGAACATCGGGCTCGACTCTCTCGTGTTTTTCGATGACAATCCCGTCGAACGGGAATGGGTGCGCTCGCAACTGCCCGAAGTGACCGTGATTGAAGCGCCGAAAAGCGCCATGCTGTACGGCCAGGCCCTGGAGGATTCGCTCGCCTTCGACGCCCTCCGCTTCACCGACGAAGACCGCCGCCGCGCCGAACTGTACCGGCAGGAATCCGCACGCAGCGAACTGCTCGCGGAAGCCGCCTCGCTCGACGGCTTCCTGCGCTCCCTGCAGATGGAAGTCGAGGTCGGCCCCTTTGATGACGCCAACCTGCCGCGCATCGTCCAACTGCTAGCCAAAACCAACCAGTTCAACTTGACAACACGACGGCATGATCGCGCCCATCTGACTGAACTGCTCGAGGCTGGTGCCATCGGCGTTTGGGCCCGGGTGCGCGACCGCTTTGGCGACAACGGCCTGGTCGCCGCCGCGGTCGCCGTCGAGGCAAACCAGGGTGTCTGGACAATCGACACCTTTCTGATGAGCTGCCGCGTCATTGGCCGAAGCGTTGAAACCGCCCTCTTGGCTGTGCTTGAACGACGGGTGCACGAGCTTGGCGGCCGCGAATTGATTGGCCAGTATCTTCCGACCTCGAAGAACCAGCCAGCCGCCGACTTTTACGCGCGCCACGGCTACCAGCTGGGCGCGACCGAGGGTCACTGGCATCTGCGCCTTGACGAATTGCGCCCCCTGCCCGAGACCTTTGCCCTCACCGGCACGATTTTTGTTCCATGAATTCCCAAGAACGCACTGACAAACTGCGGCAAACCCTTTCTGCCGTGTTGGGCGTTGCCGAAATGGATCTCAGCGACGACTCCAGCCCGGATTCCCTGCCGTCCTGGGATTCCGTCACCCACTTGAACCTGGTCGTTTCCCTGGAGGAGGCCTTTGGCGTCGCCTTCTCGCCGGAGGAAACCATGGAACTGACCTCACTGCGGCTCATCCGCCTCATGCTCGACGAAAAGTTGGGCCAGGCCTGAGCCGCTTTCACCTCGATTTCCTGCCGACCATGCACGAACCCAACTTCCGGCCGGGAATGAAGTTCCATGAGGACGTGCAGCTGACCCCCGAATGGGTCGAAGCCTTTGCCGCTTTCTCCGGCGACCGCAATCCGCTGCATCTGGATTCAGAGGCGGCCCTTGCCTACGGCTATGCGCATCCGGTGGCCCACGGCGCCATTCAGTCGGCGGTCGTGTCCAAATTGATTGGCATGAAAGTGCCCGGCCCGGGGGCCGTGTGGATGAATCAGAGCATGGAATGGCTGCGGCCCGCCTTCGTCGGCGAAACCATCCGCGTGGAGGCGGAGATCGCCAGCTACTCCTCAGGGGCCGAGGTGATGACCCTGAACCTGAAGGCCTGCAATGGCCGCGGCGAGACACTCATGCTGGGCACGGCCAAGGTGAAACTCGCCACCCGCATCGCCGCCCAACCGGCGGCATCGGAGCAAAAGGCCGTGCGCGTCGCCCTCGTCACCGGCGCTTCCCGCGGCATCGGCGCAGCGGCCGCCCGCGCGCTGGCTGCCGCCGGCTGCCATGTCGCGGTCGCCTACAAGTCTGACCGTGAAAAAGCCGAGCGCCTGTGCCTGGAACTGGCGGAGCATGGAATCCAGGCCGCCGGCATCGCCGTGGACTTGATGGCGACCGGTGCAGGCGCCGCGCTGGTCAGGCAGGTCGAAGACCGCTTCGGCCGTTTGGATATTCTGGTGCATGCCGCCACCCAGCCACTGCCCGGCAAGGACGTGCTGGAAACCACCCAGGCCGAGTTGCGCGACTGCCTGCGCATGCAGGTCGAAGCCACCCAGGAAATGGCCCAGGCGGCGGCGGCAGGCATGGCGGAGCGCGGCTTCGGCCGGATGATCTTCCTTGGCACGTCCTATCTCTTTGGCCAACCACCGCCCAAGCTCTGCGCCTACGTCACCGCCAAACAGGCGCTCTGGGGGCTGGCACGCTGCCTGGCCGCTGAACTGGGCCCCAAGCAGATCACCGTCAATCTGGTTTCGCCCGGCATGACCGTGACCGATCTCACCGCCGATGTGCCGCAACGTTTGAAGGAAGTCGAAGCCCGACGGGTTCCCCTGCGCCGGCTGGCCCTGCCGGAGGACTCAGCCGGGCTGATCGCCTTTTTGGCCGGCGATGGCGCGGCTTATCTCAACGGTCAAAACCTGCCCCTGACCGGTGGCCCCGTCTAACCCCCCTGCCGACATGTGGCCCGCCCTACTGCAGAGTCTTTGCGCCGACCTCTACAGGGTGGCCGCGAAAACTGGGTTGCGTGCCTTCTTCAGCACCTTCCTCTGGGTCGCCACCTATCGCTACGTGGCGCTGCTGCGTCTCTGCCAGGCCTTCAGAGGCCGGCCTGCGTTGAAGTGGACGCTTTATCCCCTGCTGCTGTTCTGGTTTGCCCGGCTCGGTCGCAAATTGGGGATTCGCATCCCACTCGCCTGCAAGGTGGGCGACGGCCTGCTGATCGAGCACTGGGGCGGCATCTGGGTCAATCCTGAGGTGATTTTTGGCCGCAACTGCAACATTGCCCATGGTGTCACCCTTGGCTGGGTGGGCAGCGGCGCCAACCGCGGAGCACCCCAACTGGGCGACGGCGTTTTTCTCGGGCCTGGCTGCGCGGTGCTGGGCGGCGTCAAGGTCGGCAATCACGCGTTGATCTCAGCCAACTCAGTGGTGCTGCAGGACGTGCCTGAAAACGGCGTGGTTCTCGGCGTGCCGGGACGTGTCTTTTCCACCCAAGGCTCCCACGATCTTGTCAAAAACCCCTGGCCGACAACAGAAATAACTGTCACGGCAAGCAGCTAATGCCCACCAAGCAGACTGCCATCGTCGTTCACACATCACCCGACTCACCGCCCTGATTGACGGACAAGACAATTGGGTCTTCTGACTCTTGTTTCAATAAGACCCAACCATTGAACGTAGCCGTGCAAAAGCCGTGATACTCAAAGAACCTGATTAAGTCAGAGGATCGCCCAAAACAACGTCGCTCACAAACGCAGCCACCACCATCATGCGCCTTCGTCATTACACCCAAGGGACAATATGTCTCCGATAAAAGGGTGTGCATCCAAGAAGCGTGATCACTACCATAATCATGCGAACGCAACCCTCACCATGGCCAGACAACAAAGCCTTTGCCTTCACAATCTTTGATGACACAGACAGAGCGACCTTGGAAGGCTGTGAAGCCATCTACGGTTGCCTTCGGGATGCCGGCATTTTTACCACTAAAACCGTATGGATGGAGGACGGGGACCACCCCCCCATCATTCCAGGTGTCACCTGCAGCAATCAACCCTACTTGAAGTGGCTCAAGACCCTGCAAAACGAAGGTTTCGAGATCGCTTGGCATAACGCAACCTGGGAGGGATCCAAGAGGGACAGAACAGCAAGATTGCTTGAAAAATTCAGGCAGGAATTTGGGCGCTATCCCGCCACGATGGCGAATCACGCATCAAATGAGGAAAGCATTTACTGGGGCAGTGCCCGCTTCAGCAGCGCAACGGGTGCGCTCTACAAGCTCTTAAGCAAAAACAGATTTTCCGGCCATGATCCATCCAGCCCTTGGTTTTGGGGTGACCTTTGTAAACAGCATATCAAATACGTCCGTAATTTTACATTTGACTCCCTCAACACCCTCCGCGTTTCGCCATGGATGCCCTATCATGACCCCACCCGCCCATGGGTGAATGCCTGGTTCTCCGGATCCAACGGTGCCGACCTCCGCTCATTCAACGAAATCCTACATGAGTCATCCCTGGACAAACTCGCAGAGGAAGGTGGTCTTTGCATTTTGTACACCCATTTCGGAAAAGGATTTTACGACGGGAAATCACTGAACTGTCGCTTCGTCGAATTGATCCGCCGCCTGGGCCGCATGAATGGCTGGTTCGTCCCAGCAGAAACTCTGCTTGATCACCTCAAAACCTTAAACGGTGGTGTCGTGGAGATTGGAAAAAAACAACTTTTGAACATGGAGTTCAAGTGGCTGCTGGATCAGTCAACCCGACTTCTTCATCGCTGATGTCCACACCGCCCCGCATTGTTGCTTTCGCGGACCATCCCGACCTATCGGCAAGCGTCCATGATTTCAACTGCCGTATGGCAGCCAAGGGTTATTCGGAATACCATTTTTCAGAATCACCCCATTCACGCCAGTTCCCGAAAAAGGCTGGTGGAAAAATTTGGATGGAATATTTTTTAATACTTGATGGGCGCAAGGTGCGCGGCGGCTACATCCTCAAATTCCAGCCGTTTTTTTGCCGCGGTCGCAAGCTTGATCTCAACTTCCTGAAACTTCCGATATCTGAGGGGCTGATCGATCCCGTGCATGCTCCCTTGGGTATTCAGCTTCTTCAGGACTGCGTTCGTCGGTCCCCCAATCTGTTTGCCCTTGGCATGGGGGGCTTGAGCGCAAAGTTGCCTCAACTTTTGCGAAAAATGAAATGGAGGACTTTGGAGGTGCCCTTCTACTTCCAAGTCTGCAATCTGCCCACCTTCCTCCAAAACATTTCCATCCTAAAGGGGAGGAGGCTTTTGGGATCCCTTGCGAAACTGACAGTGACAACCGGCCTAGCGTCAATCTTGGGATCACTGCTGAATGCGCTTACCAGCATCAAACTGCATCTTGCCGCCCAGTCACAGGCTGAACAAGTCGGCAATTTTGGCGAATGGTCCGATCAGATATGGAATGACTGCAAGGAAGACTATGGCCTTCTCGGTTGCCGCACCTCGGAAACACTCAACTGTTGGTATACCTCATCCGACCCCCGGCTGATTCGCCTGAAAGTCACACAAGACAATGCGGTCCTTGGATGGGCTCTGGCCGTTTGCACCCAGCACTGTGATCACAAATACTTCGGATCGATGAAGGTTGCGGCCATTGTGGACTGCCTATCAAAGCCTGAGCACAGCCCGCTTGTCGTGCAAGCCGCCACGCGCTTTCTACGGCAGTTGGGGCCAGACCTGATCATCTCCAATCAACTTCATCAATCCTGGAGACATTCCCTGATACAAAGCGGCTACCTGCGCGGCCCTTCCAACTTTGCGATGGCACTATCCCCCAAGCTTTCAAACAAACTTGACGCCATGAAAGTACCCACGGAAGATTTCCACATCAACCGCGGAGATGGCGATGGCCCCATTCACTTGTGATTGCTTGGATTACAGCCATCTGACCACACATGCTGCCCAAGACAGCCCCACGCCAAAACCGGCGAGCAAAATCCTCATTCCGGAACGAAGCTTGCCCTGTAATTCAGCCTCTCTCAAGGCCATCGGTATGGACGTTGACACCGTATTGCCGGTATTTCTCATTGCCACGAGAAACTTCTCCTCAGGAATTCCAATTTTTTTCCTCAAGTGTTCAAGCATGAAGGCATTCGCCTGATGAAGAACAAACAAATCGATATCTTCCAAACCCAACCCCAATTTCGACAAAGACTCCTTCACACTGCGGGGAACAACGCCGAGCGTAAAATTGAAGATCTCTGGTCCATTCATCCGCAGCGCCAATTCGTGTGAATCACCCCTCCCCTTCAAGCCATATCCGCAAGCCAGATGGTCAGCACCACTTCCGTCCGTGCCAAAAACAAAGCCACTGATGCCATCCGCATCTCCTTCAACCCCTGCAATCCACGTCGCAGAACCCGCATCACCGAAGATGGAAACCACACTGCGGTCTTCCGGATCTATAATCTTTGAATAGGTGTCCGCAGTAACCAGCAAAACCTGTTTAGCCTGCCCTGAAGCGATCAAAGAACTGGCGAGTGACAACCCATAAACATAACCTGAACAGCCCAGGTTATAATCGAGGGCGAAAATTTCCCTCGGGAGGCCAAGCGTGTCTTGAAGCTTGCAGGCCGTGGTCGGAATCAGTGTCTCTGGCGTTTGGGTGCAGACCAACAAAGCATCAATTTTCGAAGGATCAATGGCGGAGGATTCAAACAACTTTTCACATGCACGGCGAGCCAAGTCCGTTGAAAACTCCCCCTCTTCGGCAACATATCTTTTCTCAATACCAGTCTTGGCCAGAATCTTATCTGCGGTAAAACCTGGAAATCTCCTTTCAAGATATGAATTCGTAACCTCCACACTCGGAAGATGCGCCCTGACAGCTTTGATGTAAGCTCCAGCCATGAGTGATAAAAACTAGGAACCGGATCCCGCTTCATTGACCAACCCCATCAAATCAGCAACACTTTTGCAGGTTGCCAGGCGTGAAACATCCAACTGCAGATCGAATTTCTCATCAATGCTCGCCAGCATACCCAATACGGACATGGAGTCCCAGTTCGGAAGACCGGCAAGTTCTGCCGAAGGCTTGATCAAACTTTCATCAACGCCCAACTCCTCTGCAATCAGACGGATCAAATCCTGAATTTCCATATGATATGTAAGTCTCCCCTGAGCCTCGTTGGCTGTCAATCCCAAATTCAACTTCCAGGCAAGCCCCAGACGCGGAGACAAACCACTGAACCGATGGGCCCTCTCGGGGCTCTCACCTGTCAAGTCATTCGCAATTGCCTGAAGGCAGCAGGGCTATGCCACCCGGTCGTTGATGAAGGCTTGAAAGCCTTTGCTTTCGATTGAGTTGACTTCACTCTTGAGTCCGCACACTTTAAATCTTCTTGATGCAATCCCTCGGCTCCCTCCTCCTGCCCAAGAAGCTCCACGAACGCCTGCAGGTGGAGCGCTGGTACGTGCATGAGTTCATCCGTCGCGAGGCGCTGCCGCGCATGAAACCCGGCATGCGGGTGCTTGACGCCGGCTCGGGCAAGCTGCCGGAGCAATACCTGCGCGAGGCCATCCTCGCCACCGGCGCCACCCTGCACACCTGCGACCTCAATTTCGGCCCCGGGGTCGACTTCGAAGCGGACGTCTCCAACATGCCCTTCGAGGACGGCAGCTACGACATCGTCCTCAACACCCAGGTGCTCGAACACGTCAAGGACCCCGGCAAGGTCTGCCAGGAGCTGGCGCGCGTGCTCAAGCCCGGCGGCCTGCTCTTCCTCACCACTCCGCAGTCCTCGCCCCTGCACAACCTGCCCTGGAATTTCTTCAACTTCACCAACCTCGGCCTCGGCCTGCTCATGGACGCCGCCGGCCTTGATCGGGAGATGGTCGAACCTCAGGGCGGCCACTTCGCCCTGCTCGCCATGGAACTGAACTGGACCGTGCGCGAGATCCGCCGCTCCAGCCTGCCAATGCCGCTGAAACTGCCGCTGCGCCTCGCCGCCCAAGCCCTGTTCGGCTTCGCGCTGAAACTGCCCCTGCTCTGGCTCGACCGCTTCGACCGCGATCCCCTCAACACGATGGGCTGGAACCTCATGTGCCGCAAACCCGCCGCGGTCCGCTCGCCGACCGCATGAGCCCGGCAACCTTTTTCCATGTCCTGCGCTGGCGCGCCGAGGACCAGCTGCGCCATTCCCCGCGGCTGCGCACCGCCCTCGCCCTCTTGCACTGGCTGCGCAGCCGTCTGGCCCCCCGGCCCGTGGCGCAAATCCGCCACCTCGGCAAGGCGCTCGGCCTGGCCGAACACCCGGCGGTGACCCGCCTGTTGACGGAGGACTTCCGTTTCCTCCTCCGCCCGGATCTCGAACCCGCCTGGCGCGCCGCGGTCGCCGAACACCCCCGCTATGCCCCGCTGCTGCGCGACCAGTCCCAACTCACCCGCAGCATCGTGCTGAAAGCGCCCGCCGGGAACGAGAAGGGCGTGCTGCTCAACTACTTCGAGTACAACCTCGCGCGTGTGCTTGCGCTTGCGGACGCCGACCTCGCCTGGCTCGACGCCCACTACCACCTGATCCTTGTCGCCAGCTGGTCGCCCACCGACTACGCCCTGCTCGGCAGCGCCCTGCTGCGGCTGAAATCCCCACTTTTCCTGCAGTGCGCCAACGAGGCCGAGCGCGCGCGCTTGGCCGCCCTAGATCCCCGCCTCATCGTCCTGCCCGGTCTCGCCTGCGACTGGGTGGATCCGGCGTTTTACCAACCCAAGCCGATGGCCGAGCGCAGCATCGACGTGCTGATGGTGGCGAACTGGGGCGAGTTCAAACGCCACTGGGAGTTTTTCCTCGCCCTGCGCCGCCTGCCGGCAAACCTGCGCGTCATCCTCATCGGGCAGCGCGAGGGCGGCCGCGACCGCGCCTTCATCGAACGCCTGGCCCGCTCACTGGGCGTGCCACAGCAGCTTGAATTGCTCGAGTCGCTGCCCATCGAACGGGTCACGGAGCTGGAATGCGACGCCCGTGTTTCGGTCATCCTCAGCCGCCGCGAGGGCGGCTGCGTGGCCGCCGTCGAATCGCTCTTCGCCGGCTGCGCGCTGGCCATGCGTGCCGACGCGCACATTGGCTCGTCCGCACACATCAACGATCACACCGGCCGCCGGCTGCGCCCCGGCCACATCGCCCAGGACCTCGCGGCCCTGCTCACCGAAGCCGGCTCGCTCGACCCGCGCGTCTGGGCCTGCGCACACATCAGCAACGACCTGACCCTGCAGCGCATCAACGCCATGTTGCAGGCACAGGCCCTGACCGAAGGCCGCCCCTGGACCACGGATCTGGCCGTGCCCCACTGGCGTCCCCACCCCACCCTCGCGCAGACTGCCGACCGCAAAAAACTGCAGCCCGCCTACGCCGAATTGCACCAGCGCTTTCCGCAACTCATCGGTGCCGATTTGATGGAGCTGAGTCATCGCTGACCGACCGCATGAAGACCCTCGTTTACATTGCCAGCACCGGTTATTCCGGATCTACCCTGCTGGAAAGCATCCTCGGCAGCAACGCCCGCTGCCTCAACCTCGGCGAAATCTACAAGCTGCCCTACTGGCCGATCTGCTCCTGCGGCGAAAAGGTGGACGACTGTGGCTTCTGGAAGGAACTTGATTCGCGGCTGCAGCAACGTCCGGGCGCTGCCGGCCAACGACTGCGCGACTGGCACGTCCAGGGCAGGCGCGCCAAGTCGGGCCTGCAGAAACACATCCACAACGCCTTCATCGCGCTGGGTGGCCCGGGATCGTTGGAGTTGTTCTGCGCACTCAGTCGCGAGGTGCGCGACTTTCGCGATCGCTGCGCACGCGCCCTCGACCTGTTCGACACCGCCGCCGCCATGACCGGCGCCTCGGTCGTCATCGACTCCTCCAAGGATCCGGTCTATCTGCGTCATCTGCACGCCCTTGCACCGGAACGACTGCGCGTCATCCACCTCGTCCGCGATCCGCGGGCGGTCGCGCATTCCTTCGTGAAAAATTTCGATCGCGACGGCATCACCTACGCCTCGGAAGCCAGCGGCCGCCAGCCATCCTACGCCGAGGGCGCCGCCTTCTGGACCGCCCGCAATCGCAACATCAGCCTGGCGCTGCAGCGCCTGCCAGCCGCACACCAGCTCCTGCTCCGCTACGAGGATCTCTGCCTGCAGCCCGACGCCGCAGCCGAACAGCTCAGCCTCTTCATTGGCGAGGACATCGCCATCCCGGAAATCATTCACCTGCGCCAGCAGCACACCATCGCCGGCAATCCCATGCGCCAGAGCGAAACGAGTGTGCGCGTGGGCCTGGTCGAGGATTGGTGTGCACGCATCCCCGCCGGTGAAGCCCCGCACATTCGTGCGGCGGCAGGAAGGCTGGCCGGGCGCTACGGTTACAAGATCTGAGCTACCGGCCGGACCGAAGTTCCGACAACCAGGCATCCCAACCCCGCTGCTCCAGCAGCGCGGCCGTCCACAGCGCCGCACCCTCGGCATCCAGGTGATAGCCGTCGGGGAAATGACGGGCCGGCAGCCGCGGCGGTGGCCCCAGTGTGAACGCGCCCCCAAGCTGAGCCGCCTCAACGACCCCAGTAGGCAGCTCATAGGGTTCAGGCAGCGGCACAGGCAGCAGCGCCACGCGGGTACCGGCCGCGCGACAGGTCTGCAGCAGCCCCAGAAAGGCGCGGGCACTCTCCTCCGGGGCGGCCGACCGTCTTGCCGCGCCCTGCCCGGCGGCCTGGATGAGATTCACCGTCGGCTCGTAGCGCGGCATCCAATGATAGAACAGCAGGGGCTGGACGCGCCGGCGATGGGCGAACAGGGCCGAAGCCCGGGCCGCAATCACCTGGCAGAGGGCATCGACCCCGAGTTTCTGTTCACGCACAAAACCGGGCAAATCCCGCCAGGAGACGTGAAAGGCGGCGACGGCATCCAAATCTCGCAGGCCGTCGAGCAAGTGCGCGCGTCCGGTGCAAAGCAGCACCAGATCAGGCCGCGCGCCGGTTTGCTCGAAGTAGCGACGGTAGCCGTACTGCCATTCCTCGATGCGGCTGCCGTCGGGATGCATCGCCGCCAGCACCACCGGTCGACCGAGCTTTGCTTGCAAGCCGCGCGTCAGCCGTTCCCGGTCCAGACCGGCACGAGCCAGCGAGTTGCCGAGAATCAACACCTTGCAGGAGTCCGCCGGTGCGTCGCGCAAACGTGCGGCCTCTGCGGGCAGGCTGCGCAGGTGGGCGATGTCTTTGGACAACCGTGTCTCGAACAGGCGCGCCGCTGCCTCCAGTCCTAGCAGGGCGAGCAGCAGGGCGATGAAGACACGCAGTTCCGTATTCATGGATCAGAAGCGGAAATAGATGAATTCGGCCGGCACCGGTGGCGGAAAGAACAGCAGCATCAGGATCAGATAAAGGTAAAAGACCGCGCGCCAACCCCAGCTTATCTTGAGCAAGGCCTCATCCTCGCGCCGCCGCTCCAGCCAGGCCTCATAGGCAAGCCAGGGCAGGAGGAAGAAGCCGAACATGCCCAGGCAGGTCAGGCTGTAATCCGTCAATCGCCAATCCGCGCCCAGCCGGCCCAAGAGGGTAAGCGCATCCCGCAGGCTGTCGGCCCGGAAAGCCAGCCAGGTCAGGCAAACGAGATGGAAGGTGACAAACCACTTCACTCCCTTCAGCCAGGGCGCTGTGACAGCCGCCCCCGGCCGCCAGCGCAGGCAGGCGCGATGCAGGCCCAGCCAAAGACCGTGAATGCCGCCCCAGACCACAAACGTCCAGGCGGCACCGTGCCAGAGCCCGCCGAGCAGCATGGTGACCATGAGGTTGCGCGCCGTGCGGCCGCTGCCACCGCGGTTGCCGCCGAGCGGGATGTACAGATAGTCGCGTAGCCAAGTGGACAAACTGATGTGCCAGCGCTGCCAAAAATCTCGCGGATCGAGCGCGAAATAGGGCCTGCGAAAATTCGTCATCAGGTCGAATCCCAGCCAGCAGGCCGTGCCGCAGGCAATGGCGCTGTAGCCGGCAAAGTCGCCGTAGATCTGGAAGGCAAAGGCGTAGACACCGAACAGCACCTCCGGCCCGGCCAGAGTCTCGGGCGCAGCACCAAAAACGTGACCGGCCAGCCAGGCCATGTTGTCGGCAATCCCGACCTTCAGGAACAGGCCGGTAAGCACCAGGTGCAGGCCGCGACGAAACCGCACGCCGTCGCAGGGCGGGCGCGGCCGCTCCACCTGCGGCAGCAGATGCGAGGAGCGCTCGATCGGACCGGCAACGAGCTGGGGGAAGAAGGAGATGAACAGGGCGAAGTCAGCGAAGTCGCGACAGGGCCGGGTGTCGCCGCGATACACATCGATCGTGTAGCTGAGCGCCTGGAAGGTGAAAAAGGAGATGCCGGCGGGCAGCAGGATCTCCAAGGCCCAGGGCCCCGCGTCGAGGCCGGCCCAGGTCAACACCCGCGAGGCCTCGCGAACGAAGAAACCGAGATACTTGAAAACGCCGAGCACACCGAGGCTGACCGCGACCGCCAGCACCAGCCAGCGGCGGCGCCGGATCGGATTGGGTGCGGCCACGATCCTGACGGCAGCGTGGTAATTGACTGCGGAACAGAACAGAATCAGACCGAGGAAGCGCCAGTCATAGCAGCCATAAAAAAAGTAGCTCGCCGCCAGCAGCAACCGGTTGCGGCCGGCGTGGTCGAGCCGCCAACAGCCCATCGCCACCAGGCCGAAGAACACCCAGAATTCGAAGCTGTTGAACCACATGCTCGGGAAAAACGGACGGCGTTTCTGTCGGCGCGGACGGCCGGGGAATCAAGCGCTACCCTCCGGAGCGCGCGCATGGCTTTAGCCTGCTCGCCGGATTGGGGTGCGGCCACCTCCCCAAGCGAGTGATCTTCAACACACTTGCGTCCCGGCAAGCCTTCGCAGCGCGCGCCTACCCGTGGTTGCATTCACGAATGGGCTGGTCCACGCTCCGAGCCGGCTGCCCTGCCCTCATGGAGTACCGCCTCGCCCTTTTCTTCCTCTTCCTCTACTACATCCGTCCACAGGACTGGATGGCTGGCTGGGCGGGGTTGAACATCGTCAAGCCGCTCATGCTCGGCTGGATGGCGGCCCTGTACTCCAGCCGTGAGCGCTCTCCACTGCCGGGCCTGCTGCGCACACCGCACGACTGGATCCTGCTGGTCTATTACGCCTACGTGGTGTGGAATGCCCCCGACAGCCAGGCCGCCCTCATGGGCTTCCTGCCGCTGGTCGTGTTCTACGCCCTCACTGTCCAATCCCTGAGCAACTGGGAGAGGGTCGCCGGTTACCTGAAAATGTGGAACTGGATGCTGCTTGGCGTGGCGGGCCTCGCCGTCGGCAGCCTCTACGGCATCGACCTCACCGGCGCCCGGGATGTAACTGAACAACTTCAAGGCCGTCTCGCCATCGGCACCTGGCTGCACAACAACCCAAATTCACTGGCCCACACAGTCATCGTTGCCCTGCCACTGAGTTACCTGATCTTCTTCTGGAAGGGCGCCGCGGCAGGACGACTGCTCGCCTTCCCCGCCTGTGCGGCCCTCGCCGGCACCTGCGCCTACCATGCCTCCTCCAAGGGTGCCTACCTCGTCGCCGGGGGCCTCATGGTCATGGTCTTTGTCATCGGCCGGCCGCTGTTTGTGAAACTGCTCGCGTTAACGGCCGCCGGCACCCTCGGCATTTCCGCCCTCAGCTTCCTGCCGCGCATGTCCGGCATGAACAGCCTCAGCAGCAATGAAGGGGTGCAGGGGCGGCTCATGGCCTGGGAGATGGCCAAAACCACCTTTGAAGCGAGTCCGACCGGAGTTGGCTGGAAGCAGTTTGTCCCCCTCATCACCTGGCAGGGCGAATCCTTTGTCAAGGCCACCCACTCCAGCTACGTGCAGATCGGCGCTGACCTCGGGCTCTACGGCCTCTTCCTGTTCATCGCCGGCCTGTGGATCGCCCAGCGCGGCCTGATTTTTTCCGCTCCGCGTTTCACGGCCGGCGACCGTTCCCGTGAATTCAGCCGGCGTGCCGCCATCTTCATCGTGCTCGCCTACGCGGTCTCCAACTGGATGATCAACCGCGAGTACCACACCGAGTACTTCCTCATGATCGCGGTCGCCGCCGCCATTCACCGCCTTTGTCACGCCGAGAACGCCGCCGACACCGAGCCCTGGCTGCCGGCAGCCAGGATTTGGAACCGTCCCGACTGGCGTGACGCCGTCGCCGTCGCCGGCCTGACCTGGGGCGTGATCGAAGTCTGGGAATACGTGCTTCTCAACCTCTGACCCTGCCTCCAGCCTCAGCCGGCCTGACTGTGCCGCCTGTGCTTGGGGATCCGCCGTGAGTCGTCTGTTTCCGGCTCCTCTTCCTCCCAGTTCGAATCGTAGTAGTTCGAAGAGTAATAATAGTAGTAGTACTGGTTCTGCACCTTCGAAAAATCGACCTGGTTGAGCACGAAACCGTAGAAGTGGCCACCGAGCTTCTGCAACTGCTGAAAGGCAAGCGTGGCATCGCTGCGCGTCGTCGCCGCCGCCTTGACCACCAGGGCCACCCCGTCCGCATGGTTCTGCAGAAAGGCGGTTTCGCTCAGCCCCAGCACCGGCGGCGTGTCCAGGATAATGCGAGAAAAGCGGCCCCGCAGCTCAACCAGAACTTTGGCGAACACCTCGGTGTTGAGCAGTTCCGTGGTGCCGGCAAGCACAGGACCGCGCGGCAGCAGCCAGAGGTTGTCCGCCTCCGACTTGACCAGGCACTCATCAAGCTGCGCCTCGCCGGTCAACAGCCGGGTGAGGCCCGGAAGATTGGGCACACCGGCAACACCGTGCACACGGCCGCGGCGCAAGTCGCAGTCGATCAGCAGGGTCTTTTCCCCCATCGAGGAGAAGGCCCAGGCGATGTTCGCGGACACGGTGGTCTTGCCCTCGCCCGGGCGGGCGCTGGTGATCATGATGACGCGCGGCTCGCCCCTGGGCCCCGGGTTGAGCAGGATGCTGCTGCGAATCAAACGGAAGCATTCGAGCAGGGCGTTCGGCACCTTGGCGCCAAGGGTGCTGGAGCGGTTGACCTGCTCAAGCACCTTGGGATTGGACAGCGGCACCAGACCGATGCCGGGGATGTCGAGGGTGCTCTCAAACTCGTTGAGGTCGGTGATGGTGCTGTCCATCTGGCGCAGCAGGAAGGGCACGCCGCCGGCCAGGCCGAGGCCGAGCAGGCAGCCGAGCATGAGCAGCTTCGACTTGCTGGGGGACACCGGTTTTTCACTGCGGATGTCGGTAAAGCCACGGAACTCCAAGCTGACGGAGGATTGATCGGTGTCGCCAAACTGCAGGGTCTCGATCTGCTTGGAGAGCTGCTCGTAGGCCTTGTCCCAGGCAAGCTGGCCCTTTTCCATCAGTTCGTAGGCCAGCTTCTTCTCATCGTAACTCTTCGCCGCCTGGTAGTAGGCAGGAAGCTTGGTCTCCAGCTCCACGAGTTGCTCCTTGAGCCGGGCACGCTCCAGATCGAAGGCCTTGCGCGCGACCTCAAGCTCCAGTTCCAAGGCGGAGGACACCTCGCGGAGCTCGTCTCGAAGCTTGATCATCTCGGGGTGATCCTCCAGATAGCGGGCGCGGTTGGTGGTGAATTTCTCCTCCAGGCCACGGCGCTTCTTGTCGAGCTCCATCCATGGCTGAATGCTCTCGACCATGTCCGGCTGCACCACCACCTGAGTGAACTCCTTGGCCGTCTCCGGGGTTTCGAAGGCGGCCGGCGCGCCGACACGCGGGTCACCGGTGCGCCGGATGATGCGCCCCGCAGCCAGCGGGTCGTCCTTGTCGGCACCGACACTGGTCAGCAGGGCCAGCTTGCCCGGGGTGGCGAGCCCCCCCTCCTGCTCTGCCAGAACCTTGGCAATGCGATCCATCTCCTCCAGCTTGTAACGGACCCGGACCTGCTGGACCGGCACATTGCTCAGCCTTTCCAGTTCAATCTGGGCGCTGGCGAGGGCGCTTTCCTCCTCAAACTTCAACCGGGAATCCAATTGGGAGGTGACTTTCTTGCGCACTTCGGCCAGTTCCTCCACATAGCGTTGAATCGCCTTGTCGCGAAACTCCTCGCGCTGGCGCTTGCGTGCCGCCTCGTAGGCCTCGATCAAGGCCACGGGAAACTCCCGAACTATGTTGGGTCGGTAGGAGATCACCCGCAGTTGCATATGCTGCCCGTCCAGAAAGCCCAGACGAACTGCAGGAATGAGGCTGCCCCGCAGTTCCTGAGGCGTCGTGGCGGCGGTCGCCACCCCGAGTCGCTTGGCCGTCTCCAGCTGGTAATAGTCGGAAAGCAATTGCCGGGTCAGCGAACGCAACATCTGCACGTTGTTCTCTTTCTGCGCACCGGATGCCTCCCGGGTCGTGTCGACAAATTGGTTGACCCGAATCAACGCCGTCGATTCAAAGGCAGCTCTTGCATAAACATAGTAGCTGGTCCCGGCGACCAGGCCCAGCAGAAAGAGCAGCACCATCAGGCGCCAGTAGTCTTCATACTGCAGGATCAGCCGCAGCAGTTTGGAGCCGTCCATCTTGTCCGGTTTGGGAGAGGTCGGCGGCTTGGTGGGCATGCAGGAGCTTTGTCGTGAATGGGGTTGTTTTCAAGCCCGCTGAGGGCGAATCCAATGCTCTGCCGATCAGAAGCCGAACACCTTCTCGGGCACATTCACCACGTCGCCTTCAGCAAGCGGCGGATCATCCGCCTGGCCCAGGCGGACCGGCCCCAGATCCACAACCGCTCGGCGACGACGGCCCTGGCTGTCCGTGCGGAAGATTTCCACGCGATCTTCACGCGCAAACTTGTTCATGCCCCCCGTGATGAGCAGGGCCTCGTAGGTGCCGAGCGGCCGGCCGTTCGGCAGGGGAATGTGGTGAACACCCGAGCGAGGTACGGCACCCGTGAGGAAAACCATCAGCTTGGGCATTTCCGCGATCGGCGTCGTGCCGGCATCCGCATGCTTGGCCGTTCGCTCGATCAGGACTGTCGCTTCCGTCAGCTGGGTCCGCTGAAGGAACTCCTTCACGCGAACCTCGGCCTGGCTGCGGTCCATGCCCGCGACCTGGATGCGGCCGGCACGGGGGATAACGATGTACCCCTCCTCGCGCACGGGGTAGCTGCCATTCAGGGTGGTGTCCTCCTTGACGAACAACTCCAGGGAGTCACCGGGCGCAAAGACCATGGGGTTGGTGCGCGGTGCAGGAGCGGCCGCGACGGAAAGGGGCGCAGGCGGCAGGACATTGCCCTCATCCGAGGAACTTTGACAGCCGACGAGCAGTGCAGGCAGCAGAGCAACAATCAGACGACGGGTTCGGACCTTATTGAACATGGCAGAATCGTGAGCGGCAAATCAGGGTTCGTGGAAACAAAACACCCCGGTCAGGCCGAACCTTGCCGTCAGACGGCTGAAATTCGGCGCAGACCAGGGCGCTAGCGGGAAGCGGGCACCTCCCGCAGACTCAGTAGCTCTTGCCGGCCGGGGCGACCCAGACGCCCTCGTTGTTGCCGTTGATGAACTCCTTCGGGTGATGGTTCTTGACGACCGTCACCAGGATGTGGTCAAAGCTCGTGCGGAAGCTCTTGATGCCGATCTTTTTGGGCGGCGATTCGACCACCGGCGGTTCAGCGCCCTTGCCGCTGGTCATCTGGGTGTAGGGCTGCTGACCCGGGGAGCGGTGCGAAACCGTGACCAGGACGCGGATGTCACCCGAATACAGCGGCGACTCCTTGACGCCCTCGACGAAGACGAAGCGCGGCACCGCCAGCGGCAGGTTGTAGGGATAGGTCTTGTAGTCGGTGGTGAACTCGACCACACGCTTGCCGGGATCGCGGGAATCGATCAGCAGGTCCTTCTTGTCCTTGTCGCGCCAAATGCGCACATGGCCGGAGCTGGCGATTTCCTCGTCGAGGGTGGCATATTCACCGCTGCGATCGCCGCGATTGACGCCTTCCACTTCCAGAGTGACAACCACCTCGCCTTCGAAGTCGACCCGATAGGGGACGAGGCGGACGACGAAGCGGGTGAGCTCGCCCTTGCCGAGCACGAGGCCGGGAGGCGTGGCTTCGAAACTGCCGTTGTCGGCCGGGTCGGTGTTGCTGAGCACACCGTCCTGGTTCATGTCAGCGTCCATGTCGAGCTTGGCGATCTGGCGCTGGCGGTCGCGCCAGGAGTTGATGCGCTGGCCGAAATACTTATGGAAGTCGGCGGGGGCATCCTTGTTGGTTTCAACCCCACGATCCGGGAGGCTGAGGGGGGACTGTGCGTCCGCCACAAGCGGAGAGGCAAACACGATGAGGGCACCGAGGGCCAAAGTGTGCCCCTGCTGAAGCAGACCTCGGGTCTGAGCTGACGGTTTCGCGGTTTTCATGATCGGAGGAGGAGGAGTGTTGAGGGTGATGATGGGATGTTGGCTTAAAAATACCGGCGCATGGACAGGCCAGTCAAGTGTTCCTTGAAGTCGTTGCTGCGACCCTGGCGGTCTTCATACTGGTAGAAGATGCGGCCAGTGAGACGCAAGGCGAGCTGCTGCTGCAGTTCAAGACGATAGAGCCAGCGGTCAGCGTCAGCGAGGGCTCCACCCTGCTCAATGCTTTCATACATGGCCGTAGCGCGGATCGAGGTAAAATCCAAAGGAGTATAAATCAGCGACATGCCCAGACCCCAGCGATCACGCACGGCGAGTTGATCAATATTCGTCTCACGATCGGAGAACTGGGCAAAACCGCGCAGGCGCAGGGATTTGTCGATGCGCTGTTCGATCACGTAGCGGGCGTACCGGGCGGTGAGCGTCTCAGGCAGCATCTCGTTGTTGAAGAAGTTTTCACCCACGTAGAGCCAGTGGCGGGTGTTTTGGGTGAGCGCATGGTCCAAACCCACTTCCCAGACAAAGCCGTCGCGCTCGACAATCGTACCGGTCGAGCGTCGGTAGCCCGCCATGCCTGTCCAGTGGAGGTTTTCGGTCAGGCGGCCCGTAAGCCGGCCCTCGACGCGGTGCCAGAGGCTTTCATAGCCATCGAAGGAAAAGAGATCGTAGTTGAAGCGTGGTGCGAAGGGGATCACAGAGCCCTCATAGCCAAAGAAGGTGCCAAGGTGATCGCGGGTGCGATGTTCCACAAAGTCAAAGCTGCGAAAGAAATCATAGTGTTCGGCAATAAACCCCAAGCGCCACTGTTCATCGAGGACAAGGCGGTTGGCCTTGAAGCCAAGACGGTTCGAGAAGTAGGCCAGATCATCGTTCTGGAACTCATTGGTACGGCCTCGTTCATTAAATCCAAAGAAGTAGCGACCGGCACGATCTCGGGCCGGGGAATCGGCGTCGGCATAGAAGTCGAGGCCTGGCGCGCCGCGGAACTCGCTGTAGAGAAGGAAGTCCCACGGGCCGTAGGACTTCGACCAGTTGAAGCGCAGGAACACCGCTGGCGTGTAGTGATTGCCGAGGCGCAGGGCAAACTCATTTTCGAACGGCAGATACATCAGATCCGCCACTGCTGAAAGGTAGAGCGAGTCGCTCAGGCGCACCAGACCGCGCACCGCCACATCCATGTAGCCGGTCCAGCCATCGCCATTTTCGCCCTCAAAAGTGCGGTCGCCTTGGTAATCCGAATAGACCACACCGCCACCTGCCCAAAGCACATCAAAGTACAACAGACCGAGCTTCACGTGGGCACGATCAGGAGAAAAATTCCGCGTAAGTGCCCCCAAACGACCATCAACGGTCATCGACATATGACTGAGACGCTCGCTTTCGAGGGTCCAAGCATCGTGCGGCGTGAAAACACCCAGTGTGTGGTCAAGCGGGCGGAAGAAACCATCGTAACGCTCGTAAAAATTCTCCTCAGGTCCGTCATAAGGAAAGAGGCCAGTAGCTGTCATTAGCCGAAGGTCTGGCCCCTCCTCGCCGTTGTTAGTGCCTCTGGTAATACTGCGTGCATAGTTCCCACCTCGCAGCACGGTCATGTCGTTCAGCGTCGGGAAAAAGCCCGTGGGCTGAGAGGGCTGCACTGGCAGCATGGGTTCCGCGAACTGGGCCGCGGCGGGGAGTGTCAATCCAAGAAGAGCCAACTTCAAGGAGTGACTCATCACCTGCAACCGCTGGGTTGAGCGGAAGATTCGGGAGGAGAGGCGCATGGTTTTGGGAGAGTTTGCCGCACGGGAGCGCGGGTGGGAGTTGTGGGAGTCGGGAAAGTCAGCGCGTGCCCGTCTTGGCGAGAGCGCCAAGGCCAAGTCGCGCCAGAAAGGAGTAGTCAGCTCGGAGCAGGCACCAGAACGTATACATATACATCCCCACCATAGGAATGAAAAGAATATACAGGGACCATGCCAACTTTCCTTTAATGTTAGACCGGGCCAAACTGGCCAAACACAGCGCCAGCAGAGTCAGGTAGGCAAACGCCAACACCGCATAGACCTCTGGCGCCGTATTCTCAGCGTCGAAGGTTATAAAGCGTGTGATGACCGTTCGCATTTCGGGTGATGCAGCTGCGCAAAAATTGTAGAACCCGGGCAGGATTTGTCCATCAAATTATGAATTATTTTTTATAGATATTATAATTTTAATAACCTCTTGGTTGTGCCATGTTGTCTTGCCGCCTTCGGATTTGGCCTTGCGTTCGGCCCCTACCCATGGCTTGATGCCCTGTCTGTCACGGTTCCACCCTTCACTCCTCCTGCCATGAAACTGTGTCTCCTGCTGATCACTCTCGCAAGTTCCACCCTTCTGTCGAGCTGCACCAACTTCTACCCGCTCGGCCACAGCCGCAATGGCGACTACTTCGGTGGCCAGGGCATGTCCACGGCGCCAAACGTCTACAACCCGCGTGACCTGCGCCGCGAACCGGAAATTTTCTGAAGCCTTGTGAGGCTGATGGCGCCACTCTCCTGTGCATCCACCGCTGTGCGACTTGCGTCGCGCCGGGGTTTTACCGTTCTAGAGTCCCTGCTCGTGCTGGTGCTGCTGACGGTGCTGACCGTGGTGTCCACGGCCCTGTGGATCAAAGCCCCCGCAAGTGCCAGCGATGAGGAACTGCGCTGGATGTCGGAAGGTGGCGACGCGTCCCGGCTCTCGCCTGGACTGCCATCCGCCGAAGATCCTGGCCTCTTGCCAGACATGACGTCTGACACCGAGATCCAGCTCAACAAGGACGCCAGTAAGCAGGCGCCCTGAGCGACATTCATCGCTTCATGGATTCCGCAGCGCCACGCCGCCGTGCCGCGCCTTTTCTGGCGGCTTTGGCTGTCTTCAACTTGCTGCTCGTCCTCGCGTTGCTGCTGTTCCTGCGCCATGTCGGAGAAGCCAATCATGGACTGGCCCTGCTGCTTTTTGCACCTCCTCTCGCATGGCTGCTGCCCGGGTTGCTGCTGCTTCCCCTGACCCTGATCTGGAGCTGGCGCTCGCTCCCCCTGCTGGCGGTTTCCGCAATGGTGATTCTAGGGCCACTCATGGGATGGCGACCGGATCCCGGCGCACCATCCGCAGAGTCCTACGCCGCACCCTCGCTGACCCTGATGACCTGGAACCGAGGTCAAAATGGCGGTCAAACTCCCTTGGATTTCAAGCGACGCCAACAGCCCGACCTGTTGGTGCTGCAGGAGGCAACGCTTCGAGAACGAGCGCTCTCAAGATCATCGGACTACGGTGACTACAAGGTCTTCCAAAGCGCCGGCGAGCACACTCTCCTGAGCAAATTTCCAATCCTCGAAAGCTCGTTGCTGCCGGCGGGAACAACCCCTCGTGCGGCCCGCGCGGCGCGTTTCGTGGTCGACTGGAACGGCCGCCGCATCGCGGTCTACTCTGTGCATCTGCGCACGCCGCGCGATGTGCTGCTCGGCCAGTGGAAAGGCGGGCTCTTCTACGGGCTGTTCGGCTTTCAAGGCACGCCCTGGGCCGAGCGCAGCGCCCAGTATCAGGTCTTCTGGGATGGCCAACTCGACGATGCTCGAATGATTCTTGACGCCGTCCGCCAGGATCCCCTGCCCGCCCTGGTCGCCGGCGACTTCAACTCGCCCCACACGGGTCACGTTCACCTCCTCCTCACAAGGGAACTGGGCGATGCCCATGCGCAGGCCGGTGCGGGCTTTGGCTTCACCTTCCCCGGCAAGACCCGCAACCCGCTCAGTGCCGGCGGTCCCTGGCTGCGCATCGACTACATCTTTTTCACCCGCCATTGGTCCGCGATGACCTGCACCACCGAGGCCGAACGCGCCTCACAACACCGCGCCGTGGCCGCGCGCCTGGCGCTGACCGCGCCCTAACGACGCGCTTGCCCGCGGCCAAAACCGTGCGATTGGCTCGCCGGAACGTCCTCCATCCCGGCGTGCCAATTCCGTCCATGCGCCCGCTGCTGTTCAGCCTCATGCCCGTCCTCGCCACTGCCCAGCCTCTCTCCTATCCGGAAACCCGGCACGACACGGTGGTCGACAATTATCACGGAGTCACTGTTGTCGACCCCTACCGCTGGCTCGAGGACGACAACAGCGCAGAGACTCAAGCGTGGGTGAAGGCCCAGAACGAAGTCACCTTCGCCTGGCTGGGCGACGTCCCCGGCCGCGACACCCTGCGCACGCGCCTTGAGAAGCTCTGGAACCATGAGCGCTCCGGGGTGCCCTGGGAGGAAGGGGGCAAATGGTTTTTCACCCGCAACAGCGGTCTGCAGAACCAGAGCGTCCTGCATGTCGCCGACACCCCCGACGGCCCGTCGCGCGTGCTGCTTGACCCCAACACGCTTTCCGCCGATGGCACCACTTCGCTCACGGTGGTAGCCCCCAGCCGGGACGGCCGCCATCTTGTCTACGGCCTGTCGAAGGCTGGCAGCGACTGGCAGGAATTTCGTGTTCGCGAGATTGCCACCGGCAGGGACAGGGGGGATGTGCTGAATTGGATCAAGTTCAGCGGTGCCTCCTGGGCTCCGGACGGTTCCGGCTTCTACTACAGTCGCTATCCCCAGCCCAGCGAAGGCGCCGCCCTCACCGAGGCGAACAAGAACCAGACTGTGTGGTTCCACCGGCTTGGCACGGCGCAGTCCGAGGACCAGCAGGTGTATGCCCGCCCCGACCAGCCCGACTGGGGGCTCCACGCCCAGGTCACCGACGACGGCGCCTACCTCGTATTCTCCGTCACCCAAGGCACCGATCCAAGAAAGCGCGTCTTCTATCGCAGCCTCACCGAGGCGGACGCACCCGTGGTGGAACTGTTGCGCGACTTCGATGCGGCGTATGTCTTTATCGACAACGTTGGCAGTCTCTTCTATTTCCGCACGGATCTCGATGCGCCCCGCTACCGTGTCATCGCCATTGACGTCACTCGGCCGGAACGCGCGCACTGGCGCGAGATCGTTCCGCAATCCGAAGACAAGCTGGAGGGTGTCTCCCTCGTTGGCGACCAACTGCTCTGCGAATACCTCAAGGATGCGCGCTCGGAAATGCGCGCCCACGACCTTGAGGGGCGCCTGATCCGGCGAGTCGAACTGCCCGGCCTCGGCACGGTCGCCGGCTTCAGCGGCCGCCGCGATGAGGCCGAAACCTTCTACACCTTCACCAGCTTCACCGAACCCGGCAGCATTTACCGCTACGATGTCGCCAGCGGTCGCAGCACGCCGCACTGGCGACCGCAGGTCGACTTCGATCCCAGCGCCTATGAGATGCGCCAGGTCTTCGTCAGCAGCAGGGACGGCACGCGCGTGCCGCTCTTTATGGTCCACAAGAAAGGCCTGCAGCTCGACGGCTCCAACCCCTGCCTACTCTATGGCTATGGCGGCTTCAACATCAGCCTGACGCCGGCCTTCTCGGCCAGCCGCATCGCCTGGCTCGAGCTTGGCGGTGTCTATGCCCAGGCCTGCCTGCGCGGCGGCGGCGAGTACGGGGCCGAGTGGCACGCCGCCGGCACGAAGCTGCGCAAGCAGAACGTTTTCGACGACTTCATCGCCTGCGCCGAATGGCTGCAGCGCGAGAAGATCACCTCGCCCGCCAAGCTCGCCATCCAGGGCGGCAGCAACGGCGGCCTCCTCGTCGGCGCCTGCATGACCCAGCGCGCCGAGCTGTTCGGTGCGGCGCTGCCCGCGGTCGGCGTCATGGACATGCTGCGCTTCCACCGCTTCACGATCGGCTGGGCATGGAAAAGCGACTACGGCAGCAGCGAGGATCAGGAGGAGTTCAAGGCTCTCCTCGCTTACTCGCCCTTGCACAACCTCAAGCCCGGCGTGCGCTATCCGGCGACGTTGGTCAAAACTGCCGACCATGACGACCGTGTTGTGCCCGCCCACAGCTTCAAATTCGCCGCCCGCCTGCAGGAATGCCAGGCCAAGGACGGTCCGCCGGTGCTCATCCGCATCGAGACCAGTGCCGGCCATGGCGCCGGCACCGCCCTCGCCAAGGTGATCGAGGAAACCGCCGACACCTGGGCCTTCCTGACCCGCGTGCTGGGCATGCCCGCACCTGCCGCTGACGCCCGGTGACAGGACGGTTGCAGGGATGTGCCGCCGCCTGCATGATGTCCCAATGCCCGCTGCCATCACCGCCGACGCCGTCCTGCAGCTGCTCCACGGGGAAGCCATCGTGGAATCGGACGAACCCCTCGCGGCTGACACCGACCTTTTTGCCTGCGGCCTCGACTCCCTGGCGCTGATGCGACTGCTGGTTGCCGCAGAGCAGGCCTTTGGCAGGCGTTTGCCGCCCGCCGAGATCAGTCGTGCGCGATGTGCCACGGCCCGCGCCCTCGCCGACTGGCTGAATGCCCAGCCGGTGGAGGTTCCGGCGTCATGACCCAGGCCGATGTCATCGTCGCCGGGGGTGGCAGCGCCGGCATCGCCGCTGCGCTGACCGCCGCACGCGCCGGAGCACACACCCTACTGATTGAACGCGGCAACCGCCCCGGCGGCATGGGCAGCCTTGCGCGGGTGCACACCTTCTGCGGCCTCTTTCACCCCGACGTCTCGCGCCCCTGGGCCTGGCTCAACCCGGGCATCCCGGAGGAAATCGGACGTCACATGATGGAACGCACGGGACAGACCGCCCCCGACCTGATGGGCCGGGTTTATGTCCTTCGACAATCACCCGAACTTTTTGCGAGCCTTGCCGCCGAACTGTGCGCACGGGAGAGTTCCCTGAACTGTCATCATGGTGTCGCTTGGACCGGTCTGCTCCGCACGGAAACCGGCTGGGAACTCGATTTGGAGGAAGCCGGCAAGCGGCGGCGCGTCGCATGCCGCGCACTCATCGACACCACAGGTGACGCCACAGGAGCCAGACTGATGAATCCCGCCTGGCTGCAGCCCCGGCCGGCGCGACTCTATCGTCCCGCCTGCATTGCCTCCCTGACCAGCGTCGGCGGCCGGCGCGACGACTCCTGGCATCTGTCGATGGCCGCCATGCTTGCCCATGCCGTCCGGCAGGGCGAACTGCCCAATGCCGCTCTTGGCACCGCCTTCCGCAATGCCACCGTGAATGCCGAGATGTTTGTCACGGTGGATCTTGATGCCGGTGGCACCGCTTGGGATCCGCTCGACGCGCAACACCATGCGGCCGTCTTGCAGGAGGGCCGTGCCATCATTCAGTCACTCTGGCAATGGCTGCGGGCAAATCATCCCGACTTTGCCGATTGCCCCCCGCCAAGCCATGCCGAAGAACTCGGGGTGCGCGAGGGTTCCTGCTATTCCGGCGACCATCTGCTGGGTGGCGACGACCTGGCCTCCTGCCGGCGTTTCCCCGACGAAGTGGCGCTGGCCGGCTGGCCCATGGAAAAGCGTGAGGATGCCCGCGGACCCAAATTCCGTTATTTCGACCGACCCGAACCGGCGGGCATCCCCGCCGGTTGCCTGCGACGGCAAGACGCACCCGGCCTGTTCTTCGCCGGTCGCTGCCTCTCCGCGGATCATGAGGCCCTCGCCTCCGTGCGGGTCATGGGGACCTGCCTGGCCACCGGGCAGGCGGCAGGCCGAATGGCGTCGGCTTGGGTGGCCCAATCGCCCTGACGCTCCTCAGAAACGCATGGCCCGCAACGGCCAGCATCCGCGGGCAAATCAGCTTGGGGGGAGATTTTCCCGGTGAACCTCGTGCCCACCGCAGCGTTGACTCCACCATGCGCCTGCTCCTTTGCCTTGCCGCCATCCTCCCCATACAGGCCAAAGCCCTGCATTTTGCCCTCGCCGGCGACTCCACCATGGCCAGCGTCAGCAAGCCATCGAAAACCCGGGCCACACAAGCCGGCTGGGGACAGCTGTTCGATGCATTTCTGGCCGAGGGTGTCACGGTGGCCAACCATGCGCGCGGCGGCGCCAGCACGAAGAGTTTTCGCGACCTCGGTCTGTGGGACCGCGTGCTGGCGGAAAAGGCCGATTGGATCCTGATCCAATTCGGCCACAACGACCAACCCGGCAAGGGACCGGACCGTGAAACGGATCCCGCCGATTCCTACCGCGACAACCTGCGCCGCTTCATCCACGAAGCTCGCACTGCGGGGGCACGACCCGTTTTGATCACCCCGGTTGCCCGGAGAACCTTTGACAACGGACGACTGACTTCCTCACTCGCCCCCTACGCCGAGGCCGTTCAGGCCGTCGGTCGAGAGGAAAACGTGCCGGTGATCGATTTGCACCGCGCCAGCTTCCAACTCTTCGAGCAGCGCGGGGAAGTTTTCAGCCAGGCCACCTATGGCCCGTCCGCCACGGATCGCACGCATTTCTCTGCCGAGGGCGCGCGGATGATGGCCCGACTGGTCGCCGAGGGTCTCTCCAGGGCCGTTCCGGAGTTGGTCGCAGCCCTGCGACTATTCCAAGCCTTGCCGGAAAACGCCCCGTTCCGACTGCAACTCGACACCCTGACGAAGGGTTATGACGGCGAAACCTGCTGGGTGCACCCGCGCGCCGGCGCGATTCCCGGAACCACGCCCTCGGTGGTGCTGACGATGCAGAAACTGCTGCTGACCGGCAGTGACGTGTTTTACGAACTCAACGACCTTCGCAGCGACGACCTCGGCCGCACCTGGAGTGTGATCACCCCGCACGCGGCGACGCTGGGGCGCCGTCACGAACCGGACGGGGTCATCGTCGCCGCCTGCGATTTCACCCCAAAGTGGCATGCCCGAAGCGGCAGGTTGCTTGGCATCGGCCACACGGTGAGGTATCGGGATGACAAGGTGATTCCCAATCGCCGGCGTGAGACCGCCTGGTCGGTCTACGATGCCGAACGCCGCACCTGGAGCGCCTGGCAGACACTCGAATTGCCCGACGACCCCAAGTTCCACAACTGCGGCGCCGGCAGCGTCCAGCGGGTGGATCTGGA
>JAUREI010000162.1 GCA_030827515.1 Prosthecobacter sp. | reverse complement strand
TGGATGCCGCCGCTTCACGGCACCAAGTGCAGTGGCGCTGGCTCAAAGGCCACGCCGGCCACGAAGGCAACGAACGGTGCGACCGGCTGGCGAACGAGGCCATCGCCAGCATCAAGAGAACCTTCAGCGACGCGCAACTCAAGGAAGCCCTGGCACAATTCGCCGCAAGAGACAATGGGTTGCCCGGCGAGTCCGCGGACGCCCTGGGGCTTTGATGGAGCCCGCCCCAGTTGTCCGCTCACGGCGTCGCCAGACCCGCAAAAATGCGTTCGATCCGGACCCGGTGCAGGCCGAGGTAGAAACCGGCCAGAGTTTGCCAGCCGCGGGCATCGAGCGGTCCGAACCAGGGATGGCATAGGTCGTGTCGCCACAGGACTCGCGCAGGGGAGCGCTTGCCGCCAGGAAGGCCCGGCAGGAGTCTTCAAACGCGGCGACCACGCCGACATCGTCCTCCGGCGAGGGCTTGACGGCGGCCGTGCTCGCCGGTTCGGGCGGCAAGCGACCGTGTCGCAGCAGGGTGATGGCCTGGGCGAAGCGGGTGTTGGTGATGCGCAGGTGATCCAGCGTCATCCAGACCGACCAATCCCGGCTGCTGTCCTCAAGCCCGCGCGGCCGGCGGATGAGCACGTACTGTGCGGCCGACGCCTCCCCCAGATGGCGCACCAGGTCCAGGATGGCGTCGCGCTTGCGCTCGAACGTGGCGTCGAAAGCCTCCGGTGTGCCGCGGCGAAGCCGCCAGGTCAAGCGCAGGCGCTCAAGCAACGGGGTCTGGCCTTGGAGGAGGGCAGCCAGGTGCTGCTGACCTCCCGGGCGGGATAAGTTGGGCGGGGGGGCACGTCACCCCTCAGTTCCATGGGACCGACGCGGTCAGGCGACGCGGGTGCACCTGCCGGCTCCCAGCTCACTTGACCGGCAGAATGGCGGTGCCGGTGGCGTCGCAGACGCGCAGCTGGAACTGCCACTCGACGGTCCAGGTCTCGGTCTGCTCGTTCTGGCAGCACTTCACGAGAATCGTGTTTTTGCCCTTGTTGAGCTTCACCGGCAGCTTGTACTGGTCGAGCTTGGCGCCGCGGTGGTATTCGTCGCGGGCGAAGATCAGTTCGCCGTTGAACCAGACCTTCCAGCCGTTCTTGCAGCCGAGGCGGATCTGGGCGTCGCGAGCCTCGGCGGCATCGAACTCTGTGAAGGCGTAGCCGGTCACCTCCTTGAGCATGGTGAAGGGCTTGTTGAAATCGATCATGCCGTAGTCGTCCTGGCTGGTGAAGTCCTGCCACTTCACCCTGGCTACGGCCTTGCCCTCGTATTCCGCGGCGAGGTCGATGCCCCGCTCGGGCGGGAAGACGGTGTCGAAGCCCTTGCGCTCAAGGTTGGGGAAGGGGGCGATGAGCTTCCAGTTCATCAGGAAGCCGAAGTGGCGGGGCAGGTCGACGGGCGCACCGAGGTCCTTCAGTTTTTTCGCCAGGTCCTTGATTTGATCCTCGTCGCGCGCGCTGTGCATGGCCTGCTGGAAGGCTGCCTTGGCAGCGTCCTTCCGGCCCTGAGCCAGGGCCTCGTCGCCGGCCTCGAGCAGTTTGGCGACCGGGTGACGGCGCAGTTCGGCGCTGGGATCCTCGAGCAGGGAGGGAGTCAGGCGGTCGGCCAGCTCGGGGTTGGCGCGCTGGAGCAGGTCGAAGGCGACGACGCGCGGGCCGGGGCTGTTTATCGTGTCCATCAGGAAGGCCTGCAGGGCGGGGACAGGCAGCGTGTTGGCGGCGATGGCCTTGTCGGCGACGGCGGTGACCGCAGCGCGCAGCCAGTTTTCGGCGAGCGGATTGGCGCCGTTCATGCCGCGGAGAATGTCCGTCAGGGCGGCGGGATCGGCCTTGGCGAGCTCCTGCCAGGCGGTGGCGGCGGGGCCGTTGCCGGCGCCCTCACGGTCGACCGCGCGAACGGCCTGGAGATGCGGGTCAAGCGGCGCGGCCTGGACGGAGACGGCGAGGGCGAGCAGCAGCGGGAGCAAGGGTTTCATGGCGGGGAGAGGGATTACTGGCTCAGGAAGGATCGGTCTTTCAGCCATTCGGCGCCGAGACCCTTTTCGGCGGCGGCGACGAAGGCATCCGCCTCGGGAAGGGTGATCTGCGGGAACTGACGGGCGAGTTCACGGTAAACGGTGGCAAACTGGCGGCCGCCGGCCTTCAGGCAGGCGAAGGCATCGCCCTCTTCAAAGGCGACCTTGGCGCTGCCCAGCATGAAGGCGCGCAGCAGGTGTTCCTGGGTGCCGGGCGCCTGTTTTTCCGCGTGCTCGAGCCAGCCGGCGACCGGATCCTCCGGGATGTTGATGGGGTAGTAGGGGGCCTGGTTGAGATAGGCGAGAACCGCGGCGGCGGCCTGTTCGCCGTCCTCGGACAAGGGATTCTGCAGATAGGCGGCGATGAGCTCCTGCAGGTGACCGCGCAGGGAGGGGTCCTTGATGAGCTGGAAGATCAGGCCGACAAAACCCTTCATTGATTTTTCGCCGCTTTCACCGCTGTCGGCGGGGCGCATGTGCCGGATGGTCAGAACGTGGTTGTCGACCAGAGTGATGCCGACCCAGAGCTTGATGATGGCTTCGACGGCACCTTCCTTGGCGACGCCGAGACGGGTGGCGGTGAGCTGGCGGGTGGCGATGGGCAGGGACTGCTTTTGCCAGAGCTCGAGTTCGCCGCCAACCAGTTCACCGGTGTCGAGGTTCTTGTAGCGGCCGGCGCGGACCATGGCCTCCATGTCACCGACCACGCCGTCCATTTCCGTCAGGATGCGCCGCTGCTGGTCCTCCATGGATGGCAGTGGGGAGCCAACGGGAAAGAGAAAGATGTCAGCCCGGGCACGCTCGTCGAGGTTTTCATAGCGGACAAACACCCCGCTGCCTTCGGCATAGGCAAATTCGCCGGCCAGTCGGTAGTCGCCCAGATACTGGGGGAAGGACAGGCCGGTGCCGGCATGTTTCCAAGGGCGACCATCCGGACTGGGCGATTGCCAGCGGCCGGCCGGTTCGCCGGTGGGAGCCTGGCCGGCAGCGGTCCAGACGGCGGCGAGTGCGCACCAGGTCAGCAAAAGGAGGTGTTTCACGGCCGGCATCATGACAGGCGCCCCCGGAGGCCGCAACGGCAAAGCGGTCGTGTGCCGGCCGTTTCCGGCCCTTGACTCCGACCCTCGCAAAGCCGAACGATGAACTTCCTTTTTTCAGCCCCCACCACGCCCGAAGATGCCCCGCCGAATCACCTACCGCGATGCCCTGCGCGAAGCCCTGGACGAAGAACTCGCCCGCGACCCGATGGTCGTGGTGATGGGTGAGGAGGTGGCGCAATACAACGGCGCCTACAAGGTGACCCAGGGGTTGTGGGAAAAGTGGGGGGACAAGCGCGTCGTTGACACCCCGATCAGTGAGGCCGGTTTCATTGGCATGGGGGTGGGTGCCTCGATGCTCGGCGTGCGTCCGGTCATGGAGCTGATGTTCTGGAGCTTCTACACCGTCGCCTGGGACCAGATCATCAACAACGCCGGCATGGTGCGTTACATGAGCGGCGGCAAGATTCACTGCCCCATCGTGGTGCGCGGTCCCGCCAACGGCGGCACCAGCGTTGGCGCCACCCACAGCCACACGCCGGAAAACATCATGGCCAGCTTTCCGGGCATGAAGTGCGTCGTGCCGAGCACCGCCTACGACGTCAAGGGGTTGATGAAGGCGGCGATCCGCGACAACGATCCGGTGATGTTCATGGAGAGCACCAAGCTCTACGGCGAGGAGTGGGAAGTGCCCTCCAATGATGAACTGCCCGGCGGCGAGCTGGTCATCCCGCTCGGCGTCGCCGACGTCAAGCGCGAGGGCGCCGACATTTCGCTGATCTGCCACGGCAAGGCGGTGCTGACCTGCCTGGAAGCCGCGAAGGTTCTCGAGGAGGAACACGGCATCTCCGCCGAGGTGGTTGACCTGCGCAGCATTCGTCCGCTTGACGAGGAAACGATCCTCGATTCCGTCGCCAAGACCCATCGCGCCATCTATGTCGAGGAGGGCAAGCCCTTCTGCGGGGTTGGCGCACAGATCGCCTACCTGATCCAGGAGCGGCTCTTTGACGAGCTCGACGCCCCGGTGCTGCGTGTCTGCAGCCTGGATGCCCCGGCCATCTACAGCCCGCCCCTCGAGGCCCTCCAGTTGCCCACCGCCGACATTGTCATCGAAAAGGCCCTGAGCATCTGCTGATGCCGCCGTTCATTTCCCTTTTCCCGATTTACCCCCTTTTCCGCCATGCCCAAACTCATCGAAATGCCCAAGCTCAGCGACACCATGACCGAGGGAACCCTCGCGAAGTGGCTTGTCCAGGAAGGCGACAGCGTTAGCACCGGCCAGTCCTTGGCGGATGTCGAGACCGACAAGGCCACGATGGAAATGCCCTGCTTCTTCGAGGGTACCCTGCACAGGATTCTTGTCCAGGCCGGTTCCAAGGCCGTGCTTGGCGCGCCGCTGGCCGTCGTGCTGGAGGAGGGGGAGGAGGCACCCGCCAACCTCGATGAAATCATCGCCAAGGCACAGGCTGCCGTGGCCCCGGCCCCGGTTGCCGCGGAAACCAAGCCGGCAGCGGGTGGCGCGCCGGCACGCAAGGCCTCCGCTCCGGGCACTCGCCTGCCGACCGCGCCGCAGCCGACCCGACGCGCGGCCTCGGGCAATGCCGCCCGCGTGAAGGCCAGTCCGCTGGCCCGCAAGATCGCCGCCGAGCGCGGCATCGACCTTTCCCAACTGACCGGCACCGGTCCTGGTGGACGCATTGTCCGCGCCGACGTCGAGAATGCTCCGCCCGGAGGCGCCGCTGCGCGCGGTCCGACCACGCCGGCGATCCGCCCGGTGTATGGGGAGGAGGACGAGCGTGTGCCGACCAGCGGCATGCGCAACATCATCGCCGAGCGCCTGCTCGCCTCGAAGACCCAGATCCCGCACTTCTACCTTCAGATGGAGGTGGATGCCGGGCCTCTGATGGATTTCCGCGCGCACCTGAACGCCACGGCCGAGAAAAACGGCGGCAACAAGTACACGGTCAACGATTTCATCCTCAAGTCGGTCATTCGCGCCGCGAAGGCGCAGCCGGCCATCAACGCGGCCTGGGACGGTGATGCCATCGTCAAGTTCAAGTCGGTCGGCCTCAGCGTCGCCATCGCAGTCGAGGATGGCCTTGTCACTCCGGTCATCAAGCAGGCCGAGAAGAAGACCCTGCTGGAAATCAGCCAGTCGGTCAAGGATCTGGCCGGCAAGGCCAAGTCCAAGAAGCTCAGCCCCGACGACTTCGCCGGCGGCACGATCACGGTCTCCAATCTTGGCGCCTATGGCATCGACCAGTTTGCCGCCATTATCAACCCACCGCAGGCGGCCATCGTGGCCATCGGCAGCATCCGCCAGACTCCGGTCGTCAACGACAAGGGGCAGGTCGTCGTCGGCCAGCGCATGTGGGTCGGCCTGAGCGGCGACCACCGCGTCGTTGACGGCGCTGTCGCCGCGACCTTCCTCGCCGAGATGCGCAAGCTGCTGGAAAATCCGGCGCTCATGCTCGTCTGAGGGAGAGGCCAGGTTTCAAGTTGCAGGTCGTCCCGGTTCGGCCGGGAGGGTAGCCTTGGCGTTGAGCGGGCGGTGCCCGCGACGCAAAAAAACCGGCCTGCCGCGAGGCAGGCCGGTGGGTTTCAGTGGGGGCGGATGAGCCGTCTCAGATCACCTCGGCACCGGGCACCTGCGTGCCGGGGATGGCGATCGGGTAGCCGCCGTCGGCGGTGGGCTTGGCCGGCGGTTCGGTTTCGGCGGTGACGATGGCCGGCATGTGCTGGACCTTGCTGTTGAGAGCGTCGTCCCACTTGATTTCCTTGCCGGAGTAGGTGGCCATGCGGCCCATGATGGCGGTCATCGTCGATTCGGCGCCGTAGTAGGCGTCGTTCTTCGGCGTGTTGTCGCGCACGGCGGCCTGCAGGATGTCGTGCTCGGTCTGATACGGGTCCGGATCGGTGCTGCGGCGGTTCTTGCGGGCCTTGCCGGCTTCCGCGGCCGGGTCTTCACCACCGGTCGGGCGATACTTCCAGATGGTTTCACCCTTGTGATTGACCGCGTAGCAGGCGCCGCTGTTGACGAGGTAGACCTTGCCCTTGGTGCCGGTGAACTCTTCACGCACAGCGTTGTACACGCCGGACTGGTGACGGCACTGGCTATTGACGCGAACGCCGTTGGCGTAGGTGTACTCAACGTAGTGATGGTCGTAGATCTGGCCGAACTTCTTGTCGACGCGCTGCATGCGGCCGCCCATGCCCTGGGCGGATTCCGGATGGCCACCGATGAACCAGTTGGCGACGTCGATGTTGTGGATGTGCTGCTCGTTGATGTGGTCGCCGCACAGCCAGGTGAAGAAGTACCAGTTGTTGATCTGATACATCAGCTCGGACTGGCCGGGTTGCTTGTCGCGGAACCAAATGCCGCCGCCGTTCCAGTAGACCTGGCCGGAGACGATGTCGCCGATGATGCCCTGTTCCTTGACCTGCTTGAGGGCCTCGAGGTAGCAGTTTTGGTAGCGGCGTTGCAGGCCGACGACGACCTTGAGGTTTTTCTCGTCGGCGATCTTGGCCATTTCCTGGACTTTGCGCACGCCGGGAGCGTCGACGGCGACCGGCTTCTCCATGAAGACGTGCTTGCCGGCGTTGACGGCGGCTTCGAAGTGGTAGGGGCGGAAGCCGGGAGGGGTGGTCAGGATGACCAGGTCGCAGCTGTCGATGACACCCTTGTAACCGTCGAGGCCGGTGAAGATGCGCGAGTCGTCGACCTGGACCTTTTCCGGGTGCTTGGTGCGCAGGTTGGAGAGCGCGCCGTCGGCCTTTTCCTTGAAGGCGTCGCAGATGGCGTGCAGGACGACGCCCTCCTGCTTGGTGCTCAGGGCCTGGTTGGCGGCGCCGGAGCCGCGGCCGCCGGAGCCGATGAGGCCGACTTTGATCTTGTCGCTGCCGGCGACGTTGGCGGATTGGGCGACGGTGAGGCCGCTGGCCGCGACGGATGTGACGGTGGCCGCTGCGGCGGTTTTGCCGAGGAAATCGCGGCGGGTGGTGGTGGGTTCAGTACTCATGGGATGGGTTACGGGTTGGCGGTTCAGGCGTTCCAGGCCTTGCGGATCACCTCGATGCCTTCGAGATAAACCTGGTCGGTGTTTGGGAAGAAGTCGCGCCAGACGCGGGTGGCGGCGGCGAGGTCGGGCAGGGCGGAGCCGAAGGCTTCAATGGTCATCCAGCCGTCGTAGCCGATTTTTTTCAGGTGTTGGATCTGCTCGGTCAGGTTGATGTGGCCGCGACCGGGCGTGCCGCGATCATTCTCGGAGATGTGCACGTGGTTGAGCTTGCCGCTGGCGAAGACGGTGTCGATGGCGGCGACGGGGTTCTTCTCCTCGATGTTGGCGTGGAAGGTGTCATACATCGTGCCAAAGGCCGGATGATCGACACGCTTCACGTAGCTGGCGGCCTGCTCCATGGTGTTGAGCAGGTGCGACTCGAAGCGGTTGAGCGCTTCAATCGCGCATTTGATGCCCGCGGATTCGGCCACCGGGGCAATGGCGCGGTGCACGCCGGCAGCGCGATCGAGTTCCTCCTCGCTCGGGAAGGCGCCGGTGAACTGGCCGAGCACCTGATAGTAGGGACCGCACAGCGTTTGCACACCCGCGTTGTGGCAGCATTCCAGCACGCGCTTGAGGTGATCAATGGCGCCCTGGCGGTTGGCGGCGCCCGGGCTGATGGCATTGTGTGCCTCGTCGGGAAGGACGGTGACGGCGGTGCATTCGAGGCCCTGGTCGCGCAATTCGCGGCCAACCCGGGCGAAGTGTGCGGCATCGCTGACGTCAAAGACGGGGATCTCGACGCCGTCGTAGCCGGCGGCTTTGAGCTTGGTGAGGATGGGGAAATGGTCTTCGGTCACGTGACCGGTCCAGAGAAGGAGATTGAAGCCGATTTTCATGGGGAAGGGGCGCAGCGTAAAGACAGCGGGCGCGAATCGCAAGAATTGCTTCCAACGAATTCCGCCCGCCGGTATTTCATCCCGGACCGGTGGGCGCGTTGCGGATTTTGCGCCTGATCCCATTTCATCTTGAACATGCCGGGGGCAAAACCATACTGAAACGGTCCACCCCCGCCCTCGCATGACACTTCCCGTTCGCC
>JAUREI010000059.1 GCA_030827515.1 Prosthecobacter sp. | reverse complement strand
GCAGCTGCCGTCGGGCAGGACCACGAGGAAGCGCTTGAGGAAGGCCGCGTCCATCGGGCCGGGGTGGGAGGACGGTTTACCGCCCTCGGGGCCGGTGTGAGCAAAGGGGGTGGGACCGTGCTCGCTCCAACGGCCGTCCTTCTTCACCAGGCGGATGAAGGCACCGCCGGAGTTTGGGAGGCGCGGCCCGGTCTGGTGGAAGTTGGCGAACTCCGGCAGGATTGGACCGAGGGTGACGGTGAGCTTGGCACTGTCGATGACAAGATCGAGCTGGCGACCGCCGGCACGGGCTTGTGGTGGAGGGTAGAGGACGATGCGACTGACGTTTTGGGTGGTCAGTTCGATGCTGCGGTTGCTGGTCACACGGGCGTCGATCCGCGCTTCCTGCCAGCTCTCCTCCATGCCGTGAAGGTTGAGCCAGTGCACGCGTCCATACAGCGGGGTCTTGGCCTGGATGTGAATCTCATCAGGGAAGCGGTTGCGACCCCTGGCGACCGCCGCCTCGATCTCGGCCTGAACGGTCTTGATGACTTCGGGGTGATACTTGTGGCCCATGCCCGGGCCGATGTGGTGGCGCATCTTCAGGCCGTGGCCGGCAAGCACCTCCTCCATGTAGGCGGCGGAATCGCGCTGGCTGTCGTTTTCGCCGCTGTAGGCGACCAGCGGCACGTTGAGCAGGTTGCGGGCGGCATCCGGCACGTCATAAAAGCCCCAGAGCTCTTGCTCGTACCAGGAGGGCATCTTCTCGGGCGTCAGCTTCTGGTAGCGCTTCACATCGACGAAACCGGCGCCTGCATGGACGCAGGCCCATTGGTCGGGGTAGTGCGCGCCGAGATGCCAAGCCCCGGCGCCACCCATGCTGAATCCTGCCAGGGCGATGCGGTCGCGATCGACGTTGAAGCGGGCGACCGCGTCGTCGCGCGCCTCGAAGACATCGACCTCGCCCGCGCTCTTCCAGCCGTTGCAATACCGACCAAAGGGATGGATGACAATCGTGTCCCTGGGCTGGAACTGGCCGGGCTTGGTGCTGCCGAGCTTGCCTGCGATGAAATGCAGGTCGGTGGCGGTGTCTCCGCGACCGTGCAGCCAGATCCACATGGGCACCGGCTTCTGGCCGAGGCGCAGCCCGTCGGGAATCTCCACACCATAGGGTTGCGGACTGTCGTCGAGGCGCGAGTAATAGCCGAGCACCTTCCAGCCATGGCCGTCGAGCCAGGGCGTGCGGTTCCTCTTCAGGCCCGCGATGCGATCGCGCGCTTCGACCAGGAGTTTCTGCGCCTTCTTCACCCCGTCCTCGGCCTTCTTGTCGTACCATTCGTCAAAGTCGAGGGCATAGCGCACCGCCTTGAGCAGGATGTCGGCATCGGCTGCGCGCGGATGTTTTTTCACGGTCGCGAACTCGGCCGTCAGGGCGGCGAGTTCCTTTTCCAGCGCCGCCTCCTGGTCGGCGGAAAGCGCGGCGACCGGCTGAGGAGGCAGGCTGCCGCGGAAGGAGGCGGTGGCGCCATCGGGGTGCAACTGGGCCTTGGCGGTGGCGGCCAGCAGGAGGAGCGGGAGACAGGAAAGAAGTTTCATGGTGGCTGGAAGGGCAGAAGAAACGGGCTTGCGCAGG
Organism: Prosthecobacter sp.; assembly: GCA_030827515.1. GTDB lineage: Bacteria > Verrucomicrobiota > Verrucomicrobiia > Verrucomicrobiales > Verrucomicrobiaceae > Prosthecobacter. The sequence continues at coordinate 19,783 of JAUREI010000059.1, read as the reverse complement.
CGTTCTTGTCCGTGCTTTTTCCTCGTCCATGAAGCTTCACCTCGCCCTTGCCACCCTCTTTGCCGCCTCCCTGCAGGCGGGCACCTTCACGATCGAGAAAACCGCCACCGGCGGCGCCCTCGTCAAACTGGATGGCAAGTTCTTCACTGAGTACGTGGTGGACCAGGCCAACAAACCCTACCTGTGGCCGATCATCGGTCCGGACGGCACCGACATGACCCGTTCCTACCCGATGAAGACCATCGAGGGTGAACAGCACGACCACCCCCACCACCGCGGCCTGTGCTTCGGCCACGAGAACATCGGCGGATATGACTCCTGGGCGGAGCGACTGACCTTTGGCGAGAAGCCGAGCGACAAGACCGCCGAGCGGGTCAAGCATCTGGGTGCCATCCGTCATCGCAGCTTCACCGAAATGAAGGACGGCGACACGGCGGTGCTCACCGCCGTGTCCGACCATGTGGATGCCGACGGCAAAAAGATCCTTGAGGAGGTTCGCCGCCACACCTTCATCGACAGGGGCGCCACCCGCATCATCGATGTGGACATTGAGCTGATCGCCAGCGAGGGCGACACCCTGGTTGACGACAAGAAGGATGCCGGCCTGAGCATCCGCGTGCCCTCTGAAATGGCGGTCGACAAGGGCAAGGAGGGCAAGGGCACCGGGCACATCATCACCAGCGAGGGGCATACCGACGCGGATGCCTGGGCCAAGCGCGCCACCTGGGTCGACTATCACGGCACCGTCAAGGGCGCCCATGTGGGTGTCGCCATGCTCAACCATCCGAAGAGTTTCCGCCACCCCACCCCCTGGCATGTGCGCACCTACGGTCTGTTCACCGCCAATCCGTTCGGTCTGCAGTCGCTCGACAAGAACTCGGAGACCGGCGCCGTCACCCTCAAAAAGGGCGAGAAGATCAGCCTGCGTCACCGCTTCATCTTTCACACGGGCGATGAGAAGGAGGCGAAGATCGCCCAGGCCTGGGAAGAGTACGCGAAGGAGCCCTAAGCCCCGCAGCGCTGGACTTTGAGGCGCATCCAAACGCTTGCCAGCGCACGTTTCCGGTGGAAAGAACGTCTTTCCGCCTCATCACCATGTCCATCTGGAACCACGCCAATCCTCAGCTCAAAGACCTCGTCGCCTACGAACCCGGCAAGCCCATCGAGGATGTGGCGCGCGAGCTTGGCCTGCGGCCGGAGGACATCATCAAGCTGGCCTCCAATGAGAATCCGATCGGGCCCTCACCCAAGGCGGTCGAGGCGATGAAGCGTGCCGTCGAGGAAGTGCACCTCTATCCCGACGGCGCCTCCTGGAAACTGCGCAACGCGCTGGCCGCCAAGTTTGGTCTGGGGATGGGCAATGTCATCATCGGTTGCGGCAGCAATGAGATCATCGAGTTCATCGGGCACGCCTTCCTCCAACCGGGAGACAACATCGTCACCGCCAGGCACGCCTTCCTGGTCTACAAGCTGATGGCCAAGGTCTTTGGCGCCGACACGATCGAGGTGGAGGACCCGGGTTATGTCCATGACCTTGACGCCATGGCCGCGGCGATCACCCCGCGCACCAAGGAAATCTTCATCGCCAACCCGAACAATCCGTCCGGAACCTTGGTCAGCCAGGAGGCGATCGACCGCTTCATGGACCGCGTTCCGGATCATGTCGTGGTGGTGTTTGACGAGGCCTATCATGAGTTTCTCGACAATCCGCCGGATACCCTCAAGTACGTGAAGCAGGGCCGCAATGTCGTGGTCCTGCGTACCTTCTCGAAGATCCAGGGACTGGCGGGAACACGCGTTGGATACGGTCTTGGCAACAAGGAGTTGATCGACATCCTGCAGCGCACGCGCCAGCCGTTCAATGTCAACTCGGTCGCCCAGGCCGGTGCTCTTGCCGGATTGCTCGACGAGGAGCACCAGGCGAAGACCAAGGTTCTCACCGACGAGGGGCGCGACTATCTGCAGGCGCAGTTTGCCGACATGGGCCTGGAGTTTATTCACAGTTACGCCAACTTCGTGCTGGTCAGGGTCGGTGACGGCAATGCCGTCTTCAAGGCGCTCATGCAGCGCGGGGTCATCGTGCGTGCCATGGCGGCCTACAAGCTGCCAGAGTGGGTGCGCATTTCCATTGGCACGATGGCGGAAAACCGCCGCTGCATTGAACTGCTGCGTGAGGTGCTGGCCTGAGCACCTGCCAAGGACTGCGCTTCAGACATTCTTGAGCGCCCAGGCGATGACGAGCGGCGTCGTCGCCAGGCTGACCACGGTGGTTGCGATCACCACCTGCACGGCTGTGGGGGCATGCCCGCCATAGTGACGGGCAATGACAATGTTGAAGACCGCGCTTGGCATCGCCGCCTGGATGATGAGCACGCTGCGCAACTCCGGAGTCACCGGCAGCCAGGCGGCCGCGGCGAGAAAGGCCAGCGGGATGACGGCCAGGCGCAACACCGGTGCAAAGAGGGCAATGGACCAGCGCATCGCCTCCTGGCCCCAGACGTCGTAGATCGAGGCGCCGATGAGCAGCACGGCCAGCGGCACGGCGCAGGTTCCCATCATGTCGAAGGTGCGGCGCAACACCTCGGGAATCCAGGCGTGCAGGCCGCTGAAGTTGAGAGCCAGAGAGAGCAGGATGGCCAGCACCGGCGGGTTGACCGCCAGCCGCCAGGGGGCCTGGCCAAGGCCGGTCATCAGGCCGACGCCGGCGGTCCAGCAGGCGAGCTCGATGCCCAGGGTGAAGGTGAACAGCACGCCAAGCGTGCCGGGATCGGGGAAGAGTGCGGAAACGATCGGGATGGCGACGAAGCCGTAATTCTGCAGGCCGCAGGAAACGGCGAAAGTGCGTCGGCCTGTGTGCTTTTGCAGGCCGATGAGCGGTGCCGCGTAGTAGGAGAACGCAATGCCGAGTGCGACCAGGGCGTAGCCCAGCCCGGCGGCAAGCAGGACGGGAAGGGGACTCATCACCGCCGGATTGCCGGCCACACGGCCAAGAATGAGGCAGGGGGTGAGCAGGGTGACCGCCAGTTTGAGAAGGCCGGGGTCGGCTTCCACTGGAAGAACGCCGGTGCGCCGGGCCACGGCTCCCGCGCCCATGGTCAGGTAGACAGGCAGGACGACCGTGAGTATGCTTGCGAAGTCGGTCATGGACGGCTCCCTCTAGCCCGGCCCATTTGCGGATGCAAGGCGGTGAGGGTCAGTTGCTGAAGCGCGAAGCTTCGGCAAGGGCGGAGGGGTTGGAGCTTTCCGTCAGCCGTCGTGCGTATTCGGCAAGGGGTTCGTCGTCCTCGGGCGAAAGCGGGCGCTGGTCGGGGCGTGCGAGCAGCCAAGTGGCCCAGCGAGTCGCGAGCGCGTCAGCCGGAGTTGGTGTGGTCGGCACGGACTTGAGCGCCTCGTCGAGGGTGGCCGGCTCAAGGGTTTCCGACTTCCCCTCGTCGTTGAGTCGGCGGCTGGCGAGGGCTTCGGCGAGTTCCAGGAACCATTGCGGAAGAACGGTCGGTTCCGGCGGCATCGGCAGGGAGAACCAGCCTTCCTCACCCGTGAGAAAGTGGATCCGGCTGCCATCCTCCGAGACGCCGACCTGAAGGATGTTGCGGCCTTGGCGGATGCCCGGGGTGAGGCAGTTGCCGGTGGTGGTGTCCCAGACGCGAATTTCGCTGTTGTCGGTCAGGGTGACCAACCGTCGGCCGTCGGGGCTCAGCGCCAGGCCGGGCACAAAAGTCTTGAGGCGGATCGAGATGCCAAGGGGTTCGCCCGTGACGCCGTTCCAAAACAGGATTTGCTGGTCGCGGCCGGAGCTGACAACGAGGTTGCCGTCCTCGGAGACCACCACGGCACCGACCGCGGGCGGGTGTTCAAAGCGGCAGCGGGGTTTCCACTTTTCGTCAAAGATGCCGACACTGCCTTCGCGGCTGACAGCGGCCAGCCAGCGCCCGTTTTGACTGGCGGTCAGCGTGCGGCTGTCGGCCAGTTGCGGCGGTGCTTCGCGGGGTGGCTTCAGGGACAGGCTTTCATCGGTCGCCGGCGCCAGCCAGCGGCGCGTGGTCATGCGCTCATGGATGCTCCAGACCTGCAGGCGCGGATGCAGGGCGGGAGCGGCCACCAGTTGCGAGCCGTCGGCGCTGAGTCCGGCTTCGGCAATGTTGTGCGGCAGGCGAAGGCGGGTGCGATCGCCGTTGCGGGTGTCCCAGACATGGATTTCACCGTGCCGGGAGATGGCCGTGACCAGGCCGGCTCCAGGAGCGAGGTGGGTGGTGATGACCTCGCCATCATGGCGCTCGGCCGGGTGCAACGGCCGGCCATCGCGTAGATCCCAGCCGTGCAGGTAACCCTGGCCGTCGCCAACGTGGAGCACACCGCCGTCCTGGCTGAGGCTGAGGCTGAGAATGGCTCCGGGATGCACCAGAGGGGGCAGCAGTTCACTCTGGGCGCGAAAGTTGCCGACATGAACGAGGCCGGAGTGGAGGCCGACGACCAGCATTTCCTGTTCGCGGTGCAGGGCGAGCGCGGCAATGCCCTGCTCCGTTTCGAAGGCGTCGCCAAGTCGCCTGTGTTCGAGCAGGTCCCAGACAAGGGCCTGGCCACCGCCGCTGCCATCGAACAGCGGGCAGCCGGTGGCGGCGAGGGTGCCGAACAGGTCGAGGGCGATCACCTGAACCGGTTCGCCGTTGAGGCTAGGATCCGTCAACACAACGGCCGGGGTTTCCGGGCGGCGCAGATCCCAGAACTGGAGGCCGCCGTTTTCGCCGCCCGCAGCGAGGATCTGTCCGTCACCGGAGAGGGCGAGACAAAGGGCGGCGCCAGGCAGGCGCGGCTGCAGCGGTAGGCGGCGCGCGCTGACCAGGTCGACAAGTTCAACCTGTCCGTCATCGCGTGCCAGGGCGGCCAGACTGCCGTCAGGACTGAGCACCGCTGCAGTTGCCCGGGTGCCTTCGGGCAGGGGCTGATCCTCCCTTGTTAGGGTGTCGAGATTCCACAGGCTGAGCAAGTCGCGTCGGGCACCGGCCGGCGAGGGTGCCGCACTGCCGACCGCGAGCAGTCGGCGGCTGGGCGGACTGAGCGCAACGAGCCGCGTGCTGGTGACGTCCGACGCCATCGCCAGTTCCGGGGTCGCGGGGTGCAGAAGGTGCACATACTGCAGGAGCGTCAGCAGGTTGGTCGCGGCCAGCGTGTTGCCGTCGTCGGTGCGCAGGGAGCGGCAGAGCCAGGCAACCGCCTCCGGGTAATCGGTGCGCTCGGTGAGCTGGCGCGCCATTTGTTCGTCGGAGCGCGAATAGGAACGCCTGAGCAGGTCGCGGTTGTGTTCGGCCTCGATGTAGAGGGCGGTGCTGGTGATGCCGCCGGCGAGAACCGCAAAGGCGATTGCAAGGCCGGCCGCCACGCCGACGCGATGACGGCGGACAAACTTCTCGATCAGATAGCGCCTGCTGGGCGGACGTGCCTGCACCGGCTGATGGCGAAGGAAACGGCGTAGGTCATCGGCGAGGTCACCGGCACTGCCATAGCGGCGCGCGGGATCGCGCTCGAGGGCCTTGAGGATGATCCAGTCGAGGTCACCCTTGAGTTCGGGAGTGCGCGAACTGGGCTTTGGCGGATCGAGTTCAACCTGGTCGCGAAGGATGAGATGGATGGGCTTGTGGGCGATGTCCATCGGGCTGACCAATCCCTTGCCGGTGAGCAGTTCGAGCAGGATGGAGCCAAGTGCGTAGACGTCCGATCGGGTGTCGGCGTGGGCGCTGCCGAATTCAATCTGCTCGGGGCTGATGTAACCCGGAGTGCCCACGAGCTGGTCCAGGCCGGTGGCGAGGGTTTGCCGGGCATCCTTTTGCTCGAGAACCTTGGCGATGCCGAAGTCGATCACCTTCGGGGTCGGAGCGTCGTCCTCCTCCATGACCATGACGTTGGACGGCTTCAGGTCGCGGTGAATGATCCCCTTCTGATGGGCGTGATTGACCGCCAGGCAGACGGGAATGAAGAGCTCGAGTTTGCGGTGTAGGTCGAGGCTATTCTCGGTGGCATAGCGCGTGATCGAGCGGCCCCGGACCAGCTCCATGACGAAGTAGGGCTGTCCGCGCTCGGTGGTGCCGGCGTCGAGCACACGCGCGATGTTGGGGTGCTCCATCAGTGCCAGGGTCTGGCGTTCGGTGTCGAAGCGACCAATGATCTGGCGCGTGTCCATGCCGGCCTTGAGCACCTTGACTGCCACGATGCGATGGATGGGCTGGGTCTGTTCAGCCCGATAGACGAGGCCGAAGCCGCCCTCTCCAAGCTGGTCCAGTAGACGAAACTTACCGTCCAGCCATTCCTCGCTGGAGGGCCCCGCCGGGCCCTCCGCACTGGGCCCACCGGTGACGAGGGTCGGCAAGTCGGCGGCGTTCGCTGGTGGATGGGCTCCGGTGACGATCGTTGGCAGGTCCGCGTCCTCCGCCAGCACCGGCGGCCGGCCGGTGATCAGCGTGGGTTCGTCGTCTGGAGGCTCGGTGGACACGAGGGCGGTGCGCTTTGGGCATTCTGCAGAACCCGACGGCAAAAACAAACATCTTGTCGCGGAATGGTGCAAAACCCGGTCGCAGATCCCGCGCCAAAGCCTTGCAATTGACCGCGCGCCGGCTTTGCTGGGGTCATGATTCGTCTTCTGCTCGCGTCACTTCTCGCGCTCGGCCTTGCCTCCTGCGCCAGCAAGTCCAAGGAAAAGGTCGTCATCACCGTCCACTCGCAGGGCAATGACATGGATTCTAAAAAGACGGTCTTCCGGCGCACCGTCAACGGCCAGTCGATGCTCTTCAAAATCATTCCCGAATTCAGTACGCAGAGCCTCGCGGCGTTTCATCCGTTTCCCGCCGATGACGGCACCAACGGGGTGTCGATGAAGCTGGACTTCAAGGGCGCCAATTCGCTGGAGTTGGTGACACGCATGCGCCAGGGCGAGATCCTCATGGCCATGGTAAATGGCGTGGTGGTCGATCACGTCCTGATTGATCAACCCGTCACGGACGGCATTTTCTCCATCTGGCGCGGGTTTGACGATGATCTCATTGCCGCCCTGGATGAGGAGTACCCGCGGATCAAGGATCTCACATCCTCCTCCACCTTCATTGAAATGACACCCTCGACGCAAAAAGAGAAGCGCGAGGCCAAACGCCGCGCCGAACAGGATGTCAAGGATCGGAAGGACGGGGAACGCATGCGCGAGCGGGGGGAATTTGAGCCGGAGGAACCTGACGGGGATCTGGTGCCCCTGTCCGAACTGCTGAAATCCTCGCGCTGACCCGGCATGCTTCCGCCTGCCGGCGATTCCGTTCCGCCCGCCCCAGCCGGCGGCCTTCATGGCGCCTTTTTGACACGCTTCATGCTTTTTTGGATGCGCGTGCTGCCGCGTGCGCTCTGCCTGTTCCTGGCGCGTCCGGTGACCCTGTTGGTCTGGCTGCTTGCGCGCGCCCCACGCCGGGCGGTGTGTGCCAACCTCAAGGCTTTGAAGCCGGAATTTGGCCCTCTGCGCAACGCCCATGCATCCTACCGGGTTTTCCTACAGTTTGCCCTCACCTATCTCGACCGGCTTTCCCACCTGCACTTTGGCGAGGATGTCGAGTGGGATGTGCCGGAGAAGGCGCGTTTTGACGCCCTTCGCGAACATCCCGGTGGAGTTCTGGTGTTCACGGTGCACAGCGGTAACTATGACTTGGGGGCCGCGGTGTTCGCGCAGCACTTTGGCCGCGCCCTGAACATGGTGCGTGTGCCGGAGCGCAGCGAGGGCCTGCAGGAACTTCGCGCCGCCGAACTCCGCGGGGTTGCGCGTGACAACCCGCTTCTGCACATTCACTACAATGAGTCGGCCAGCCATCTCGGGCTGGAGTTGTGCCGCCGCTTGGAGGCCGGCGAGGCGGTCGCGGTGCAGGGCGACCGTGTCATCATTGATGTGTCAGGCGTGGAGATGTGTCACGACGGCGTGCGCTACTGCATCCCGCGCGGGCCGTTGGTCCTGGCTGAGATCGCGCGGGTGCCGGTCTGGCCGATTTTTCTCCTCCGCCTTGGCGTCATGCGCTACCGCATTCACATCGGCGAGCCGTTCTGTGACGGGCATGAGCGTGTGCGCGCCGACGAGGTGGGTCGGCGCTGGTTGCCCCTGCTGCATGCCTTCGTGAGCGAGCACTGGGACCAGTGGTTCGTCTTCGAGACCATGCTACGTCGCGACTCGGAAGACTGAAGACGCCTCAACGTTCCGCTTCGGCGTCGCGTTGGAGCTGGCGGACGAGTTGCTTGACCTCGTGGGCGCCGCGCACATCACGAAAACTCACCTCGACCTCGTTGCCACCGGCGGAGGAGATGTCGACCGTGCCGACTCCGAGCAGGCCCTTGAGGCCGCGCATGTGGACATCGATGTTGCGGATGTCGCAGATGCGCACCTCGCGCGAACTGCGGCCCAGCAATCCCCAGACTTTCTCAACACGGTCCTCGCCCACCAGATAGTCGGTGGAGTAGCGCGCCAGGGCAATGCCCAGCAGGCAGGCCAGCGAGGCCAGCAGGGGGATGAGGGAGTATTCCCCGCCAAAGGGCAGGAGAAAGACGCCGAGTCCGGCGAGCAGGGCGGCGGACGTGAAGCCGCCCGCGTAGGCAAGCCAGGAGGGGTGGGCCTCAAAGAACGGGGCTTCATCGTCATCTTCCCGCAGGTCGGGTTCTTCACCCAGTTCCACCGGCAGTTGCACCTCAAAGCCGGGAAGGTCGGCGCGGATTTCCTGGTAGGCGGGGCGTGAGATGCGCGCCGCACGGCCGCGCGGCGGGACCATGCCGCGAATGACATCACCCACCGTGTGGTCGCTTCGGGTCAGTGTGTCGGTGCAGACTTCGCCACGGGCCAAGGTGCCGCGTTCGACAAGGACAAAAAGGTCCTCCTTGGACAGCAGTCCGGGGAAGGCGGGGTGGTCGTGAAGCAGGTAGCGCATGAACTCTGCGGAAGGCCTTGACCATGATGGACGGCAGCGCCGGAAAAGGCAACAGCGCCGAAGCCCTGAATCAACTTTCCGGCGGTGCCGGCGGTAGCAGGTCCTCGCGACGCAGCAGGTCGGGGATGCGCAGCAGCGGAAGCTCGCCCTTGGCGGTGCGGCAGACTTCGCCGAGATAGGGGGTCAGCCGGTCCATTTCCGCCACGGCGGCATGGACCAGACTGGCTAGCACGCGCTCGTCGTGACGGTGCGGAGGGAAAACGGTCGCGACACGGAACAGGACCCGGCCCTCGTCCCAGTCAATTTCGAAGGCACCGAGGTTGAGTTCCTTGTTCGTTCGCATGACCAGTTCGCAGACCGTCAACCGGTGGCTGGCGGGCACCGTCAACGAGGAGGTGGCGACGGTGCTGGCGATGCCGGCCTCGCCAAACACCTGAACATGCACCGGGATCTTGGCGTGATGGGCCTCGAAGATCGATTCCACGACTTCCATTTCCTGCACTTCCTGGTACGCCCAGCCCTGCGCCTTGAAGGCGTTCAATGTGGCGGCGTAAAGGGCGGACATTGCGGAGACGTTGAGCATGGGGGTCGGGGCGGCCAGATTCGAACTGACGACTTCTTGCTCCCAAAGCAAGCGCTCTACCAGGCTGAGCTACGCCCCGTGCCCGTCGCCGCAATTGCGGCGGGGAGTGCGACAGTGCCGCACATTGCCACTGGCGCAAGACAAAAGACGGGTTCAATCGCGCGGATCCTGGCCATGGACGCCATCGGTCTCGGCGACCGGCAGCCTGGGGCGCGAGGCCTGCGGACGATCCTCGGCAAACCAGCGGTTGCCTTCGAACCGGAAGGTTTCCGGTGCCGTGCCGTCGCCGATGTTGACCTCGGTGACGACCTGGTCGCGGCGAAAGACGATGCGGTTGCCGCTCACGAGCACGTTGCGGCAGGGTGTGAAGCCCTCGGCGCGCGTCTCTTGGAGGATGCGGAAGATCCAGCGTTTTGGGTGCAGCACGGTGTTGTCGGAGAATTCGGCGCCATCGACACCAACGAAGGCGGCGGCGCACAGGCTCCTGCGGATGCGGTTGCCGCGCACGACGACGTCCTTGGCCTCATGGCGGGCGCCGGGCGGGCGGAAGAACTCCAGGCCGGTGGAGCCGCCGACGTTGAGCGGACGCTCACCGGCGTCGTCGAAGTCGCAGTTTTCCACCGTGACCCCCGAGCTGCCGCCCTTGATCTGGATGCCGGCGCTGGCGCTATAACCGGTTTTGCCGGTGAAGTGGCAGCCCTCGATGCGCACGCGGTGGCAGCCGACGAGGTCGATGCCCTGGCCTCCCCAGCCGGTGATGCGGCAGCCGCAGATGACCAGATCCGTGAGGCCGGAAATCTTGATGCCGTCGTGGTTGCCCTTCGGGCCGATGTCTTCGACGGTCAGGTTTTCCAGCATTACGCCAGTGACGGCCGGTCGGGCCGTTCCACCCTCGTCGAGGTTGAGGCCGTTCACGCTTTGGCCGGAGACGATGAGGTGGCGCAGGCAAAGACCGGGACAACGGCTGAAGTGCCAGCCGGTCGTGCCACCGGCAAAACGCGGCGGCTGGGCAGGATCAAGGGCTTCGACGGTCAGATTGACGATGCCCTCAACGTGGTGGCCACCGCTGTAGACGCCGGGGGCAATGAGCAGAACATCCCCCTCCTGCAGGGATCGCAAGGAGGACCTGAGTTCCGTATCGCTGCCAATCCGGTGGGTCGCGGCCTTGGTTCCGGTGGCCACAATCAGGGCAAGAAGGAACGGTCGGACCCTCATGGCGGGTTCACTTGGCCTTGCGCGACGCCGGTTTCTTGGGGGTCGTGGTTTCTGCGGGGTGCAGGTGTGCCTTGAGAATGGCCTGATTGATGCCCAGAAACTTGGCCACGCGATCGTCATCCTCCTCGAAGTGACGGTGGGCGATCTTCGCCAGTTCACGTTCGACCCAAGGCACCAGCTCGACGTCCGGGCTGTTCTCGGCAATCTGCACCAGGCTGCTCAGTGCGTCACGCATGCGCGTGACCGTGTTGGCCGGATGGGCGTTGGAAAAACGGGCGCTGGTGCTCCCAAGCGGGATGTCGGACGGCAGCAGGACATCGGAATTGCACAGGGCGCAGGCGCGCTGGATGGTGTTCTCCAACTCGCGGACATTGCCCGGCCAGTCATAGGCCTCGAGCACGGAGAGGGCGTCCTCGGTGAAGCGCATGGTCATGCCGCGGCGGCGCGCGGACTGGCGGCGCAGGAAGAAGTCGGCCAGCAGGCGCACGTCCTCACGGCGTTCGCGCAGCGGCGGGATGTGGATGCGGACCACGTTGAGGCGGTAAAACAGATCCTCGCGGAAGGTGCCTCGGCTGACCGCCGTTTCGAGGTCCTTGTGGGTCGCGGCAAGGATGCGCACGTCGCATTTGAGCACCTGGTTGCTGCCGACCCGGCAGAATTCGCCTTCCTGAAGAACGCGCAGCAGCTTGCTTTGCACCGCCACGGGCATGTCACCAATCTCGTCGAGGAACAGGGTGCCGCCGTCGCACTGCTCGAAGCGGCCGACGCGCTGGCTCACCGCCCCGGTGAAGCTGCCCTTTTCATGGCCGAACAGTTCGCTCTCCATGAGGTTGTCCGGGATCGAGGTGATGTTGATCCCGACAAAGTCCTTCTGGGCGCGCTGGCTGAACTTGTGGATGGCGTGCGCCACCAGTTCCTTGCCGCTGCCGCTTTCGCCGGTGATCATCACCGGAGCATCGGAGCGCGACACGCGTCCGATCATCTTGAAAACTTCCTGCATGGCCGCCGAACGTCCGATGATGGTCTCCTGCAGGGTGTCGACCGGTGCCTCGGTTGCCTGGGAGCGCGTGACGCGGCGGGCTTCGGTGGAACGCAGGGCGGTTTCGACGGCGGTGCGCAACTCGTAGGTCAGTCGCTCCTTGCCGAGGACGTCGTAGGCTCCCAGGCGCATGGCCTCGATGACATGGCTGGTGCTGGCGATGCCGGTGAACAGGATCACCATGGCGTTCGGGTCATTTTGGCGCAACCGTTTGAGCAGTTCGATGCCCGAGGTGCCGGGCAGGCGAATTTCTGCAAGCACGAGGTCCTGGGGTTGGCCCTGGCAGAGGTTGACGGCCTCCTCCGCGCGTTCTGCGGTCGAGATGACGACGTTGGGCGCCATCAAATGTCCCGCCGCCCAGGCCAGAAAGTCGGGGTCGGTATCGACAAGCAGGATGCGGGATTCCGGAGCGGCGGCCATGGTTGCGGGAGTATCTTCCCTAAAGTGTCGCAGCCCCGCCGTCAATCCTTGTTCTCGGCTGCCCCGGCATCATTCCGCACCGGTTGGCTCGGCGATGAATTCGATGCCGCAGAGCACCGGGGGTGCAGTCGCCCCGGCGGCCGAACTCAGCTGAATCCGGAGTTCCGCTCCGATCTCAATGCCCTGGAATTCGCGCACAAGAGTGCCGCCGGCAGCTTCGCGGGCGATGTCAAAGTTCTCGAGCACGGTGCGTCCCTGCAGCGCAACGTGGAACACGCGGGCACCCGGCGGCAGGTTGCCGGGATCGGCAAAATGCAGCCTGACCGTGTGCGGCAGGGCGGGGAAGTCGACGCGGCGCAGGGGTTCCTGGGTGGGCGGTTCCGGCGGGGGCGCCTTGGCCGTCTTGCGGTCGCCCTTGCCGTCTTCGTCATCCGAAGCCTTTTTGACCGGCTTGACCAGCAGCGGGCGTCGCAGGGAGGGCGTGATGCGGATTTCGCCCTCGCCGGTTAGCCCCGAGGCGGCGATCCAGGGCGGACTGGCACCCTCTCCAGCCTGGGAACTGTGACGACGGAAGTAGGTGGCGGTCTCGACGAGTCCCTCAACGCCGATCTGGGGCGCATTGCCATCGCCGACATGCGGGTGCTCAAGCCAGAGAGTGCCATCCGTGGAGCGACGATTGCCGGGGGCTCCAAAATTGACGCCGGCACGCCGCACGCGGTCGCCGTGTTTGCTGTCGAGTCCGAACTGGCTGTAGGTCCACATCTCGACGTCGGCCATCGGGATGAGGGCCAGCGAGGTCTGGTTCTGGTAGCCGCAGCTGCAGGTGCGGGTGTAGTCGGGGGCGTTCAGAACGCCGTTGGCGACGACAAGATTGGAGGTGCAGCCCGACTTGAAGCCGCCGAGGCTGCTGGTTCCGCTCATGCTCTCCAGATCGTAGAAGCCGGCCGCGCCGCTGCGGTAGGTGAGAAGGTGCTCGCTGGCAATGATCGTGTTGCAGCCATAGGTGCGGTTGAGTCGCCAGGGCTCCTTCCTGCCGGTGAGGGGATTGAGGACGAGGTGCGGTTCACCGGTGAGCAGGTTGAAGGCGCCGCCCGAGCTGGAGTAGGAATTCGCGCCGGTGAGGATGAGGTCGTTGTGCAGGATGCACGGGCCAGTGTGGACGCGCTTGAGGTCGGCCCAGCGCCGCCGTCCGCTGGCGCCTTCGTGGGCGGACATGCCCTCGCCCACTTCGGAGGCCAGTCGGTCGCTCGCCTTGGCGCCGGCCTGCAGGAGCAGGTCGTGTTCCGTCGAGTAACCGAGCCAGGTGCCGAACACTTCCTGTTTCACCTCCCAGACGATGGCGCCGGAACGGGCATCGATGGCGAGGATCCGGTAGTCCTTCGGCAGGTCGGTGCCTCGGCGCTTGAGCAGGTCCTCGGCGTGCCGGGTCAGCCGGTCGAGGCAGTAGATGCGACCGTTGCCCGCGACGATGCCGTTGTGGAGAAAGGCGTGCCGTGCCTTGACCCGCCAGAGCAACCGGCCGCTGTGACGGTCGAAGGCGGCGAGGCCGGCGCTGGCCGAGTAATCCTCAATGGTCGATTCCTTGCGGCTCTTGGCACCGCCGAGACGGAGGCTGAAGTGGGCAAAGTCGTCGCCACCGAGCAGCAGATCCTCATAAACGCCGATGAAGGCCCACTGCGCCGGGTCCTTGCGATCCTCGCGAAGGTGGATGGTGCGCTGCTGGCCACCGCCGCGGGCGGCGAGCACCCGGCATTCGCCGCGAACGGCGACATAGACGCTGTCATCGGTGGCGACAAAGTTCGTGCCACGGCCGTTGGCACCCGGGATGTGCTTCTGGTTGTACTCCGTGCTCAGCGGCGTGTCGGCATAGGTTTCATTGTAGTAAATGCCATGGGTGCCGAGGTCGCCGAAGTCGTGCTTCCAAAGCACGCGGCCGGTGTAAACGTCACGGGCGCTCAGGCTGTTCATGCCCTCGATGAACAAGCGTCCGCCCACCACCTGCTCGGGCGGACCGTGGCCATGGCGCGGCAGAACGTCCAGATTCGAGTTGCCGCCAAACCAGAGGACACCCAGCGGCGCACGGACGCGACGGTCGTCGGATTTCACCGTGTTGGCGATGTCGCCATATTGGTGGGTCCAGTCCGCCGCACCGAGCAGGGCGCCGGCACGGGTGAGGGTGGTGAGACCTTCCTCAACGGCCAGTTCGGCCTGTTCCAGTCCTGCGGCCCGCACGCGGTCCGGCCAGGCCGCGTCCGTGTCGAGCAGGATGAGGCGTCCGCCATACGGACGCACCGGGGCGTAGGCCGCCTGCAGTTGGGCGGGCTCATCGCGCAGGCGTTGCAGCATCGGGCCGGACACAATGACTAGCGATGCAAGGTAGGGTGGGGATTCAAAGCTGGCCGGATCACCGGCATGAAAGGTCACGCGCCGGCCGTGCAGCCCGCGTGCATCATAATCACGGCGCCAGTTTGCCAGCCTTGCGGCGTCGGGTTCCACCACGGTGAGTTGCAGGTCCGATTCCGCCAGCAGGGCGTTGAGTAGGTCGCGATCGGGCAGGCCATGGAGGAGGGCGCAGCCTCCTGGGTCCTCCACCGTGGCCAGCAGGCGTTGGGCCAGCGCGCGCGTGACCGCCGGCACCACGGGATCCGGTGCACGGGTTTCCGTGATCCGTCCGGGTCCACCCTTGGCGGAGAAGACCAGCAGACGGCCGTCGAGAGTCACCGCGACCAGGCGGTCGCTGGCCGCAATCAGGCGGCGCACCTCGCCCTCGACGGGCAGCGTCCAGGCCATGCGTGGCTTGTCGCTGTCCCCCGGCAGTTCAATGGCGCTGAGTTTGCCACCACCTGCGGCATAGAGGCGCTGGCCGGCGCGGATGAGGTCGCCGGTGGCATCGGCAGCGATTTCCCACAGCGGCTTGCCTTCCGCGGTCAGCGCGCGCACCACCGCCTGCCCCTCCCGGTTGGTGGCAGCGGTGAACAACCGGTCGCCGTCGATGACGGGTTCCTGAAGGGTCAGCTCTCCCTGCTCACCGGTTGCCAGGTCGTAGGAGCGAACCCCGCGTTCACGGGTGTGCACGTAATAGCGGGTGCGGCCGGCGGCGACGAACGATCCGCCGTTGCCCTTGCCGCCGTCATCGAGGTGAAAGTATTTGAGGGCGCCGGTGGAGAGATCGAATCCGGCGGGCACGGAGCGCCCCCCCGGCACCAGCAGAAGGTCGCCCGAGGCCACGAGCGCGCCCTGCGGGGCGACCCCGGCGAAGGCGGCCGCGCTGTGCGGCTGCTTGATGAAGTCGGCGCCCGTGCCGTCATTCACCCACACGACCCTGCCGGTGTCGGCATCCAGTGCATGCAGGAAGGTGCCCATGAAGGGCCAGATGCTGGCGGCAAAGTACACCCGGCCATCGTGGATGACCGGGCCACCGCGCGCTGGCCAGGCGGAGATCAGGCGGCGGTTGCCGTAGGCCTTGCGTGCCGAGGGGGCGCCACGGAAGGACCAAACTGCGGCACCGGTGTCCGCGCGCACACAGTACAGGTGGCCGTCGTCGCTGGCAAAGTACACCCGTCCATCAAGGCAGGCCGGGGGCAGGCGCACGGGGCCTCCCGTGTGGAAAGTCCAGATCTCAGCCCCGGTGGTAAGGTCGTAGGCGACCACCTTGTCGCGGTCGTTGAAGCCGACAAAGAGGCGTCCATCCGCGGCGACCGGTTCGAAGATCCGATCGTAGGGCATCAGGTCGTGATTGAGGGGGTCGTCCCACACGGGTTCGCGTGCCTCATGTTGGCGTTCCCATGCCGGTTGCAGGGTGGCGGGCAGGTCCGTCACGGCGGCGGCACTGCGCGCGGCGTCAAAGCGCCACTGCGGCCAGTCGGCTCCAGGCAGGGCGGAGCCGAGAAGAAAACAGCCGGGCAGAAACAGGGGGAGGCGGCGGAGCATGAACCAAAGAAAACGTTGGTCACGGGCGGATTTCTCCAGTCCTTCACGGGACGTGTGCGGGCGTTTGCCGACTCAGGCGAGGTCGTTGAGGTCGAGTCGGCGCAGTTCGCCACGCTCATTGGCCTGGGTGAAGGTGCCGGAACCGACATCAATGCAGGTCAGCCAGCCTTCGGGATGGTATACCCGGGTGTCGATGCACAGGGCATGGGGCTTGCGCGCGGGCCGGCCGTTGTGCTGGGCTGTGTGACCGCAGATCATCGTCTTGCCGGACACATGCGGATACGTATCGGTAAAACGGCGCCAATACAACCAGTCGTCGGTCTGCTCCTCAAGCGGCAGCACGGCATTGAGGTTGGCATGCACATAAATGTGCGTGGCTGTCTCATGCAGGCGCCGGCAGCGGACGAGGAAATCCATGTGGGGCTCGGGAATCAGGCCGGGCTTCAGGCTGTCGCTTCCGTAGGAGCGCAGGGTCTGGCGACCGCCGATCTGCTCCCAAGTGGTCGGGGTAATCAGGCCGGCGATGGCATCGAACAGCAGAATTTCGTGATTGCCGGTCAGGGGCACCAGCCGGGTGCGCTGCTCCAGGTCGATCAGGGTGGCGATGACGCCGCGGGTGTCGGGACCCCGGTCGACGTAGTCGCCCAGCGTGACGACAATGTCTTCCGCCCCCGGCTGAACAGCCTCCAGCAGCGTCCGCAGGGCGGTTGAGCAGCCGTGGATGTCTCCGATGGACAGAGTCCGCATGTATCAATCTTGCGTGCGGCGCGTCTTGCGCAAGGCCAAGGATGCGGCTTTGATGACCTGCGCCCGCTGCAAGAGTCGCGGTTCGGCGCGCGCTATCTTCGCACGTGAACCTGTTCCAATCCCTCGACTACTCCGTGCTTCAGCAGTGCATGCACTGCGGCATGTGCCTGCCGACCTGTCCGACCTACGTGGAGACCAAGCTGGAGCGCAACAGTCCCCGGGGACGCATCTCCCTGATGCGAGCCATCGCCGACGGCGAGTTGGGCATGACCCGTGAATTTGCCGATGAAATGTATTACTGCCTTGGCTGCTTGGCATGCCAGACCGCCTGCCCGGCGGGCGTGAAGTATGCCGAATTGTTCGAGACGGCGCGTGCCGGCATCGAACAGGCCATTGTGATCCAGGGAGCAGAGCGCGACTTCTGGCGCTGGCTGACCCTCGATGTGCTGTTTCTGCATCCGCGCCTGCTTCGCCTGGTCGGCTGGGGACTGCGGCTCTGGCAGCGCAGCGGGCTCGACCTGGTGCTGCGGCGTTGGGGTTTCCTCGGGCTGCTGCCGCGCCGCCTGCGCGAGTTAGAGCCGCAGACACCGCGCATGGCTGAGGCCTTTTCCGACGCCCTCATCGAGCCGGTCGAGACGCCCGGGCAGCCCCGTTACCGTGTGGGTCTGCTCACCGGCTGCGTCCAGGACCTCGCCTTCTCGGGCATCAACCGGGATACGGCCGACGTCTTGCTGGCCAATGGCTGCGAGGTGGTGACGCCGCGCCTGCAGTCCTGCTGCGGATCCCTGCATGCCCACAACGGTGCGGTTGAGGCCGCGCGCGAATTGGCGCGACGTCAGATCGACGCCTTTGATCTCGACCAGATCGACGCCATCATCAGCAACGCCGGCGGCTGCGGATCCCATCTGAAGAGCTACGCGCATCTTTTGCACGACGACCCGCTGTATGCGGAGCGTGCGCGGCGCTGGGACGCCAAAGTGCGCGACATTCATGAATGGCTGGTCCAGATTGGCATCCGTCCACCGGAACACGGTGCCGGGGTGGACGAGGTCACCTATCATGAGAGCTGCCATCTCTGCCATGGTCAGAAGGTCACCCGTCAGCCGCGTCAGGTGCTGCAGGCGATCCCCGGCCTCAAACTCGTCGAGTTGCCCGAGAGCAACTGGTGCTGCGGCAGTGCCGGCATTTACAACATCACCCAGCCCGAGCAGTCCGCCAAGCTGCTGAAACGCAAGGTCGGCCATGTCCGCAGCACCGGCGTGAACCTGGTCGCGACGGCCAATCCGGGCTGCCACCTGCAGCTTGCCGCCGGACTCGGTGCCGAAGGCGAGGTCACCCAGCCGGTGACCCTGCTGGCCCGGGCCTACCGCGTTGATGGCTGATGTTTCCAACCCAACCCTTCCTGTCCATGGCCCTGCTCAACCGACTCCCCTGGCTTCTCATTCTCGGCCTCTCCGGCCCGGTCGTTGCCCAGGAAAAAAAGCCGCAACCGCTGACCCCCGGGGGTCTCTGGCGCGCCCACGACGGGCAGCGCCCCCGCCCTCCGGTGGTGACCCCGCCCGCTTTCAAGCCGGCCCCGCCCCCCGCGGATGCCATCGTGTTGTTCGATGGCGGCGACCTGGCGAAGTGGCGCCGTGATCCGCGCAAGGAAGCCCCGGAGGGCGGCGATGCACCCGCGTGGAAGGTGGTCGACGGCTGCTTCGAGATCACACCCAAGAGCGGCGGCATCCGCACGCGCGACACGTTTGCCGGCAACGGTCACCTGCACCTGGAGTGGGCGACGCCGAAGGAAGTCACCGGCAAGGGTCAGGGTCGCGGCAACAGCGGCGTCTTCCTCGGCGGCTTCCCCGAGATTCAGGTGCTCGACTCCTGGCAGAATGAGACCTATGCCGACGGCCAGGCCGCGGCGTTGTATGGGAACTACCCGCCCATCGTCAACGCCTGCCGCCCGCCCGGCGAGTGGCAGAGCTTCGACATCTTTTTCGAGCGTGCCCGCCCCGCGGCGGAGGGCAGTCCGGCACGCAAGGCGCGCCTGACCGTGCTGCACAACGGCGTGCTTGTGCAGTACCGGCGCGAGTTCGACAGCAACGTGCAGGCGGGCGACCTCTCGCTGCAGGACCACAACAATCCTGTCCGTTATCGCAACATCTGGCTGCGACCGCTGGGTGGCGCCGCCAGTGCGAAAGCGGAGTCCGCCAGCGCGCCGGTTCGCGAGGTGAAGATTCACACCATGACCGCGCAGATGCGCTACGATCTGGAGGAGTTCACCGTGCGTCCGGGTGAGCCTGTGCGGCTGGTGTTCGAGAATGGCGACGACCTGCCGCACAACCTGGTCTTCTGCCAGCCTGGCACCGACACGGCGGCCATGGCCTTGAAACAGATGGAAAAGCCCGAGCAGGCGTTGAAGCGCAACTGGCTGCCCGACGATCCGCGCATCTGGCTGCACAGCGGCATGCTCAACCCGCACCAACGCGAGGAACTGAGCTTCACCGCGCCCGGCAAGCCTGGCGACTATCCCTATGTCTGCACCTTTCCCGGCCACGCGCTGACGATGCGCGGCGTGTTGAAGGTGATGCCGCTTGGCGGCGGACTTGAAGACCTCCACTACGCCCTCTACCTCGGGGCCTGGCGCAAGCTGCCCGATTTTGCCAAGCTGCAGCCGCACCGCGAGGGGCGGCTCGAGGACAACCTCGTGCAGTTGAAACTCGACGACTACAAGAATGAGTTTGGCGTGGTTTACACGGGCAGGCTGCAGGTGCCGCGCACGGGCAGCTACCGCTTCTATCTGGCCGGCGACGACGGGGTGCGACTGCTCCTCGACGGCCGGACGGTGCTTGAACACGATGGCATTCATCCGGCGGAGATTCGTGAAGCCGCAGTCAAGCTGGAGGCGGGACCGCATCGCTTCCGCCT
>JAUREI010000164.1 GCA_030827515.1 Prosthecobacter sp. | reverse complement strand
TGCTCACCAGCGATGCATTCCTGTATCGCAAGGTGGATCGCGCGGTAAAGATGTCCGGAGTGTCGAACTGAGCTGGCTGCGGATTGTTGGTTGGCATGACTGCGGCATCCTTGGTGCGGTTGCGCCAAGGCCCGTGAAGGGGGGCGGCGGTGCGGAAAAGAAATCGCTCGCGAGGGGGCGGTTCCGGGTGCCTGATCGATCGCATGTCGCTCCTGGAACGCCTCTTTGCCATTCCTGCCATCCGCAAGGGTTTGTGGCGGCTGTGGTATCCGTTTCTCACCCGCCGGCTGCAGGGGAAGGAGGTGCTGTTTCTCAACTACGCCTTCGAAACGGATCCGCCGGTGGGGCTGGAACTGGAGCCCGACGATGAACCGTACCGGGCCTGCATCCAGCTTTACCATCACGTCGCCTCGCAGGTGCCGCTGCAGGGCAGGCATGCGCTGGAGGTGAGTTGCGGGCATGGCGGCGGCGCCTCGTGGATCGCGCGATCGATGCTGCCGGCGAGCTATACGGGGCTCGACCTGAATCCGGCCGGCATCCGTTTCTGCGATGCGCGGCATCACGTGCCGGGACTGTCGTTCCGGCAGGGCGACGCCCAGAAGCTGCCTTTTGCGGACGGGGTGCTGGACGCGGTGATCAATGTCGAGGCTTCGCACTGTTACCCGGATTTTCCCGGCTTTCTGCGCGAGGTGGCGAGGGTGCTGCGCCCCGGCGGCCACTTCCTGTATGCGGATTTCCGTTTTGATCATGAGATCGCCGAGTGGGACGCCGACCTGGCCCAGGCGCCGCTGAGCGAGGTTCAGGCTCGCGACATCAGTGCCGAGGTCCTGCGTGGCATGGAAGCCAACGCCGCGCGCAGCGAGGCCTTGGTGCGCGCTTGTCTACCAGCCTTCCTTCATGGCCCGGGCCGGGATTTTGCCGGCTTGCCCGGCTCGCGGATCTACGAGGCGCTGCGCACGGGCGAGGTGTTGTATCGCTCGGGGTCTTATCGACGGGAAGGCCGAACCGGCCGGGGAATGCCGGGCGCGGATTGACAGGCCCGGGTGTCGTTCTTAAGTTCCGTCATGATGCGACCGTGCCTTGCCCCATTCTCGGTTCTCCTGCTGAGTTCCTGCGCCGCGGATCGTTTTTACCAGCAGGTGGATGGCACCGGTGAGATCACCGGGCGGCCGGCCGTGGTCTGGACGCAGCCGGACAAGTTTGTTTATGCACACCAGCTCAACACCGACTTCAAATTCAGCCGCCCGAACGGTGAGGTGATTCATCCCGGCAGCATCGAGACCGACGGCGGCAGCATCCCGCGCATCCTGTGGTCGCAGAAGGATTTCTCGCCGTGGACCTATGCGCCGGCCTATCTGGTGCATGACTGGATGTATGAGGCGCATCGCCGCAAGGTGCCGGCGGGCAAGGATGCCGACGGCAATCCGATCTATTACACGAAGGACCAGGCCGACTGGATCATGGCGGAGATCATCAAGGCGCAGATGGAGAATCCCGAGCAGTTCAACACCCGCAAGTCGGCCGGCAACCTGCGCAGGATCTACTGGGCGGTGAGCAAGTTTGGAGACACGGCATGGAATGGCGAGCCGCATCCGGTGGTGGCGACGACGGCGACGGAGGAATTCATCAGCGACACCCTGAGGAACCTGCCCCTGCTTCCCGTGCTCGGAAGCCTGAAAAGCGAACTGCTGTCACCGGTGCGCCCGCAGCCAGCCCTGAAGGGGTCGCGGGTCCACGTGGAGTGAGGTTGGCGGGATCGGATGGGCTTCGGATGCCCGCAGAGCAGCCTGCGGAGTTCAGGCGCCGATGGCGAGCCAGTGGAATTCCACCGAGTAGACACGCGTGCCGGCCCAAATCCAGACTTCGGCCTGGAAAAAGGTGGGGGTGACTTGCGTGGCCTTCAGGCTGACGTGCGCGCTGTCGCGCTGGTCGAGATCGAAGCCCGTGAGACCGAGCTGGACGACCGGTACGGAGTCAAAGGGCCTGTCGAAGACCACCGGCACAGGAAAGCAGCGAACCTCACCGCCGGGAGGGGCTTCCACATCGAGCGTCCAGCCCTCGGTCAGCAGGCCGACCCCGACATGGGAGGCGAGGACTTTCCAGGGGACGGTGAGTGTGGTTTCCTCGACCGGGTGCCAGGCTGACACCGTCCTTTCGCGAGAAAACCAAACGGCCAGTTCGCCCCGGAGGGTGAACTGGCCGTTGAGTCAGGGTGGCCCGAACCGGCTCACGTGTTGCACTTGGCGCAGACCTTGTCTTCCTCATCGGCAGAGACGCAGAAGGGATGCTTGCAGGCTTCGCCCTTCTTGGCGGCCTTGTCACAGCAGTTGCCTTCCTTGCACTTCTTGTCGGCCGAGAAGGCATCGCCGGCGAGGGCGAAGGAGACGATCAGGACGGAGAAGAGGGAGGAGCGGTTTAAGGGTGGATCAAGGATGTTGGAGTCCGGATGCCGTTCCAGGGTGGAAATGGCAGTTCAATGGGCAGGAGGATTCTGCGGTATTCGGCCCTCGCCTGCTTCATCAAAACCTGGCGATCCACGCCCTTCTGCGCGGGGCACTGGCGGAGTCGGGATAAGGGACGAAGGAACGCTGGAGCAGCGGTTGGGGCGTCACGACAGCGCCACGCAACCGTTGTTCAGGAAGCCGAATGGACGTTGCGGAATCGTGAGCTGACAAAGCTGGCTGAATAACCCCACGACAAGTCCTTGCCAGGTTGTTCCCAGCGCCTATTTCCCCGAGTGAAAAGACAAAGAAGACGTTAATCTGCGGTTCTAAAGCGATACAAAAGCGCTACTTAAAATGGAGAGAGATTAAATGGATATTCCCTTTGTAAACAACGATATAACAGCATTTGCACGCAAATAAAGGAATGGAAATTGAGCCCAAAAATCACCAAATGCGTCAGGCGACTCGTCTTCAAGCT
Source organism: Prosthecobacter sp. (assembly GCA_030827515.1). Classification (GTDB taxonomy): domain Bacteria; phylum Verrucomicrobiota; class Verrucomicrobiia; order Verrucomicrobiales; family Verrucomicrobiaceae; genus Prosthecobacter. The sequence continues at coordinate 5,214 of JAUREI010000164.1, read as the reverse complement.
CACCGTGGATGCGTTACCTTGGTCACTGCCTGAAACTCGTCCCGCGGCTGCCATTGTCGGTTATTGGAGTTCAACTCCGGCTCCGTAATAGTTACAAGAGCGTTACAAATGTAAACAGGAAGCTAAGGACTCGCCTCGGGATCTTGCGGGCATGGCGGGGCGTCGCCGTTGGACTGCCCAATGGCCGGGTCGTTGAGGAACAGAGGTGGGGCGGGGTTGGATACGACCGCGATTCGTCGCTGGGCCGACAGGCTGGAGATGACGTTCAGCGACCTTCCCAGAGGCGCAGGTGGTCGATCTGGCAGGAGCCCAGATCGATGCCCTTGAAGTCGATTTGGGCCTGGCCGGTCATGTCGACATGCGGGCTGTCATAGCGTCGGCTTTTGCCGTCGATCGTGACAATGAGGCTGCCTTTTTTTAATTCCAAGACCACGTCATGCCAAGTGTTCAGCTTGAACAGAGGTTCCGTGAATTCGGCGGTGGCCGCGTCCTTCTTGATCGTCAGGGTTGTTGCCTTCTCGCCGAAAACCAGGGTGTGGATGTGGTGGCCGAGGTCGAGCAGGGGAAACTTGGAATGGTAGGCCTCGGCGTCGTAACGCAACCGCATGGCGCAGACAAAGTTTTCCGGCACCTGCTTGAGCCAGATCACCGGTTTGAGGCCGGCGTGGGCCTTGTCGCCCGCCGCGATTTTTTTCTCCTGATACTCCTTGGGCGCGGGGCTGCCGCGCAGGATGCCGTCGACGATGGTCCAGGTGCTGCCCTGGCGCACCTCCCAGAATTCGGTGTTGAGGGGCCCACTGTCGAAGTTGTCCTGGTAAACGAGGCGCAGATTCTGGAACAGATCGGAGTGGATTTCGGCGGCTGGCAGACAACTGGCGAGGAGAAGGGAGAGGCAGGCGAAGCGGAACATGGTGCGGTAGAACGTGCCGGGGGTGGGGAAATTGCAGTCGCGCTTGTCGATCGACGCGTCCCGGCTAGGGAGCAGCATGCTCCCTAGCACCCGTCCCGCCACCGATCTCTCCCTCGAGGAGTTGTCGGCCTGGCTTGCGGGGCAGGGGTTGAAGCCGTCGCATGCGCCGCGTCTGTTGCGCTCGCTGTACGGGATGCCTGGCGAATCGGCCGGTTGGCGTCTGCCCAAGAGTTTGCTGGCTCGATTGCAGGCGGATTATCCCGGCCGCGCGGCCGAGGCCCTGCGCCGTCAGGTGGCGCAAGACGGCACGACCAAACTGCTGCTGCGTCTGCAGGATGGTCGGACGGTGGAGTCGGTGCTGATGCCCGATTACCATCCCGATCGCGCCTCAGGCTGCGTGTCGAGCCAGGTCGGTTGTGCCATGGGCTGCGACTTCTGTGCGACGACCCAGTCGGGTTTTGAGCGGCACCTGACCTCGGGCGAAATCGTCGAACAGTTTCTGCATCTGCGCCGCGAGGCGGCAGCGACCGGCCGGACTCTGCGCACGCTGGTTTTCATGGGCATGGGCGAACCGATGCTCAACCTCGCCAACGTGCTGGCGGCCGTGCGCCGCATTGCCGATCCGTGTCTGGCTGGGTTCGGCTGGCGCCAGATCACGGTGTCAACGGTTGGCGTGGTCGCGGGCATGGATGCCCTGCGCGAGGCCGGGTTGGGGGTGCATCTGGCGGTCTCGCTGCATGCGCCGGACGACGTCACCCGCGCCGAGTTGCTCCCCATGGGACGGCGTCATCCGGTGGGCGAGGTCTTGGCGGCGGCGGATCGCTACCAGGCGGCGAGCGGACGCGTGACGACGATTCAATACTGTCTGCTGGAGGGTGTCAACGATGCGCCCTCCCAGGCTCGCGATCTGGCCCGACTGCTCGGCGGCCGGCGCATGCATGTCAACCTGCTCCGCTACAATCCGACCGGGCTGAGCCTGCGCGGGCGCAGCTACGCGCCGAGTTCAGTGGCGCGCACCGAGGCCTTTCTTGCCGAGTTGCGGGCCGGTGGTGTGGTCGCCCATCTGCGCCGGGCGCGCGGGCAGGACATTGATGCCGCCTGCGGGCAGCTGCGGCGGCGGGCCGCCATGGCCTGAGCGGGTGGAGGGGAAGCACGGGTCGTTCCAAGGAAAGGCTGGCGTCGGCGGCTCGCCACGTGCATCATTCCAACATGCGCACGCTCCTCCTTTGCCTCTTCGTCGTTTTGCCTCTCGCTGCCGCCGACCTGCCGCGCCCGCCCTCGAAGCCGGTGGCAGTGAAGAAGGAACTGCTGTTCTCCGACGACTTCCAGGGTGGGTCACCCTCGCCGCTCTGGCACAAGGTGGTCGACACCTTCAGCGTCAGCGACGGCGTCCTCATGGGCACCCAGACCCGAGTGCAGGACCAGACGGCCCCTGACGGCCGCGTCATCAAGGCGCATGCCGCCGTGCATGGGCTGGAGTTGCCGACCCGCGACACCATCGTGGAATGCCGCATCCGTCTCGACGGTGCGACGATGGTCGACGTCGAGTTCACCGACCGCAAGTATACCGGCTCGCACTACGGTCACATCTGCCGTGCCCAGGTGCGTCCAACCGGCATCACCCTGATCGATGAGCGCGACGGCAACATGCGCAGTGACATCTACGACATGAAGAAGGATCCGGCGAAGAAGGCCGAGGTGGCGAAACTGATTGCCGGCCGGCAGGTGACCTATCCGCTCAAGGTGGAAGCGGGGCGCTGGTATGACCTCGTGGTGGAGACGGCCGGCGATGAAATGCGCGTTACGCTGGATGGCAAGGCGGTGGCCTATTTGAAGTCCTCCGGCATCGCCCATGAGACCAAATCGAAGATCGAGTTTGGGGTCGCCGGCCAGACCGGCAGCTTCGATGATTTGCAGGTTTGGAACGCCGCGCCGCGGGGCAAATGAGGGAGGCGGCAAGGCCGCGATTGCTTCGAATCACCTAGGAAAGCGCGGGTTGGAAAACTGCGAAACCCATGGACGCGCCGGCATGACCTGTGCGAAAAGGAGGCCATCTCCCGTCATGTCCACCCTGTCCCATTCCCACGCCAAGGCGTTTTTTTGGGACGTCATTTTTACCTGCTTGCTTCGCTGGGGTTGCTGGTCCTCGCTTTCTTCGGCTTCCGGCTGTTTTATCTCGAAGACCAGCTCAATCCCGGCCGAAAGTTGGCGCCGCCCATCCGCGGTCTGCTCATCGGACATGGGGTGTTGATAACGATCTGGATGTTTTTGCCGTGGTGCAACCGCTGCTCGCGGTCGGGGTTTCCTCACCGACCTGCGCACCGGCATTGAGTCCGCGCGGGTGTCACCGCCGAACCTGCGCCTGTTCGGTCTGTCGCCGCTGGAGTTTCTCAGTGTGCCGCTGGGCAGCATCGTGATCTTTGCCGGACTTGTCATGGCCGGCGTGCTCTGGCGTCGGGAGCCGGACTGGCATCGGCCCTGCATGCTGCTGGCCTCGCTGTCCGCGGCTTCCGCCGCCCTGGGCGCATGGACCTTATCAACGCCTGGTATGCCGGCACCTGGCTTGAGTGGGCGTTCAGTGCCTTTTTCAAAATGAGCCTGCTCGGCCTGTTTTTGCTCGGGCTGCGCAGCCTGACATTGGGCCGGCTCGATCGTCCCTTTGCGAGCGTTTGGCATGAGGTGTTTGTGGTCAGCCTCTTGTTTTCGCTTGGGGTGCACAGCGCCGTCTGGCGGAGTTTCGCGGCCTGGCTGATCGGCTAGCCTGGCTTTCAGGCCCTGTCCGCGGGGACCTCGGCGGACTGTGCCGGTGGGGCTTCCGTGGGAGGGGGAGACGCGCGGCGCACCGGTGGTTTCGGCGGAGCGCCGGGAATGAATCCGCCCTGTCCGTTGCGCGGACCGTTCGGACCGGGTTGCTTGAACGGGCGGGGCGAGCGATTGTTCTTTTTCTGGCTGCGCATGACTGGGATGCGGAAGCATGCCTCGGCCGGGCCGACGGGCAACGGCAAAACCCGTCAGCGAGACAGTTCGACAAAGACCAGGTGCGAGGGGTTGCCGACCGGCACGAACTGGCCGGTGAAGTTCAACCGGCCGCTTGCCTTGTCGACGCGAAACGTCGCGACGTGGTCGGCGCGCTGGTTGCAGACATGAAGAAAGTCGCCGCCGGGCGAGAAGCTGAAGCTGCGAGGGTAGTTGCCGCGCGTCCATTCATCGGCCACGTGACGCAGGGTGCCGTCGTCGCCGATCGCAAAGATGCCGATGCTGTCATGCAGGCGGTTGCCGGCGTAGACGAAGCGGCCGTCGGATGAGACCAGGATTTCCGAACAGAAATTGCTGCCGGCATAGCCGGGCGGCAGGCTCGAGATCGTCTGGCGGGCGCTGAGCCTGCCGGCTGCGTAGTCGAAGAGCACGACGGTCGATCCCTCCTCCTGAATCGAGTAGAACCAGCGGGCGTTCGGGTGAAAGGCAAAGTGGCGCGGGCCGTCGCCGGGCGGCAGGCTCACCCAGGCGGGGTCGTGCGGATGCAGGAGGCCCTTTTCGGCGTCGAAACGCCAGACGTGAATGCGGTCGAGGCCGAGGTCGACGTGCAGGACGAACTGACCGCTCGAATCCGCCTCAATCATGTGGGCATGGGTCCGGTCGTGACCGCTGAAGGCGAAGCTGCCGGGTGGAGCATGCGGGGCGCGGGTCGGACCGATCTCGCCGGCATCGACCTTCACGTCGCTGGCCTCACCCAGGTGGCCGTTGGCGAGGATGGGCAGCACGGCGACCGAGCCGCCGAAGTAGTTCGCCACGAGCAGGAAGCGGCCTGAGGGATGCAGGCTGACATAGGTGGGACCGGCACCGCCGGAGCGCACGGTGTTGAGCAGGGTCAGTGCGCCGCTGGTGCGGTCGATGGCGAAGGCGCTGACGGTGCCCTCGCCGGCCTCATTGGCGCGGTCGGTCTCGTTGGCGGAATAGAGCCGGGTGCCGTCGGCGTTGACCGCGAGGCAGCTGGGGCTGGTGCCAAGCTCAAACAGGCCCGCCGGGGTCAGGGCACCGCTGGCGCGGTCGACCCGGAACAGGTGGATGCCGCGGCCGTTGCCGGGTGGCAGGTCGACCTGGGTGGGCAGCACGTCCTGCAGGGGCGAGGAAAAGGTGCCGACGTAGGCGATCAACGGCGCCTCGGCGGCGCGGGCTTTGGGCAGCAGGATCGCGCCGGCGAGCAGGGTGGACGAGCGGAGCAGGGAACGGCGCGTGACGGAAGTGGACATGGGCAGCAGGCTACGAAGTCGGCGGCAGGCTTGTTGCAGACGCCGAAACCGCTG
>JAUREI010000226.1 GCA_030827515.1 Prosthecobacter sp. | reverse complement strand
GTTCCGGGGTGATCTGAAATCTGCCACTTGAGATCTGCGCCGGGGCCTGCGGATGGCAGGGGAAGGCCAAGATCAGGGCGGGGCGGGGTGCGGCGCGGATCGTTGCCTCACCCCTTGCGCTCCGAAAGCCAAAATCCTGACTCGTTCAGCGACCCTCTGAGATCTGAAATTTCAGCCCATCCTCTTTTCTTGACGGGAATTCCCGCATGAAAGATCCTTTTTTCATGCAAGAATTTCAGGGTCGAAGTCTGCCCACCCTGGCGGCCTTTTGCCAGCAAAAGCCTCTGTGTGTCCGAACAGTTCGGACACAAGGCGGCTGAATTATACTGTTAACGGAAGAAAACAAATGAGTCATCGCAGGAAAGTTGGACCAGTCGTTGCAGTTACGTTGCTCCTCGTAACGACCGTGTTCCTCTGCTTTTTGGGCCTGCTAATCCAAAACCTCATGCACGAAGAGTACAGGAGAATTGCCAGTTGGCAACTGCCTCACGGACATCCGGCCCGGGGAACGTGGCAAAACTTTGTTGGATACCCGGTGAACTGGAGCGTGGTAAGACAGGTAACCGCCAAGGGATGGCTTTTGATCTTGCCGTTCGTGGCAGCGGTGATTTTCGCCCTTCGACTGTTGATCCTTTCCTTTTTTGCGATCAAACGGCCACAGCCAACCCGCAAGAACTTATGGCGTGTCATTCATGTTGGAGTCGGAATTGTTCTTTGCGGTCTCACTGTCTGCATGGCAGCAAGCCTCAGAAATGAATGGTTCGGTGGTCTGCCAGTACAAGAGATGGGATATTGTGCATCAGCGACATTTCTGGTCGTGCCTATATGGCTTGCCTTGGCTTCATCACCGAAGAACGCCGCTAACAAAACGGCGCAGGTAACGGCGGGTATGCGGTCCGCGAGCATTCAACCCGAGAGCCCCGCCGCACCTGGCCTCTGACGTTCGGCCAACACGCGATGCACCACATGACAGTGAGAAGAATAGCATCCGGGCTTTTGGTGGTAGCGGTGCTGGGCATTCTCGCTGGCTATCTGGGAGCTTGGGTTACCTACCAAAACGAAGTCATCCACGGAGCCAGCTACCGGAACCATGAATACACTTTCCTCGTGTTACCGGCTTTACCGGGGTTGGACATTGCCCAGAGCATGTCTCCCTTTGATTGGCGGTTGAGGGAGGTTTGGCAGTATCGCCATCTTATCGCCTCCGCGAATGGCTTTTTCTGGTTCGGGGTCGTAGGGATCATCTACTTGCTGCGATTTATCCTTCTCCCACGACAGACTCCATCATCCAATATAGCCCACCACTGATGCAGACACCAGACACCACCAACCAAGCCGAACAAAACGGATGCAGGCAACGGCTCGAAGGCTATCTGTGGTGTCAGCAACGTCTTGCGCTCGCCGTCGCCTGATCCGAGACGTTCGAATGAAGAAGATGTCCATCACAGTCGCGATTCTCGCTGCCATCCTGCTATTGGCGCTCGGATGGGCGTGGCAATCGTACCGGAACATAATCACGATCGAGAATGCGTCCGGCAAGACGGTTGACGCGATAACCGTCACAGTCTGCGGCAAGAGTTATCGCGTGGCGGAGCTTCCCTCTGGCGGCACCAGGCGGGTCGGATTCGATGTCACAGCAGGAGACAGCGACTTCCAAGTTGAGGTGTCCTTCGATGACGGCAGCGGAGTTGCGGGGAGGTTCGGCTACGTCACTGGCGGAGCCGGGGCATACAACAACCGCGCGAAAATCAAGATCCATCCAGACCGCATTGAGGGAGCGCAGGAATACTGAATTCGAACAACGGCATGCTACGGACGGCTAGTCGCCGCCGCAGATGCCGGGCGTTCGGCATAAGAACCTTCCAACCAGTCTTCCTATCTCATGAGAAAACGCCTCATTACGATTTTAGCCCTCGCGCTGACCGCGGTCCTCATTTGTACTGCGGTTACGAATTGGTGGGTCTATCGTCCTAAACGCACTATCGGGGCGTTCGTTGGTCATCTATCTCATGAAAGATACGGGGAGGCCGCTCAGATGCTGATCGCTCCCAGCGCCATCGAAGTGGACTCCAGTGGGGGAGTGTTACTAGTCGACCACGACGGAAACGCGACAGCGGTTCCGGAGGCAAGGCTGCCGTTTCTCGCAGGTGGAGGTCGCCCGGACGGACCTGGTTATTTCTCCATGACGGCGCTTCAGGGTATCAAGAACGGACGAGTGGAAGGACCGGTAACCATCTACCTAAGCGTCGAGGGCGGTAAGATCTGCATCGAGAGGGTGGATACCTTATGAACTGCAACGGTGGGTTGATCGATCAGCGTGAGTTCACGCCGCGCACGCTTTGCAGCCCCACACCTGAATCCCAGCAACAGCCGAACCATGCGGTGAACGGGAGCCGCCGGTGACGCGGGTTTTGAGATCAAAGTTTTTTGGCGGCGGCCCCGTTACCGCTGCCGTTCGGCCAAATCGTTTCAACTTTGAAGTGCGACCAATCGGCGGGCATGATTCTCGTGGGCTGTCTTGAAGCCGTGGTCTTTCCGAGGGGGAACGACATGGCTGGGAATTCTGGCCTCACAAGGCGCTCCTCCTGATGGTTTTTGTCTCCGGTGTCGTAGTTCTCCGATGCGAATTTGCCTGCTGATTGCCGCGTTGTTGACCCCTGTCTCGTCCATCCGTGCCGCGGAGCCGGAGGCATTCACGGTGGAGTTGGAGACGGTGATGGAGCATGACGATGGCAAGTTCCTCTGGTTTCACCCTCGGGCGGCGGCGGTGCCGGGCGGGGTGGTGATGACGATCCAGAAGCACCTGAAGGTTTCCGACTACTACTCGGGTCTGCATGTGATGACCCGAAAGGGCCTGGACGGTTCCTGGTCCGGGCCGGTGCTGCCGCCGGAGCTCGACTGGCGGGTGCAACCCGATGGCGTGACGGTCAGTGTCGCCGACGTGACGCCCGGCTGGCATGCGCCGAGCGGTCGCCTGATCGCCCTCGGCGCGCAGGTGCGCTACAATCCCAAGGGCAAGCAACTTGAGGACGTGCCACGCGCCCATCAAACGGTCTATGCGGTTTTCAATCCCCAGACATCCCGGTGGTCGCCCTGGCGTCGCCTGGACCTGCCGGAGGGTGAACTCTTCAACTTCGCCCGCAACGCCTGCGCGCAGTGGCTGGTGAAGCCCGACGGCCACCTGCTGGTGCCGCTCTACGTCGGTCCGGGCACGAAAAAGCCGTTTTCGACGACCGTGGCGGAATGCCGCTTCGATGGCGAGACCCTGAGCTACATCCGCCATGGCGATGTCCTCCGCCTCGACGTGGCCCGCGGTCTCTATGAGCCCTCGCTCATCGCCTTCCAGGGACGCTACTACCTGACCCTGCGCAATGATGTCCGGGGGTATGTCAGCGTCGGCGATGACGGCCTGCACTACGCCGCGCCGAAGCCCTGGACCTTTGACGACGGCATTGAACTGGGCAGTTACAACACCCAGCAGCACTGGCTGGCGCAGGGGGATGGCCTGTATCTCGTGTATACCCGCCGAGGCGCGAACAATGAGCACATCGTGAGGCATCGTGCGCCGCTGTTCCTGGCGCGGGTCGATCCTGACAAGCTCCAGGTGGTGCGATCCAGTGAGCGTGTGGTGGTTCCCGAGCGCGGTGCCGAACTTGGCAACTTCGGGGCCTGCCGGATCAGCGAGGATGAGGCTTGGGTGACGGTCTCGGAGGGCATGTTCATGAAGGACTCCGCCGTGCGCGGCGCCAGGGGCGCCACCTTCGTCGCCCGCATCCGCTGGACGCACTCGCAGCGCTGATGATGAAACAGGGGATCACGCGGCGTAGGTCTGACCATGCATCGTCGACCCTTTCTGCAGGGCCTGCTCGCTTCACCGGCTCTCGGCCTGTGCGCCGCAGAGGGCGGCCTGCGCATCGCCTCGTTTGAAGCCGATGTCACGCCGCCGCTGGAGTCGCCCCTCTGCCATGGCAATGTGACACCGGCGCGGCAGATCGTCACGCCACTGCTGGCCCGCGGTCTTGTCCTGCTTGGCGCCGGGGAACCGATCGTGCTTTGTGCGCTCGACTGGGTGGCGCTGGCGAATGGCAGTCATGCGTGGATTCGCGAAACGATCGCGCAGGCGGTGGGCACGACGCCCGAGCGTGTGGCGGTGCACACGGTGCATCAGCACGATGCGCCGGGCAGCGATCTCGACACCGAGCGCCTGCTGGCCGCCCACGGTCTCGGCGGGCGATTCTCCAATGCCGCGCTCGACCGGCGGGTGTTTCAGGCCATCGCCGATGCCGCCCGGGCCAGCCTGGCCAGGGCGCAGGCGGTCGATCAGGTGGGCTTCGGCACCGGACGGGTGGAGAAGGTGGCCTCCAACCGCCGCGTCCTTGGGCCCGACGGCAAGGTCGCCTTCACCCGGATGAGCGCCTCCAAACATCCGCAGGCGGCCAGCGCGCCCGAGGGCGTGATTGATCCGCAGCTGC
>JAUREI010000194.1 GCA_030827515.1 Prosthecobacter sp. | reverse complement strand
TTTCCCACAGATTCATCGAACTGAGGATGCCCATGGTCATGAAGCCGAGGGTGGACTGTTCGGCATTGCAGAGGCCGACACGCAGGCCGGGGCGAGCAAGGTCGGCGAGGGTATGGATGCCCTTGGGATTGCCCTTCGGCACGGCGATGACGATTTCCGCCTCCGTGAGCATCACGGCCTCCGGAAAGTGCTCGGCCACCGGTGGAACGAAACAGACATCACAGGCATAATACACATCAGGAAATTTCGGATTGCTGCTGTCGCCCATGGTCTTCATGGCGGCGCACAGGATTCCACAGCCGTTGAAGACGGTCGTGACACTGATGCCCTCGCGGCTGGCAAAATCCTGAACGAGTTGCTCGATGGCCGGACGGTTGACGCCGCCGCTGAACAAAATGAGCTCCGGCTTGGCCGCCCAGCGGTCGCCACCGGCCGGTGTGAAACCATGCATTTGAAACACTTCACCACCCCGTTCCGGTGCCGCAAGAAAGCGTGCAAAACGCAACGCCTCCGGTGCGGCGACCGCCGAATTCAGCACGGCGGCGCTGGCGTTTTCCCGGTGTTGGGCGAATTCGGGCAACTCCACCTTCTCCAGCCCGGCGAACTGCGGAACCGTGCTGTCCCAGATCAGGGCGGCGTCGGCTGCCCCCAACTTCACGTCGGCGGCGATTTCGGTGACCGTCGGTTTCGTCACGGCGGCCTTGGCTGCCAATTTCTCCCATCGATCGCCCAGCAGGCGCTTGCCCACCTTGCCGGCGCTGGCGGCCTCAGGGTTGGGGAGGGCGACCCGCACCTCTGGTTTCAGCAGGTCGCTGAAGCCGCGAATTTGCTTGGGGTTGCCGGCTGCGACCGCAACCACCAATTGCTGTCGGGCGAGCGGCAGCACCTCGCGAATCACCTCAAGCTTGCGCGCGTCGGCCAGGGAGGCGTCATCGGCGGCGATGAAGAGATCCCCCTGCTTCGCCACCCTCAGCTGGCTCAGCAGGGTGCCAGTCCCACCGAATTGCAGCGCCACCTCTCCCCCGGTTTCCTCGTGGTAACGGGCGGCAGCGTCTTCAACGGGCTTCTTCAAACCCGCGGCACAAAACACCGTCAGCTGCCGCGGGCCGCCGCCTGCGGGACGCAGCGCATAAAAGGCGAGCCCGCCGGCGGCGAGAAGAAGGGCGATGCCAACAAGGGGGCGGGACATGAGGAGAAATCGGCAATGGGTTGGGTCAATCTTTCGAAGACCGGCGCAGCAACCGCCAGGCGGCGATCGCGAGCAGCAGGGCGGCACCGGCCGCCCAGAGATTGGCGCGACCGCTCTCAACGGTATCCACGGCGCGGGTGACAACGGTCTCAGGGGCGGTCGGTGGCGCGGCCGGAGGCTCTGGATCAGCCACGTCGGATGCGGGAGCATCGGAGGTGGCCTTGCCGACCTGGGCCAATGCCTGGTCCCAATCCACGTTCAGCAGCAAATCCCAGCCCGGGTTCTCATTTTTCACCCGGCAGGAGCAACGGCCCACCATGAACATGCAGGCCTCTTCGATGGCTCGGTCGTCCAGTTGCGCCAGCGACCAGGAACCCAGAACGCGACCACGACCAAAGACGGCAGCCGCAAAGGGGGCATCCCCTTCTCTCTCCGGTCCGGCCAGCATGCGACGCAGCAAGGCCTCGGCCGGATCGGCGTCCTCGAGTCGCAGCAGGCTGAAGCGGAGTTTCAGTGGGGGGCCGGGGCCCAGGCGGCTGTCAGGGTCGTTCGGATCCTGAATGGGCAGCGAGGCGACCTGTTCGAGGAACTTCAATCGCTGGCCAATGCGTTCGGCCTCGGCCGGATCCCCTCCACTCACCACCCAGATCACAGAATCACCGGCGAGAATCCGCCGGACCATGTCGCGACGTGCCGGGGAATCGAGCAATTGATTGAGCGCCGCCGGGCCGAGGTCTCCCTGCCAGACAGCAGTTTCCGAACCCGGAAAGCGCAGGACGGGGTGCTGCAGTCCGCTACCCGTGGGCGCGGTGCGGATGTCGAGATTGGCCCGACCATTCGCACGCAGCGGCCGAAGGAGGTCAGCGGTCGACGCAACGGCATCGGGCGGAAGGATGAGTTGAAACGAGTCAGCCTGCCAGCGGTCGAGGGCGTACCGGAAAACCGGAATCGTGCAGGCCCCGGCGCGGACCGCAAGACTGCAAAGCAGGACAATGCCCAAAAGGCGTGACATGGTCGCTGGTAACGCTACCAACCGCGACAAAGTTGCCGTGACTTGCAGGCAAACAACAAAACCCGGTTGTCGCCGCGCTGCCCAGCGGCATCCTGAGCCCAAGCCATGGCTTTGCCCTTCACCAACATTTCCGCCTACCGATTCGCTCCGATGAGCGATCTGAAAGCGTTGCGCGGACGCCTGCTGCAAGCCGGTCAGTCGCTGGACTTGAAAGGCACCATCCTGCTCAGCACGGAGGGCATCAATCTCTTCCTGGCAGGCAAGCCTGAGGCCATTCAGGCCATGATCGAGTTGCTGCGCGCCCTGCCGGGTTTGGAGGATTTGTCCCCGAAGCACAGCCCCAGTGCCGAGCAACCCTTCCGTCGTTTGCTGGTCCGCATCAAAAAAGAAATCATCGCCTTCGGCGTCGAGGGCATCGACCCGGCCACACACACCTCCCCGCGTCTGTCGGCCCGGGAATTGAAACAATGGCTCGATGAGGGCCGGTCGGTGACCCTGCTCGACACCCGCAACGACTATGAAATTCGGCTGGGCACCTTCAAAGGCGCCCTCGTTCCCGGCATCGACCACTTCCGGGACTTTCCGGCAGCGGTCCAACGGCTGCCGGAAAGCCTGAAAAAGCAGCCCATCGTGACCTTTTGCACCGGCGGCATTCGATGTGAAAAAGCCGCCCCATTCCTTGAACGTGAAGGTTTTGAGAAAATATGGCAATTGGATGGTGGCATCCTCAAGTACTTTGAGGAGGTTGGCGGCGAGCATTACAATGGCGAATGTTTCGTTTTCGACCAACGCGTCGGAGTCGACCCCGCCCTGCGCGAAACCGAGACAGCCCAGTGCTATGCCTGTCAGGCACCCCTGACGGCTGAGGAACAGGAGGATTCGCGTTTTGTCGAGGGGGTGTCCTGCCCCCATTGCTATCAGAGTGACGCCGAACGACACCAGGCGGCCATGGCCAGCCATCAGGCAAGGCTGTGCGCAGCGGCCGATCCCCTGCCGGGTTCCCTGCCCTACGACAACCGTCGCCCCCTGTCGGTTCCGGAACGGTGCGAGGGAATGCCCCTGATCGACACCCTGCTCAACCTGCTGCCTGGCACGAGCCGAACCGAGTGGCTGCTGCTCTTTGAACAGGGGCGTGTGCTGGATCCCGAGGGACTCCCCGCCTCAACGGAGCGCCGGGTCCGAGCCGGCGAGCGTTACCAGCGCCTGCTGCCCGGACACGTCGAGCCGCCGGTCAATGCCGACATCCGCCTGCTGCATGAAGATGAGGCCGTGGTGGTCCTGCACAAGCCCGCCCCCCTGCCCGTCCATCCGGGAGGCCGTTTCAACCGCAACACTCTGCTGCATCTGCTGCAGGCGGCCTATCATCCCCAAAAATTGCGTCCTGCCCACCGACTCGACGCCAACACGGCCGGTCTTATGGTGCTGGCTCGAACCCGTCATTTCGCCGGTCTGCTGCAGACCCGCTTTGCCCGTGGCGAAGTGGAGAAACTCTACCGGGTTCGTGTTCAGGGGCAGCCCAAGGATGATTCTTGGGTTTGCGACGCTCCCATCGGAGATCGCCCTGTCCAACTCGGCTGCCGGGAGGTCGATCTGGAAGAGGGACTCCCTTCTCGAACCGAGTTTCGCGTGGTGCGTCGGGACGCCGACGGCACCAGCCTGTTGGAAGCCCGTCCGGTAACGGGGCGGACCAACCAGATTCGCATTCATCTCTGGCAGGCTGGCCTGCCAATCTGCGGCGATCCCGCCTACCTTGGCAAGGGTCAACTCGGTGAAGTGCAGACACTCTCCCCCACTGCGCCCCCGCTCTGTCTGTTTGCCTGGAAACTCGCCTTTACCCACCCACTCAGGGGTGAGCGACTGAGCTTCACGGGTGAACTGCCGGACTGGGCGGTCTAGCCTCCGCAAGAATGCCTGGCAAAGGGCGTATTTTGCCCATGCCTCGCCTGCTGCCAGCCCTAGCCCTTCTGCCCTGTTGTCTGGGCGGAATGCTTGCCGCCGCCGAGACGCCGGTCAGCTTTGTCAACGACGTCATGCCCCACCTCATGAAGGCGGGCTGTGCCGGCGGCAACTGCCACGCGAAACCCGAGGGGCAAAACAACTTCAAGCTGTCGGTCTTCGGTTATGACCCGGCCCACGACTACCATGAAATCGTTCGCGACGGGCGCGGTCGACGTGTTTTTCCCGCGGCGCCCGAAGAGAGCCTGCTGCTCAAGAAGGCCACAGGCGCGGTGCCACACGAGGGTGGTGCTCGGATCAGCCGGGACAGCGAAGCCTGGCGGTTGATCCTCAACTGGATTCGCCAAGGCCTGCGCTTCGAGATCGAGGGCGAGGCCCGACTCACAGGTGTCGAAGTGCAACCGCGTGAAGGCAGCTACCCCCGCGCTGCCCGGCAACAGCTCACTGTCACCGCCCGCTATTCCGACGGCAGCACGCGCGATGTCACCCGGCTGGCCGATTACCTGTCCCAGGACCGGGAGCTTGCCGAAGTCGATGAGCACGGCCTGGTGACCACCGGCACCATCGGTGGTGAAGGGGTCGTTGTCGTCCGTTACATGGGGCTGGTCGATGTCGCCCGAATCACCCTGCCAGCCGACAAAAAGCTGCCTGCCGCACGCTATGCCCAATTGCCGATCAACAATGAGATTGACCGCCTCGTCCATGAGCGTCACCAGAAACTCGGCATCCTGCCTTCCGGAACCTGCAGCGACGCCGAGTTCCTTCGCCGTGCCTCCCTGGATCTCATCGGCAAGCTGCCGTCTGCGGACCTGAGCCGGCGTTTTCTGGCGGACCCTCGCTCCGATAAACGGGCGCGACTGATTGATGAACTGCTGGACGACCCCAACTACGCGGAGCATTGGGCGGTCAAATGGGGCGATCTCATCCGTCCCAATCCCTCCAGGGTCGGTGTCAAACCAGTCTATTTGCTCGACGGTTGGCTGCGCGACAGCTTCCGCAGCAACAAGCCCTACGACCGCATGGTGGCCGAATTGCTCACCGCCCAGGGCAGCAGCCACCAGCACGGTCCGGTGGCGGTGTTTCGCGACAAGCGCGACCCGGCCGACATGGGGGCTTTTGTCAGCCAGATCTTCCTAGGCGTGCGTCTTGACTGCGCCAAGTGTCACCATCACCCGAGCGAAAAGTGGACACAGGAGGACTACTATCAGTTGGCCGCCTTCTTCGGCCAGATGAAGCGGCGCGGACAGGCCATTTCGGCGCCGATCTCCGGCGAGGTCGAATACTGGTGGCATGGCGGCAGTGGCAGTGTCAGTCACCCGGTCACCGAAGCCGTGATGACGCCAAAACCGCCGGACGGCCCGGAAATGCCCTACGTTGCCGGCCAGGATCCTCGCGTGCGCCTGGCCGACTGGATCCGCGGCAGTGACAACCCATTCTTCGCCCGGGCCATCGTCAACCGCATCTGGTCGGATTTCCTGGGGCGCGGCATCGTTGAGCCGGTCGACGACTTTCGAGTCTCCAACCCGCCAACCAACGAGGCTCTGCTAGATTGGCTCGCGGCGGACTTTGTCGCCCACGGCTACGACCTCAAGCACCTGATGCGCACCATCACCGCCTCGCGAACCTACCAGCTGAGCGTGGAACCCAATGAGCACAATCTCTCCGACACCCGCAATTTTGCACGCGGTCACAAACGCCGCCTGAGCGCGGAGGTCCTGCTCGACGCAGTCGCTGACCTGACCGGCGTGCGCGACACCTTCCAAGGCCTGCCCCCCAACTCCCGGGCGGTGCAGACATGGAACCACAAGCTGCCAAGCGAATTCCTCGATGCCTTCGGTCGCCCCAATGCCAG
>JAUREI010000079.1 GCA_030827515.1 Prosthecobacter sp. | reverse complement strand
TGGAGCCAGGGCCTGAGCGACCCGCCCGGCCACATGATCCCGTGGAGCCACTGGTCGCGCCCGCACGGCCCGGATGACCGCGTCCAGCGCATCACCGCCAATGCCCTCCAGCGCGCGCTGGCTTGAGGGATCTCAGATTTCTGATCTCAAACTTCAGATGGCGGGGCACCGGCACGAGTTGGGTCGGTGAGTTGACGCGGGCTTTTGAAATTTGAGATTCTCATCAGGCCAGAATCTCGCGCATGACATGGCCATGGACGTCAGTGAGGCGGAAGTTGCGGCCGCTGAACAGGTAGGTCAGCTGCTCGTGGTCGACCCCGAGCAGATACAGCACCGTCGCCCAAAGGTCGTAAACCGTCTGCACCTTTTCGACGGCATGATAGCCGAGGTCGTCGGTTTCGCCCAGGCTCATGCCGCCGCGCACGCCGCCGCCGGCCATCCAGAGGCTGAAGCCGTAGGGGTTGTGGTCGCGGCCGTCGCTGCCCTGGGCGAAGAAGGTGCGACCGAATTCGCCGGCCCAGACGACCAGCGTGCTGTCGAGCAGGCCGCGCGACTTCAGATCCTTGATCAGGCCGGCGATGGGTTGGTCGACCTGCCAGGCCATGTTGCCATGACCCTCCTTGATCTGGCCGTGCTGATCCCAGGGATTCGGCGCCTGCCCCGCGCCCAGTTTCTGCGGCAGGCAGCTCAGTTCAATGAAGCGCACCCCGCGCTCAACGAGCCGCCGCGCCAGCAGGCACTGCTTGCCGTAGGCACTGCGCGTGCTTTCCGGGCCATCGATGCCATAGAGCTTTTTCGTCGCCTCGCTCTCGCCGGACAAATCGCACAACTCCGGGACGGCCGACTGCATGCGCCAGGCCATCTCGTAATTCTGGATGGCAGCCTCGACCTCGCGATGGGCGCCGAGCCCGCCGAGAAACCCCTGGTCGAGCTCGCCGATGAAATCGAGGCGCCGTCGCTGCAGGGCGGCCAGCTCGCGGGGGCGGATGTTGCGCACCGGCTCCGTTTCGTCGACGCGGATCAGCGAGGCCTGATGTTGGGCGGGCAGGAAACCGTTGCCGAACAGGCCGACCCCGCCATGGGCCGGCACCGCTCCGCCACTTTGCAGCACCACGTAGCCGGGGATGTCACGCGACTCCGTGCCAAGACCATAGCTGGTCCAGGCGCCCGCACTCGGGTAGCCGAGGAAGGGGAAACCCGTGTGCATGAAGAAATTGCCCTGCGCGTGCTCGCTGAACTTCGCGGTCATGCTGCGCACCACGCACAGGTCGTCGGCCACCGTGGCCATGTGCGGAAAGAGTTCGCTCACCGGCAGACCCGACTGGCCGTGACGGTGGAAGGCCCAGTGCGCCGGTTGGACGACGCCGTCGTTGTTGAACTGCGTGCGCGCGGTCGCCACCGGCGGCGGCTTGCCGGCGTATTTCTCCAGCATCGGTTTCGGGTCAAAGCTGTCGATGTGCGAGACACCGCCGCTCATGTAACAGAAGATGACGTTGCGCGCGCGCGGCACAAAACGCCTGGCGCGGTGGGTGGCGGGCGCGGCCGCTGCGTTTTCAGCCATCAGGCCGGCAAGCGCGGCCAGGCCGAAACCGTTCGAGGCGCGGGCGAGAAGGTGGCGGCGGGTCATCATGACGGGGAGGAATCTGGAGTTTCGCCAAAAAGCAGTCGGAGGTCTTCGAGGTCCTTGGGACGTGCGGCCGCGACTTTGTTTTTGCGCAACCGTTCGAGATCAATGAAGGGCACACGAATGCCTGCCACACGCGCCTGAATGCGATGCTCGTGGCATTCCGCAAAAGTCACACCATCAATGTGATTCGAGACTTCCACCCGCATGGGCGGAAACCCGATGCGGACGATGCGCTTGTCCTCCAGAAACAGCGACGGATCGGGCGGCGGATCGAATCCGAAGTCCCTGAAGACCCTTTGCAGAGCAGCCGCGTTGCGTGCCGACTTCTCGACGAAGAAATCGATGTCACCCGTGTAACGTGAGTAGCCATGGTAGGCCACGGCATACCCTCCCACCACGACGTAGCGAACACGGTGGCGGTTAAGCAACCGTATAAAATCGCTGAAGTCTGGAGGTAGCAGGATCATACGCCGGATGATTCAGTTGGCGCATGGTTTCGACGGCTTGCAGTCGCTGTGCGGGAGTCATGCGACGCCATTCGACACGCTCCGCCTTCTCCCTTTCCTGGTGGGAAGCAAAGGTGGTCATGATTCGCTGAATCCTTGGCTGCTGCTGCATTGCCAAGAACATACCACCGCGAGGCCAATTGAAAAGACTTCAAGTTCATCGCAGGTAAACAAACTCCTTCAAGTTGAGGATCGACAGGGCCAGGCTGTTCCAGGCAGCGGTTGCGGGGGCGCTGGCGCCGAGGGCTTCGCTCAGCTCACGGATTTCGGCCTCGAGGCGACTGAGGTCGGCGCGCAGGGTTTCGACCCGGGTGCGCGCGGCCTCCGGCAAGGCGGCAAGCAGGTCGCGATCGGTCACGGGCAGTCCTTCGAGTCGGGCGCTGCGGGCGAGTTCCTCCGGCGTCAGCGCGCGGTCGTAGAGTCGGGCGCGGTGGATGCGGCCGCGCAGGCCTCGGTTGCCGCTCGGCGCGCCGTGACGACAGCCAAGCAGGACCTGGCTGGTGTCCGCGGCAAAGACGGCGCCGGGGGCTTTGCGATAGCTGCGGCCGTAGGGCACACCGTCGCGGTAGCCGTGGACGGTGCCGTCGGCCTCATACACCACCGCGACATGGACCACACGATCGGCGGCCTCGGCCTCGGCGGTGCCCTCGAAGAGTTCACTGCGCTCAAAGTAGTTGCTGCCGGCCACCCAGTGCCGGGGCTGTTTTTCGGCGAAGACGATCGAGTCAAAGAGCACACCGTCCTTGCCCTGCACCGTCAGAACGCCGCCGCCGCGCTGGTCGAGCGTGTCGAGCTGGACCCAGGCTTCGAGGGTTTTCGCTGCCAGCGTTTTTGGCAGCGATCCGGACTGGGCCATGGAGGTGCCGTCAAGCACCAGCGCGCCGTCCTCAAGACGCGCCTTGCCGGTGAGCGTGAGCGGCAGCCGGCCGCGCGTGTCGGAACCGTTCTGGTCGAAGGTCCACTCGGCGAGAGGCTCGGGCAATCCGTCGGTTCGATCAGATTCGTCCGATCCGGCGAGCGCCGCGCGGGCCGGTTGCAGCAGGCTTGCGATCTTTCCCTGCAGGGCTTGGCCAGTTCGGCTCAGCTCCTCCAAGCGGACTTGGCGGGCCTGCAGCTCGGCGGTCTGCTCCGCCAGGAACCGCCGGCTTGCCGTGAGCTCATCCGGCCGCGGCTCGCGGCCGAGCGCCTCGCGGAACAAACGCTGCAGCTTGGCATCCTCTCCGGCCTCCGCCATCACGCGCGCGGCCCAGGCGGCCGCCCAGCCCTGAATGACCGGATCATTGAGCAAGGCCAGCGACTGCGCCGGCACGTTGGTGGCGTCGCGCCGGCCGCGCGGTGCCGAGGGCACGGGCATGTCGAAGGCGGTGAGAAAGGGGTCGAGCTGGTTGCGGATGACCTGCACGTAAACACTGCGGCGCGGCTGGTCGCCGGGCACCGGTTTACCGAAGGGCGCGGGGTCGAGCCTGCCGGAGAGTTGCACGATGCTGTCGCGAATCGCCTCGGCCTCGAGCCGGCGCACGCTCCAGCGCGCCAGCAGCCGGTTGTCGGGATCGCGCTCCGCGTCGGCTGCACGAGCCTCACGCGCGAAGGCGCGGGTGCGGACCAGGGCTTCAATGAACCGCTTCATGCTGCCGCCATCGGCGATGAACTGGGCGGCGAGGAAGTCGAGCAGTTCCGGATGTGAGGGCAGCTCGCCCAGGCGGCCGAAATTGTCCGGCGTGGCAACCAGGCCGCGACCGAAGACATGGTGCCAGAGCCGGTTGACGATGACGCGCGCGGTGAGCGGATTGTGCGGATCGACGAGGTGCGCGGCGAGCTCGAGCCGGCCGCTCTTCGCGGTCTGGAAGGGCGTCGGATCAATGCCGTCAAGGAAACGGCGCGGCACGGCATCGGCCGGCTGCTTGTGGTTGCCCCTAACAAAAAGTGCGGCATCGCGGGCGTCGCCCTCCAGCACGCCCGGCGCGCGTGTCGGGCGCGGCAGTCGGGCCTCCAACTCGCGATACGCTTGGACCAGCGCGGCCGCCTCGGGGATGGCGGCAGGGGTGTTCGGCAGCTTGCCGGCCTGCAGGGCGCGGTTCAGGGCCCCGGCCTGGGCATCGCTGAGCGTGCCGCCCAGCCAGGCGCGCACGGCGTCGCGGCCGGGTAGCGCGGGAATGCCTGGTCCGGTGGGCGACGCTTCATCCTGGGTGATGAAGGCCTCGGTGATGCCGAACCAGGAGCGCGCATCCAGGTTTGCCTGAGCCGGCAAATCCGCCGCGGTGGTGATCTGCAGATGCAGGTCGTCGCCCTTCCAGTAGTTCAAATCGAGCGAGTGCCAGCCGAGCTGCGCGTCCTTGTCGGCCTTCAGCTCGCGCGCCTTGTGAATCGTGCCGGTGCGCGGGTAGTTTTGCACGACGTATTTGGCCACCGCACCGCCACCGCCGGCGACGCGAAACCAGAGCGTGCCGCCGTCGCAGCGAAAGCGCGGCGACATCAGCACGGCGCGGTCGGCCGTGGAAATCAGGTCGGAAAAGATCCCGCCGGGATGCAGGTTCGCCAGCAGGCGGTCGCCCTCGAGGGCGATGCTGAATTCACCCGCGGCGGTCGCCCCCTGGCGGACGCCCTCGCCGTCACTGAACCAGGTGTCCTTGCGCAGGTCCCAGCGCCGGCTTGCGGCGGGGAGGCTGGCGGGGGAGGCCTCACCCTCGGTCTGCTCCGGCAGAACCTTCAGCCAGGCGGCGGCCACGGCCTTCTTGATCCGCTCCTTGATCTGGCGCAATTCCGCGCGTTCGGCCGCGCCGGTGCCGGGGGCGTTGACATCGATGATCGCGGGCCGGGTGCTGGTGAAGATGCCGTACAGCGCGTAGAAATCGGCCTGGCTGATGGCGTCGAACTTGTGGTCGTGGCAGCGCGCGCAGGAGACCGTCAGCCCTTGGAAGGCCTTGCTGACCGTCTCGATCTGGTTGTCGGTCCAGGTGACCAGTTCATCGAGCGAGTCGGTGGGCGAAAATCCGTGCAGGACCATGCGCAACTGGCCAATGCCATGCGCGCTTTCGTTGAGGCCGTCCCGGATCCGGGGTTCCGGCAGCAGATCGCCGGCAATCGCCTCGCGCAGCATCTGGAAGTAAGGGACATCCTCGCGGAAGGCACGGATCACATAATCGCGGTAGCGCCAGGCATAGGGAATGGGGGTGTCGCCCTCGCTGCCGTAGGTTTCGGCATAGCGCACCCAGTCGAGCCAGTGGCGCGCCCATTTTTCCGCGTAGGCCGGGCTCGCCATCCGCGCGGAGGGATCCGTCGGATCGGCCGGCGAGGGTGGCAGGCCGGTGAGGACAAAGCTGAGCCGGCGGCGCAGCGTGGCCGCCTCCGCCGGTGGCGCGGGCGTCAGGCCGGCGGCAGTGATCGCGGCCTCGAGCTGGCGGTCAATCTCGGCGGCGAGTTCCACCGGCTGCAGCGGCCGGGCCGGCGCAGGGACCTGCAGCGGCTGGAAGCACCACCACTGCTTGCGACGCGCGAGCACGGCCTTCCAGTCGGTGTCGTCGCGCAGCTGTTGCGGCGTTGGCGCGGCCTCGCGCGGATCGGGGGCACCCTCGCGGATCCAGCGCTCAAAGTCGGCGAGGACACGGGCGTCGAGCTTGGCACCGTTTTTCGGCATCTGCAGGTCGGCGTGCTCGTGGCGGATCGACTGAATCAGCAGCGAGGCGGAAGGATCACCGGGCACGAGCGCCGGTCCGCTGTCGCCGCCCTCCTGCCAGCCAGGGCGGGAGTCGAGCAGCAGGCCGCCCTTGCGTTTGCCGGACTCGCTGTGGCACTCGTAGCACTCCTGGGCGAGCACCGGGCGGATGCGGGTCTCGAAGAATTCGACCTGTTCGGGCGTGGGCGCGGCGGAGCCGGGGGCGTGGAGCAGGGAGCCGAGCGCGCAGAGGAGCAGCATTTTCACCTTCATGCCAGCAGCCTCCGGCGGATGGTTTCAGCAGCCGCGAGGCAGGCGCGACCCAGTTCGGCGAATCGTTCCTTCTTCACGCGAAAGGCCGGAGCCATGACCGTGACCGCCGCCACCGGGTAGCGGTGTTCGTCAAGCACCGCCGCCGCGGCGCAGTGGATGCCCTCGAGGCCTTCAGCGATGTCCGTGGCGTGGCCGCGGCGACGGATGCGGGCGAGGTCGTCCTCCAGCGCCGCGCGGGTGGCGAGGGTGTTGGGCGTGAACTGCTTGAGGGACACCTGCTCGAAGAAGGCCGACAGTTCCGCAGGCGGCAGGTAGGCCAACACCGCCTTGCCGGGCGCGCAGGAGTACATCGGCACGCGCAGGCCGACCGTGCTGCTGACCTTGATTGGCTGGGTCGAAACACACTGTTCCAGCACCGTCATCCGGTGGTTCACCGCGGTGAGCAACTGGACGGTCTCGCCGGTGACTTCGCGGAGCTCGCGCAGCGCCTCGAGCGCGCAGACCACCAGGCTCTTTTCGCGCACCTGCGGCCGGGCCAGGTCGAAGAGCTTGTTCGTCAGCACGAATCGCTTGTCGTCCTCGCGCCGCTGCAGGTAGCCGCGCGCGTGGAGCACGCCGGCGATGCGGAACACCGAGTTGACCGGCAGATCGAGGTCGCGGGCGATCTCGGTCAGGCTCAGGCCGGTGCGATGGCGGCCGAGCAACTCCAGAATGGCCAGGGTGCGCTCGGTGCCGGGCGCGGCGGAACGCTCGTCGAGCGCGATGGCGGCGGGTTCTTCCAGGACGTTTTTCATTTTCCAAATCCGGAAACGATTCCAGATTTGGAAATCTTTCGCCGCTGACGGCGTTTCCTGTCCGCGCCGATTCGGCGCTTGGCATAACCTTCGCCCGCCGCTTTCCTCATCACCCATGAAATCCGTCGTCGCCCTGCATCCCGGTCACCTGGAACTTCTCGACACGCCGGTGCCGCGCCCCGGCCCTTACCAGGCGCTGGTGCGCACCGAGCTGGCCTGCCTGTGCAACCGCACCGACAGCGAGCTGCTGCACGGCCGCTTCCCGGGCATGGAGGACAAGTTTCCCTTCGCGCTCGGCCATGAGAGCGTCGGCCTGGTGGTGGAAACCGGCGAGCGCGTGCGCAGCTTCCGCGCCGGCGACCGGGTCGTCGGCGGGCTGGTGTTCGACCTGCAGATGGAGGGCTTGGATTCCGGCTGGGGCGGGTTTGGCGAGTTCACGCTGGCCACCGACCACGAGGCGATGGTGGCGGACGGCGTCGCCGACGCCGATCATGGCTGGGTCGAGGTCCACGAAATTCAGACGCGGGTGGATGCCGACATCCCGGCCGAGGAGGCGGTGCTGCTGTGCACCTGGCGGGAGGTGCTCGGCGCGTTTCGCGACTTCCACCTGCAGCCGGGCGACTCGGTGCTCGTGTATGGAGCCGGGCCGGTGGGGCTCAGTTTCGTCAAGCTCGGCCGCCTGTTCGGCCTGGGCTGGATCGGCATAGTCGACCGGCATGAGGACAAGCGGCGCCGCGCCCTGGCCCTGGGTGCCGATTCCGCCTTTGCCCCGGGCGCGGTCGTGCCGCCGGGCAAGCTGGATGCGGTGATCGACGCCGTCGGCAGCGTCGCCCTGCTGCGCGAGGGGCTGCCGCTGCTGCGCCGCGGGGGATCGCACTGCATCTATGGCGTGCTGACCGAGCCAGTGCTGCACATCGACAAGGCGCGCGCGGACTTCAACTTCAACCTCTTCGTCCACCAGTGGCCGACCCGTCGCTTCGAAAAGGAGAGCCAGCCGCAGCTCTGCCAGTGGATTCGCGAAGGGCGGCTGACCTCGGCCGACTTTCTCACCCACCGCTTCCCGCTGGCCCGCATCCGCGAAGCGTTCGACGAGGTGGCGCGGCGCACGGTGATCAAGGCGCTCATCGAATACGAGGGGGCGTGACGCAGCGACGGGGTTGCGCGCGGCGCAAGAACCCTTATGCTGACGGGCATGAACCGTCGTCCCCTGCCCATCCTCTGGTTGCCCCTCGCGCTGATCCTTCTGGCGCTCGGCCTGCGCTGGCTGAAACTGGAGTCGCCGGGCATGACCCTGCTGCCGAATTTTTCACCGTGGATGGCCTTGGTCTTCACCGGCACTCTGCTCTTCCCGCGCGCGTTGCCTTGGTGGTCCTGGCCGCTGCTGCTGCTCGCTGTCGATCTCGCCTCCCAAGGCATGGCCCTGCTGACGCCCCGGGGCGGCGGCTTTGAGGCCCTGGTGATGTATGCCTGCTACGCCGGCGCCGCTTGGACCGCCTCCCGCTGGCGCGGTCGTGCGGACCTGGCCGCTGGATTCGGCGGCGTGCTGGCCGCCTCGCTGGCCTTCTATCTGGTCACCAACAGCGTCAGCTGGCTGGTTGAGCCGGGTTACGCGAAGAACATGACCGGCTGGTGGCAGGCGCTGAGCACCGGGCTGCCCGGCTACGCGCCAACCTGGACCTTCCTCCGCACCTCGCTGCTCAGCGACCTTGGCTTCAGCGCCCTGCTGGTGCTCGTCTTCAATGCCGAGGCCCATCTGCGCGCCCTGCCCAAGCTGCGCTGGGTGACACCGGCCGCCGCCTGAGGCTTCAGGGTTCCGGTGGCCAGCCGATGAGGTTGAGCCGCGCGCGCTGGCTGGGCGACCAGGACTGCGTGCGCTCGTGGTGTTCGCTGCGGGCCGCCTGCTTGATTAGCGCGGCATTGGGCGAACCCGGATAAACCAGCCGCTGCCAGAGATCGAGCACGAAGGATTCGGGCTGGTAGGCGGCGAGCAGGCCAGGCACGCGGGCGTTGACCTCGGGGTCGGCGGCCGGCACCAGATGCAGCCAGACCAGCAGGCGGGCGTATTCGGGATCGTCCTTGGGCAGGGCCGGGGCGGCACCTTCCAAAAGGGTGCGATGTTCCGCCCAGGTGCCGCTGCGAAAGGTTTCGGTCCAAGCTGCCAGGCCAGGATGTTCGGCGAGCAGACGCGCCTTTTCCTCCTCGCGCCAGACACGGTCGGGATGATTGGCGGGCGCTTCGACGGGGGCGGTTGCCGTCGGGGCGGCGGTCGGCCGGACCGGCTCGGCCGACTGGTCCGCGGTCGCAACGGGAGACTGGGACATGGCTTCCTGCGACACCGACAGGGGCTCCACCCCGGTGCCTGCCCTGGCGGGCGTGTCCTCCGTGCGCGGGCGCACCAGATCAAAGGGGCCGAGCCAGACGCCGAGGGCAAAGGCCCAGGCGCCGACCAGGCCGCCGATAAAAAAGGGCACAAGCCGCCAGATGACGATCGGCTGGCGGACGACCACCGTGGCGGGGTCGGCCGGCGCTTTTTCGGCCGGCTCCGAACCCGGGGGCCGGGTTTCCAGCGCGCGCTCGAATTCCGCGCGCTCGGCGGATCGGCACTGGGCCAGATCCCACCAGCAGGCGGGCACGATGGGTTGGAAAAACGCCATGCCCTCGGCTCCCGGCGTCAACAGTTCGCCGAGTTGAGCGAGTGCGGCGCGTTCGGCCGGTTGATCCCAGGTCCAGGCATGGCGCGGGCGGCGCAGGCGCTGGTCCCAGAGATCGCGCGCGTCCTGATCGCAGGCGCGCACGAGGCGACCGACGGCGAGCCACTGGCGGGCCTCGGCGAGCGCCTCCTGGTGCTCGGGCTGGACAAGCGGCACGGCGAGGTTGACGAGTTGTTCGGCGCGCGGGTAGCGGCTGACCGCCAGCGACGTGGCGAGGGCGAGCATGAGATCCACCACCTCGGCGCTGCCCGGCATCGACTTCACGGCAAACTTGGCCATGAGAGCCTCGGCGAGGCGTGCCAGCCGCGCCGTGTCACAGCGCTCAGCCCAGACCGAGGCGGCCATGAAGGTGAGAGCGTAATGCCCGGAGGCCAGCTCAATGACGAGGTCGGGAATGCGCGCCATATCGGCGAGCTCCTCCTCGCGATCCTCGAACTGTTCGGCCAGGAAACCGCTGGCGACGACCACCCATCCGGGCTTGGCATAGGCCATGGAGCAGAAGTCGGCAAAAGCCTGCGGCAGCAGGGTGGGATCGTTCAGGCTCTGACTCAGCTTTTCCGCCGGAGCGACGAGCGCCTTGGGGAATTCCGGTTCGGGAGGCGGCTCCGGGATTTCGGGAGCCGCTTCCGCGACTTCGGCCGCGGAATCCTGTGCCGGTTCCAACGCTTCCTCCGCGGGGGATTCCGTCACGTCCGTTTCCAGGTCCGCCGGCGGTTGCGCCGCCTCGACGGACTCGGGCGCGGCATCATCCGACAGGACATCCTGAGGCGGGAAAAGCTCCGCCTCCATCCCGGGCAGAGTGGAGGATTCCGTGTCGCGTTCCGACATGAAATTCCCCAATACAGCGGTTGCCGGCGCGATGCAACGATCGTCTGGCGCGGAACACGCGCAAACGCCGGTCTCAGCCGATCTCGAGAACCCCTGTGCTGTCACCGACGCGTTCGGCGCGCACGCCCATGCGGTCGAGCATCGACAGGTACAGGTTGGTCATCGGCGTCTCGTCCTTGAGCACGACGCGCTTGCCCGGCGTCCAGGCGCCTCCAGCGCGGCCGGCCAGCAGGATCGGCAGGTTGTCATGGTTGTGGCGGTTGCCGTCGCCGATGCCGCCGCCGAAGACGATCATGCTCTGGTCCAGCAGCGTGCCCTCGCCCTCGCGGATGCCCTTCATCTTGTCGAGGAAGTAGCCGAACTGACGGATGTAGAACTGGTCGATCTTGGCGATCTTCTCGAGCTTCTGCGGGTTGTTTTCGTGGTGTGACAGGTAGTGGTGCGCATCCGGCACGCCGATCTGCGGGAAGCTGCGGTTGCTACCGTCGTGCGCCATGAGGAAGGTGCACAGACGGGTCGTGTCGGTCTGGAAGGCCAGCACGAGCAGATCGAACATGATGCGGATATGCTCCTCGTAGCTCTCGGGGATGCCCTCCGGCACGCTGACGCCGGGCGGCAGCTGGGCGGCGAATTTTTCCGAGCGTTCGATGCGCAGTTCGATGTCGCGGACCGACTCAAAATATTCGTCGAGCTTGCGGCGGTCGCCGCCGCTGACCCTGGCCTGCAGCGACTTGGCCTCATCGAGCACCGTGTCGAGCAGGCTCTTCTGCAGGCGCTGCCGGCGGGCACCCTCTTCGCCGCGGACCCCGGAAGCGCCGTAGCCGAACAGTCGTTCAAAGACGAGGCGCGGGTCCATCTCCGGCGCCATCGGCATGGTCTCGTTCTTCCAGGCCAGGTTGTACTGGTAGGCGCAGGAGTAACCGCTGTCGCAGCGGCCGGAACTGCGCTGGCCGTCCGTGCTCAGTTCGAGCGAGGACAGGCGCGTCAGGTGGCCGATCTTTTCCGCCGCGATCTGGTCGACGGAGACGCCGAGCCGGATGTCGGCACCGGCAGTCTTTTTCGGCATGCAGCCGGTGAGGAAGGTCGAGGTCGCGCGGGCGTGGTCGCCGCCGCCATTGCCGTGGGAGCGCGCCTTGTCCTGGGCCAGGCCGGAGACGACCATGAAATCCTGGCGGTGACGCTCGATCTGCTTCAGCGTCGGGCTCAGCTCATAACCCGCGCCCTCGCCGGAGGGGAACCATTGGTGGACGTTGACACCGTTGGGAATGTAGAGCCAGGCGGCGCGCAGCGGCGACTTGGCGGCGGCCGGGGCGGCAAAGACGCGCGTGCCGGCCGATTCCAGGAAGGGCAGGGTCAGAAAAGTGCCCAGCCCGCGCAGCACCTTGCGGCGGCTGAACTGGTGGGTGGCGACGGCGGTTTCGTCCAAGGCGGGCATAAGGGGGTGAATGCTTCTACGTCGGCGGACGCTGAAACTTTCCTTGACGCTCTCCACCGGCGTCCGACAGGGACCAAGAAAAAAGAATTGAAAATTCAGCCATCCCGCGACCGATTAGCGTTACCCCCTCGTCATCCCATGAAACACCTCGCCGCTCTCGCCGCCCTCGCACTGGCCAGCCTCACCTCCCACGCCCAGGAGGGCGATGTTGCCGTCATCGAACTCAAGCCCCACCCGAGCAATCCACTTGGCTATGACAAGACCGACCTGACCGTCAAGGCCGGCCAGAAGGTCAAGCTCACCCTCAACAACACCGGCAGCATTGCCCCACAGCCGCACAACTTCCTGCTCATCAAGCCCGGCAAGGACCAGGCCGTCGGCGCCCAAGCCAACGCCATGCTCACCGACCCGCAGGCGATGGCCAAGAACTACATCCCCGACGCCTCCAAGGACGACATCCTCGCCCACACCAAGCTGGTTCAGCCAAACGGCACCGACACGGTGGAATTCACCGCCCCCGCCGAGCCCGGCGACTACCCCTACCTGTGCACCTTCCCCGGCCACTGGCTGCTGATGAAGGGCGTCATGCACGTCACCCCCTGATCCACAACCTCTCGCCGCCGCCATGAAAGCCCTTCTCGCCACCCTCGCCCTGCTGACCGCCCTGCCCGCCTTCGCGGAGGACAAAAAGGTCAGCGCCGGCGGCCTCGACTTCACCCTGCCCTCGTCCGCCTGGACCTCGGTGCCGACCAGCAGCCCCATGCGCGCCGCCACCCTGCAGGTGACCGCGGAAGGCACGGAGAAGCCGCTGGAGGCCGTCTTCTACTACTTCGGCCCCGGACAGGGCGGCGATGTCGAAGCGAACATCCAGCGCTGGCTCGGCCAGTTCGAGGGTGCTCCGGAATCGAAGCGCGAGGACCTCGAGGCCGGCGGCCGCAAGATCGCCTTCGTCTCCGCCACCGGCACCTACATGGACGGTGCCATGTTCGGCCCGAAGACGCCGAAGGCGGATTACATGCTGCTCGGCGCCATCATCCCCGGTCCCGACGCGCCAGTCTTCGTCAAGCTCACTGGCCCCAAGGCCGCCGTTGACAAGATTACCGCCGAATTCAAGGCGCTGGCCGCCAGCGCCCCGTCGAAGTGATCCTACGTCCAGTTCCCCCTCCCGAAGGCAGGCCGCATGGCCTGCCTTCGTCGTTTCGTCCGGCAACCCCGGCGGGGTGAATGGCAAGCGGCGCGCAGCGGCGCCGCCCATCCGGGTGCAGGCTGAAGTCCATCCCAACCTCATCATGAAACGCCACGAACCCGTCACCACGATCATGAGCCGTCATCTGGTCACCCTCCACCACGGCGACCCCGTCTCCAAGGTCCGCCACCTTGTGCGCGACCACGGCGTTCATCACATCCCCGTTGTCAGCGGCGACCAGCTTCTGGGCATCATCTCCTGGAGCGACCTCCTGCGCGTCAGTTTTGGCGACGCCTTCCAGACCGATGAACGCGAGGTCGACGCCACCCTCGACCACACCCTGACAATCGAGCAGATCATGCAGAAAAACCCCGTCACCCTGCCGGACACCGCGAGCGTGCGCGCTGCCGCCGAAGTGCTGGCGGTCGGCGAGTTTCACTCGGTGCCCGTCGTCCACGGGACCAAGCTGTGCGGCATCGTCACCAGCACGGACCTGATCAAGTACCTGCTCGACCAGTTCTGAGCCCGACACCACGGCTGCCCGGAATCACGGCGGCTTCACCCAGGGCGCGGCCGGCGCGGCCGGCTCGCGCATCAGGACTTCGCGCTGCTGTTGGAGCAGGGCTTCCGACTCGCCGGCGCGCTGCATTTCCGCACGGATGTTGGCCGGCACCGCGCTTTCATCCAGGGCCGGCAGCAGCGGGTTGGGCCCGGCCGCCCAAGGGGCAAAGTGCGGCAGGTTCGGCGCAAAGGGCACACCCAACACGCCCGGACCGCCCGGCGCCTGCGCATTCGGAACGGTGATCCGGTGCAGGCCGATGACACGCAGGCGCTGGCCGTAGAGGTAAAAGACCGTGAACTCGTTGAGCCCCTCAAAGAAGCTGTTGCCACGCTGCAGGACCGGCCGGCCGCGCACGAACGCCTCCTCCCCGTTGAGCAAGGCCTCCTGGCAGAGAATGCGCGCCGGTTCCACGGCACCGTGCTCCAGGAAAACCTTGCCGGTCGCACGCACCTTGCGCGGCCGCCCATCGCGATCCGCCTTGAGCACCTCAATCTTCTCCGCCGCCACCCGGCCGTAAAACCCCAGGTCAAGGCTGTCGCCACTGAGCGCCCTCGCCTCATCAAAAGTCATGCCCAACAGGAAGGCGAGATCCGCAGCCCCGGGCTCCGCAGCGGCAGCCGATGCCTGATCCGGCGCATCCGCGCCTTCGTCCGGCAACGCCACGCAGCCTCCCAGCGCCAGTGCGCCAAGCAGCAGACCGAGATCGAGGAAACGCTTCATCCGGGGGCTGACCCTAGCGCCGCTGCCAAGTTCCGCCAGTGCCAAGGCGGCGTCGCTCGCGGTGGTCCGGCCTCCCGCGGGCAGCGGCGGTCCTTAACCCGCCTGAAAACTTTCCCGGCGACCCAAAATCCCGGACTTGCCTTCGCTCTTTTTGCATGTTCAAATAAACAGGTGTTGTTTCAATTTGATGAGGCTGGTATTCTGGTGGACACGCCCTATTGGAGGTCCGAAGAGGCGCGCCAAGGGCGTGTGTGGTGCGCCGTCCGCGGCAGCGTCTGGCATCTGCTGATGCCCACCCCGGGCCGGCATTTCCCGGAACGCCACCAAACGGCCCTGGCCCTGCCGGTGCGCTCGTCCAAGGTGCCGGAGTCCTGGCTGTGGAAACTCTGGATCACGCCCGACTGGTGGCTGTTGCTTCCCCTGTCCCGCTTCGAGGGCGGTGCACCGCCCCTGCCCGACCCGGGGACGCGGCTTGAGCGCCGACTCATGGTCTACGGCCACTGGCTGCCGGGACTGTCCCAACAGGTGACCTGGAACTTTGGCACCTTGCCGACCCATGCCGTTCCCTGCGAATACAGCACCCGCCTGCAGGTCTGCCGGGTCACCCGGCGCGGCTAAGCCGTACATCGCCCTCCTTCGACGATCTCTCCCCGGCGCTTCACCCGGGCACAAAAATCCCTGAGCCGTTGAGGCTCAGGGATTCGAAATTGGTAGCGGGGACAGGATTTGAACCTGTGACCTTCAGGTTATGAGCCTGACGAGCTACCGGGCTGCTCCACCCCGCGGTCTGGATAGTGATTATCGCCGCCGCGCGAGCGAATGCAAGGGGTAAATGGTGCGCCGGACCACAAAAAACCCTGTGAAGATCGCTCCTCACAGGGCTTTTGTTGGCGAATCACTTCGCCGTGACGGAAGTCCCCGGAGGGGACCCTCCGCTTACTTCTTCTTGCCGCCCTTCTTGGCCGGGGCCTTCTTGGCCGGAGCCTTCTTAGCCGGGGCCTTCTTGGCGGGCGCTTTCTTTGCAGCTTTCTTAGCCATGTTGTTGTTCCTCTTGTTGTTGGTTGCGTTGTTTGTTGGTTTGGCCGCGGCGGCGTTAGCGCCACCACGGACATTCTTTCCGGCGGCTGCCTTGGCGGCGGCGCGCTGCTCCTCGATGGCGGCCTGGGCGGCTGCCAGGCGGGCGACGGGGACACGGAAGGGGCTGCAGCTGACGTAGGTCAGGCCCACCTGATGGCAGAACTTGACGCTGTCAGGATCGCCGCCGTGCTCACCGCAGATGCCCAGCTTGATATCCGGGTTGGTCTTGCGGCCTTTTTCGATGGCGATTTTGATAAGCTGGCCGACACCGGTGGTGTCGAGAGTCGCGAAGGGGTTCTTCTTGAAGATCTCCGCCTCGGTGTAGGGCATGAGGAAGGCACCCATGTCGTCTCGGCTGATGCCGAGCGCGGTCTGGGTGAGGTCATTCGTGCCGAACGAGAAGAACTGGGCCGTCTGGGCGATTTCGTCGGCGGTGAGAGCGCCGCGCGGGACTTCGATCATCGTGCCGACCATGTAGTCGATCTTGATCTTCTTCTCGGCCATGACCTCCTTGGCGACGCGGTGGACGATCTCGGTCTGCAGGTCGAGCTCCTTCTTGAAGCCAACGAGCGGAATCATCACCTCGGGCTTGACCTTGATCTTCTTCTTGGCGACGGCGGCGGCGGCCTCAAAGATGGCGCGCGCCTGCATCTCGGTGATTTCCGGGTAGGCGATGCCGAGACGGCAGCCGCGGTGGCCGAGCATGGGGTTGAACTCATGCAGCTGTTCGACGCGCTGGGCGATCTTGTCGGCGCTGATGCCAAGCTTGGCGCCCAGCTCCTTCTGCTGCTTGACGGTGTGCGGCAGGAACTCGTGCAGCGGCGGGTCGAGCAGGCGGATCGTCGCCGGCAGTCCCTTGAGGGACTCAAAGATGCCGGTGAAGTCCTCGCGCTGGTAGGGCAGCAGCTTGGCGAGCGCCGCACGGCGGTCCGCCTCGTTGTCGGCGAGGATCATCTCGCGCATGGCGTCGATGCGGTCGCCCTCGAAGAACATGTGCTCGGTGCGGGTCAGGCCGATGCCCTGGGCACCGAACGCGATGGCGTTCTGGGTCTGCTCGGGGTTGTCGGCGTTCGTGCGCACCTGCAGGCGGGTGACCTTGGAGCACCACTTCATCAGCTGGTTGAAGTGCTGGAACTTCTCGGTCGCCTGGGCGGCCTTGTCGCCGTGAATCATGCCGGTGATGATCTCGGACGGGGCGGTCTTGAGCTGGCCGGCGTAAACCGTGCCGCTGGTGCCGTCAATGCTCAGGAAGTCGCCTTCCTTGAAGGTCTTGCCGGCGACGGTGACCGTCTTCTTGTCATAATCGATCTCCAGCGCGGCGGCGCCGCAGATGCAGACCTTGCCCATCTGGCGAGCGACCAGTGCAGCGTGCGAGGAGACGCCGCCCTTGGCCGTGAGGATGCCCTCGGCGGCGATCATGCCGCGCAGGTCCTCGGGGGAGGTCTCGTTGCGGACGAGCAGCACCTTTTCACCGCGCTGTTCGGCGGCGGCGGCACGGTCGGCGTTGAGGTAGATCTTGCCGGAGGCGGCGCCGGGACCGGCGGGCAGACCGGTGGCAATCGCCTTGGCGTTGCGCACGTCGGTGAGATCGAAGATCGGGGCGAGGAGCTGGTCGAGCTGCTCGGCCGGGTTGCGCAGGATGGCGGTTTCCCAGTCGATGAGCTTCTCCTTGACCATGTCCATGGAGAACT
>JAUREI010000234.1 GCA_030827515.1 Prosthecobacter sp. | reverse complement strand
TCCGACTGTCGCGGCTTCCGACCGCCCTTGCAACCCTCGAGTGGCGTAGGCTCGTTCGCCAGAACGAGGGGTTGGGGAAGAACTCGTCCCGCGCGCCCAAGCCCGCACTCTGGCGAAGGCGCCTCCATGGCCCAATCTCGCTTTGACCTTTTCGCCTGCGACGGCCATGATCGCCTCTCGTGTCCGCCCTTCGCGCCCAAGCTTTCTGGATCCTGCTCGCGCTTGTTTGCGCCGGGTATCTGCTGTTTTGGGCCCTGCTCATCGGTGCCACGGCCGGCTACAGTCCGCCGGAGCACTGGTTCAAGGCCCTCGCCAGTCCGGCGATCCGCCATGCCGCGTGGCTGAGCCTGTTCACCAGCACCGCCGCCGCCCTCTTTGCGCTGCTCATCGGCCTGCCCATCGGCTACCTGCTGGCGCGCCGCGAGTTCCGCGGCAAATCCCTGCTCGATGCGGCGCTCGACATCCCCATCGTGCTGCCGCCGATGGTGGTCGGTCTCTGCCTGCTCATTTTCTTCCAGACCCCGATCGGCCGTTTCATTGAACAGGGCATTGTCTTCACCTACACGGTCGCCGGGGTCGTGCTCGCCCAGTTCACGGTCGCCGCCGCCTTCGCGATCCGCTCCCTGCGCGGCACCTTCGATCACCTGCCGTCACGACCCGAGGACGTCGCGCTCACCCTCGGTTGCACGCCCGGCCAGGCCTTCCGCCTCGTCGCCCTGCCGGCCGCCCGCCGCGGCATGGTCGCCGCCTTCTGCATTGCCTGGGCGCGCAGTCTCGGCGAGTTCGGGCCCATCCTGGTCTTTGCTGGCGCCACACGCATGAAAACGGAGGTCCTGCCAACCACCGTCTGGCTCGAACTCAGCGTCGGTAATCTGGAGGCGGCGGTGGCAGTCAGCCTGCTCATGATTGTCATTGCCGTGGCGGTGCTCGTCATCGTTCGCATCACCGGGGAACGCGTATGATTCGACTCGAGAACATCGCCTGGCGCGCCGGCAGTTTCGACATGCGCGGCATCCATCTGGAAGTCCCGGCCTGCGCCTACGGTGTGCTCATGGGACGCACGGGTTGCGGCAAGACGACCCTGCTGGAGATCCTCTGCGGCCTGCGTCCTCCCCTGAGCGGTCGCGTCCGGGTCGGTGACCGGGATGTCTCCGCCCTGCCGCCGCGCGAGCGTGGCATCGGTTACCTTCCCCAGGACATCGCTCTCTTTCCCGGGCTGCGCGTGCGACGGCAGATTGGTTTCGCCCTGCGCCTGCGGCATCGGCCGGAGGCGGAGATCGAGGCGCGCGTCAGCCAGCTTGCCGAGGAACTGGGGGTCGCCCACCTGCTCGACCGCCTGCCCGACAAGCTTTCGGGCGGCGAGAAGCAACGGGTCGCGCTCGGTCGCGCCCTCGCCGCCGATCCCAAGGTACTCCTGCTCGATGAACCCCTCTCCGCCCTCGATGAGGACATGCGCGGGGACATGACGGCGCTGCTGAAGCGATTGCAGCGGGATCACGCGGTGACCGTCCTTCATGTCACTCATTCCAAGGCCGAGGCCGAGGCTCTGGCGGACGTCATTTTTCATCTTCGCCCCGGTGGGGTCGAAACCGAGATTCCCGTCGCATGAATCCCGCCCATCCAGACGCTGCGACCCTCAGCCCCGAAGAATGCGCCCGCTACGAATGGCAGATGTGGCACGAGGGCATGGGCGAGGCCGGGCAGCTCAAGCTGAAGAACGCGACGGTCCTGATTTCCCGCATCGGTGGTCTCGGCGGTTTGGTCGCCTACGAACTGGCTGCCGCCGGAGTCGGTCATCTCATTCTCGCTCATGGCGGCGACCTGAAACCCTCCGACCTCAACCGTCAGCTCCTGCAAACCACGGCCCACCTCGGCCAACCTCGCATGGAGAGCATTCTTCGTCGCCTGGAGGAACTCAATCCGCACATCCGACTCACAGGCGTCGCCGAGAACGTCAGTGCGGCCAACGCCGGCGATCTGGTCGGGCGGGCCGACGTTGTCGTTGATGCCGCGCCGCTGTTCCAGGAGCGACTCGCCCTCAATGACGCCGCCATGCGGCTTGGGCGACCCATGGTCGAGTGCGCCATGCGTGGATTCGAGGCCAGCGTCACCACCTTTGTTCCAGGTCGCACCGGCTGCCTGCGCTGCTACGTGCCCGAGGTGCCGCCCACCTGGAAACGCCAGTTTCCCGTCTTCGGCGCTGTCTCTGGCACGGCCGCCTGCATCGGTGCGGTCGAGGTCATCAAGCTGCTGACCGGTCTCGGCGAACCGCTCGCCGGCGAACTGCTGTCGATGGATCTGTCGAGCATGCGCTTTCGTCGCACCCGCCTGCCGCAGCGGCCGGATTGTGAAGGCTGTGGGGGAGGGGAGGATTAAGGGGCGCAATGCTTCAACAGGTTTCGCACGGAGGCCACGGAGCTCACGGAGGGAATGACGCATGACGAAACTTGAACCAAGAGCCGCCTGCAATGCAGGTGAGTCCTTGGGCGTTGGTTTGAGTTCATGCGTTTTGTTCCGCGCCTTTTGTTGAGTTTCATGTTCCTGGCCGCCTCGGCGTTCGCCTGCTCGGTGCCGGTGTTTCGTTATGCGCTGGAGCATTGGCCGGCGGATCCGTTTCAGGTGCTGGTGTTTCAGCGTGGTTCGCTGCCGGAGGCGACTGAACAGGCCCTGCGCGATGCGGAGCGCAGCGAGGGGATGCGCGCGAATGCGATCTACCGTCGTGTCGACCTCGACGCGAATCCGCCACCGGAACTCCTGCGCCTCCATGAGCAGCAGGCGAACGCTGAGGTGCCCTGGCTGGTGCTGCGTTTTCCCTCATCGTCCGGCATACGCGAACCCGCTTTTTCGGGGCCTCTCGACGTCAACAGCCTCACGCGCCTGCTGGACTCGCCGGTGCGTCGCGAACTGGTGCGACGCTTGGGGGAAGGGGAGAGCGCGGTCTGGTTGCTGCTGGAGTCGGGCGACAAGGCGGCCGATGACGCCGCGGAGGAGCGGTTGCAGGAACGACTCGATTACGTGGCCGGTGTCATGACCCTGCCCAAGCTGGATGAATCGGACATTGCCAACGGCCTGGTTTCCGTGCCCGAGGAGGATCTTCGCCTGGAGTTTTCGCTGCTGCGCGTGGCGCGCACGGATGCCACCGAGGCGGTGCTCGTGCGACAGTTGCTGCTCAGTGAGGAGGGGCTAGAGGAGGTCGAAGGCGAGCCGATGGTGTTTCCGATCTTCGGCCAGGGGCGCGCCCTCTATGCACTGGTTGGAGACGGCATCCGCAGCGAGACGATTGAGGCGGCCGCCGCCTTTTTGATCGGCAAATGCTCCTGTCAGGTGAAGGAGCAGAACCCGGGGGTGGACTTGCTGATGACGGCCGACTGGAAGGCGGCCGCCAAGGCTTCCCCCCTGCTCGATCGCAACCTGCCGACCCTCACGGAACTGTTGCCCGATGAAACGGTCACCCGGGCGGCCGATCCTGCGCTCCCTGCAAATCGTCGCGCCTGGCTGCTGGTGCTGATTTTGCCGCTCGCCCTCGCCGGCCTGCGCCTGTTGCGGCGCTGAGCCCCGGGCTTGCACACGGCCTGGCTTGTGACTCAGTGAAGGCATGTCGCTGTTCTCCTTCATCCTCGCCTCGGCACGGCATTATTGGCGGGGTCATCTTGGCCTCCTCTTCGGCGCCTACCTGGCCTCGGCCATTCTCAGTGGCTCACTGCTGGTTGGGGATTCCGTGCGCGCCAGTTTGCGACGGGTGGCCGAATTCCGGCTGGGGCAGGTGCAGACGGGTCTGCTTGGCGGCGACCGCTGGTTCACGGAAACCCTGGCCCGCGAGGTTGGCGCGGCACCCCTGATCCTGGCGCT
This sequence comes from Prosthecobacter sp., assembly GCA_030827515.1. Taxonomy (GTDB): domain Bacteria; phylum Verrucomicrobiota; class Verrucomicrobiia; order Verrucomicrobiales; family Verrucomicrobiaceae; genus Prosthecobacter. Next base: position 239 of record JAUREI010000234.1, on the reverse strand, counting down.
CGGATCGGCCTCGGCGGGCGATGTCCGCGTCAATGGCGCCCAGGTGCTCGGGGTGGAAAACGGCTTCTGGCAGCTCGGTCCGAGCGGTCGCGGTCCAGAACTCGCCTCGGGGAAGGTCGGCCTGAGCGAGTCGCTGGCCCGCAAGCTTGCCGTCAAGTTGGGCGACACCGTGCTGGTGCGATTGGAACGCCCCAGCGCGATCTCGCGCGATGCACCGCTGTCGGGCAGCACGAATGAGG
>JAUREI010000108.1 GCA_030827515.1 Prosthecobacter sp. | reverse complement strand
TCTCCCATCTCCCATCTCCCATCTCCCATCGACGCCCCGGTCCGCCATGCGCCCCTCCCCATCTTCCATCTCCGATCTGCCATCTCCCATTTCCCGCCGCTGGTTTCTGCGCGATTGCGGTCTCGGCCTTGGCGGCATAGCGGCGAATTCCCTGCTCGCACGCGGGGCGGTTGCCGCGGCGCCTTCACACGGCGTCACCCACCACGAACCGAAGGCAAAGCGCGTCATTTACCTCTTCCAGGCGGGAGCACCGAGTCATCTCGAACTTTTTGACCCCAAACCCGAGCTGACCCGGCGGAACGGCCAGTTGCCACCGGCTGATCTTCTCAAGAACTATCGCGCCGCCTTCATCCAGCCCGATTCCGCCCTGCTCGGACCCAAGTACGCGTTTCATCGCCACGGCCAGTCGGGCATGGAGTTGAGCGAGATCCTGCCGCACACCGGGGCCATCGCCGACGAGATCTGCCTGGTGCGATCAATGCAGACGAATGCCGTCAACCACGCGCCGGGTCAGATCCTCATGAACACCGGCTCCGAGCAGTTTGGTCGGCCCAGCTTTGGCGCATGGACACTCTATGGGCTTGGCAGCGACTGCGAAAACCTGCCCGGCTACGTGGTCCTGACCAGCGCCAAGGGTACCAGCGGCGGCGCCAGCAATTACGGCTCCGGCTTTCTGCCAACCCAGTACGGTGGCGTGCCGCTGCGATCGACCGGCGACGCCGTGCTCTACCTTTCCAATCCAAAGGGGGTCGACCAGACCGCCCAGCGCGCCTCGCTCGACGCCCTGCATGAACTGAACCGTCAGTCCTTCGGCGCCTTTGCCGATCCCGAGACCGCCGCGCGCATCGAGGCTTACGAAATGGCATACCGACTGCAAACCAGCGCCCCGGAACTGATGGATCTGTCCGGCGAACCGGCGCACGTGCTGGAGATGTATGGCATCAAGGATGTCAACACCCCGGGCTATGCGCGCAACTGCCTGCTGGCGCGCCGTCTCATCGAACGCGGCGTGCGCTTCGTCCAGCTCTTCCACGAGGCCTGGGACCAGCACGGCAACCTGACCAAGGCGATCCAGGCGAACTGCCAGGAAACCGACCAGGCCAGCGCGGCTCTGGTCAAGGATCTCAGGCAGCGCGGCCTGCTCGACGACACTCTGGTTGTCTGGGGCGGCGAGTTCGGCCGCACCCCCATGGTGCAGGGTGGCAACGACGGTCGCGACCACCACAACCGCGCCTTCAGCATCTGGCTCGCCGGCGGGGGCATCCGCCGCGGCCATGTCCACGGCGAAAGTGATGAGCTTGGCTTCCACGCCGTCCGCGACGCCGTCCACGTCCACGACCTCAACGCCACCCTTCTGCACCTGCTCGGCTTCGATCACGAAAAGCTCACGCACCGCTTCCAGGGGCGCGATTTCCGCCTCACCGACGTCCACGGTCACGTGGTGAAGGGGCTGCTGGCCTGATCTGCCCGCGCGCACCCCACCCGGTCATTGGACCCTCAGCCCAGCTCCGCTAGGGTGCCGCGGGTGACACCGAGCTGGGACTGGGCGCGAAGATCGCGCCAGAGGTCGGATCCGCGGCGTCGGCCCGCAAGCAAATCCTGGTAGGCGCGGATGACCCGACCGGCCTCGGCGGCATCCTCTTCGAGCAATTCCACCCGGAAGACACGCAGGCCGGCGGCGAGCAGTTCGTCATAAAACTGCGCCCCCGTTTGGGCAACGGCATTGAACAGGGTGTTGCGACAGCCGACGTCGGCCTTGAGCGGGTGCTCCATGCCAACCCGGTCGCGCAGCCGCACACGGTGCTTTTCGCAGGGACGACCGCAGTTCGTAAAGTCGGTGCCCTCGGACAAAAACGCGGCGAACGCGCAGTGCTCCATGTGAAACATGGGCATGTGTTGATGCAGGGTCAGCTCAAACCATTCCGAAGGGGCGGCGTTAAGCAGGTCGAACACCTGCTCGGCGTTGAGATCATAACTGATCGTCAACCGGCGCAGTCCGGTGTCCTTGAGAAACTCGGCCGTCAGCGGGTTGGCGACGTTGAGCGAAAAATCCCCGGTGACCGGCAGTTCCTCGCCGCGAAAGAAGGCGATGGCGCCAAGGTTGCGAATCAGCACGCCGTCGGGGCGCGCGCGGGAGATGAGCTTGAAGAACCCGGCTTCACCCGATTTCTGAATGCGCGGCGTCGCCAGCCAGATCTCGGCACCGCCATGGGCGCGCACACGCTCGACGACGCCGCCATACTGTCGGATGTCCTCGAAGTCGGCGTACAATTGCGTCACGCCGGCCGACAGCGCGGCGTCGATCTGCGCAATGTCACGGCACAGCACGTGCAACCTTGGCACTGGCGCCACGGCGGCGGGATCATGGCGGGACTTCACGGCCTCCAGCAGGGCACCGACGCTGAGCCCGGAACGTGAGGGCGCCACAGCCTCGGCTTCGGGTGCAAGGGCAATCTGTTCAACAAGTTCGCGCCGCAAGCGGTTCAGTTCACTGACCGGCAGCATGACCTCACCCCGGAAATCGACGGTGAGCTCCCCGAGTTCGCAGGCCGTGCCGCCAAGGCGGCCCAACTGTTCGCGCAGGCGCTCCTCGGTCAGGGGGCGCTGCAGGGCGGCCTGCAGGGGCATGGCCGACTCCAGGCGGAGGCGTGGTTCACGGCATTCCAACAACAGCGGTTCCCCCGCACCACCGGACACGCGAAGATCCAGCACCCGGCGGCGGCGCAGCGGGATCTCACCCTGCCACGAGGCCCGCAAGCGCTGCTCCAGTGCCTGATCGCCCGTCTTGAAGACACGCATGCCCACGCGCAACTTTGCCGCGTTGAGACGTCCGCGCTGGAATTCAAGGCGGTTGCCGCGGATGCCGTAAATGCGCCCGCCCTGTTCATCGTTCGTGTCCTGCAGGTTTTCGAAGACCACCCCGTCACCCGCCTTCACGTGCTCCGGCATGGCATCGAGTTCCACCGCATCCGGTCCGACAAGGGCGCGTACCGTTCCGACATGGACGCCGCGCTTTTTGCCATAGAGGGCTCCGACCAACCTCTGGTGATTGACCCCGTGCATCCAACCCGTGAAGAGGCCGCGGGAAAAGGTCATCTCCAGTTCGTATCGGTCCGCATCGTCGATCACCGCCTCCTGACGGCGGCCGGCCAGCGCGGCGTCAAGGGCCTTGCGATAGACCCGGGTGACGGCGGCCACATACTCGGGCGTTTTCAGCCTCCCCTCGATCTTCAGGCTGCGGATGCCCAGTTCGACCAGGCGCGGAATCTCATCCACCGCCGCCAGATCCTGCGGGCTGAGCAGATAACGTTTGTCGCCAAGGTCGCGCAACTCGCCGTCGACCATCATCTCATAAGGCATGCGACAGGCCTGGGCACATTCACCGCGGTTGGCGCTGCGGCGGCCGAGCGATTCACTCGTCAGGCACTGGCCGCTGTAGGCAACGCAAAGCGCGCCATGCACAAAAACTTCCAGCGGCAGGGCGGGATCCTCCGTCGCGCGGAAGCGCTCCAGTTCGCGCAGGCTCAGTTCGCGGGCCAGCACCGCCTGGTCAATGCCGAGTCCGCGCGCCAGTTTAAGTCCCTCGGGCGAGGTCAGGGTCATCTGCGTGCTGGCATGCAGGCGCAGTCCGGGGGTCAGCAACTTGACCAGGCGCGCCAGACCGAGGTCCTGAACGATGACCGCATCAACGCCGGCCTCCTCGAGCAGGCGGAGCTGGGCCGCCGCATCGGCGAGTTCACCGGTGAACACCAGCACGTTGAAGGCGCAGTAGCCCTTGACCCCGTGCTGGTGCAAAAAACGCATCAACTCGGGCAGATCCTCCGCTCGAAAGTTGTCCGCCCGCATGCGGGCATTGAAGCGCGGCAAACCGAAAAAGATGGCGTCCGCCCCATTGGCGACCGCCGCCCGGGCACACTCCCAGTTGCCGGCGGGGGCAAGCAGTTCAGGGGGTGGCGGAGGCGCGTACATGAACATTCAGCATACCACAAAACGGCGACGGGAAACTGCCCAACCTTCACAAACTGACTGTTTTTTTGAACATCATACGTGAAGTGTCACGCCTGCAAAAAAAGCAAATCCGGCATTGCCATTCTTCCTGCTTCCAGATAATAAAGTTATCTTAATTAGCAGCATTTGTGGAATATCATTTGCTGCTGGCAGTCTCCCGTCCTACCTGCCCGTCAGGACCTCATGCCCACATCCGCTCCCACTCTCGCCCAGTTTTCCTGGAGTGCCTTCCCATGGAACGGCACGGGTGAATTGCGGCACCAGGCGCTGGCTCATCTTGGCAAGTGGCGCTGGCGTTCGCTGTTTCAGGTCGGCGTTTGGCCCTGGTTTGGCAGCACCGAGTCGATGGACGAGCAGATGCCCTGGGGACGAGGCAAATCCGTCTCGCGACCGGGCGGCAGTGAACCGGCGGGACCCCCGGTCGATCCCGGTGGACGCGCCCTGCCCTTCTATCATCTGCCGGTGCTCCTTCAGGAAGTCCTCGACGTTCTGCAACCGGGTCCGGACAAGCTGTTCTTTGACGGCACGCTCGGCGGTGGCGGCCACACCGAAGCCCTGCTCCAGCACGGCGCCCGTGTCGTGGCGATGGATCAGGACGACGAGGCTCTCGCCCATGCCGGAGCCCGCCTGAAGCCCTACGAGGATCGTTTCTGCGCCCTGCGCGGCAACTTCCGCAACTTTGCCCAGGTGCTCGGCGAAGCCGGCGTCGGCCTGTTCGACGGGATGCTCATCGACATCGGTGTCAGCAGCCGCCATCTCGACGCGCCCGAACGCGGTTTCTCCTTCGCCAGGGAGGGACCTCTCGACATGCGCATGGACACGACCTCGCCGCTGACCGCGGCGGACATCGTCAACACCTACCCGCAGGAGGAAATTGAACGCATCCTTCGCGAGTATGGCGAGGAGCCGCAGGCCCGCCGCATTGCGCGCGCCATCGTCCACGACCGCGCCAGTCGCCCGTTCACGACAACCCTGCAGCTCGCCGGCATGATCGAGCGCGTCTGTCCGAAGCACGGTCGCCGCCATCCCGCCACCCTGACCTTTCAGGCGCTGCGCATCGAAACCAACCAGGAGATCGCGGCCCTTCGGGAATTCCTGACCGCAGCCCCGCACTGGCTGAAACCGGGCGGACGCCTCGCCGTCATCACCTTCCACTCCATAGAGGACCGTGTGGTCAAGCAGGCCTTCCAAGCCCTGAGCACCCCGTTTCTGGACCGCCCCGAGTGGCCCTCACCTCGTCCGAATCCGGACTGCCTGACGCGCCTTCTCAGCCGCAAGCCTGTCGAGGCTTCGCCCGCCGAGCTCGAACTCAACCCCCGCGCGCGCAGCGCCCGCCTGCGCGCCGTCGAACGACTGCCCGCATGAGAAACCAGCGCCATCGCAGCAGCTTCAGCATTCCGTGGCTTACCGCCGCGTTGCTGCTCTGCGGCGCCCTGCTGATGGCGGCGCTGAGCGTGGTCGTGAACAAGAACCGCGCCACCGCCCTCGCGGAACAACAACGCCAGGTCGAGCAGGAGATGAAGCTGCTCGACATGGAGATCACCGGCCTTGAGCGCAAGATCGCCCAACTGCTCGACAGCCAGCGGGTGCAGCCGCTGCTCCAGGCCAAGGGCACCTGGCTGCAACCCATTTTGCCCGACACCAACGCCATCCTTCACCTCCGACGCCGCGAACCCGCCCGGGACGCCGCCCCCACGCTGTGACTTCCCTGCCCAGCCAGTCCCAACTCCGCCGCGATCGTCCGCTCTTTCACAGGATGATGGTTGCCACCTGCCTGCTCAGCCTCGGCTTTTCTGCCGTGGCGTGGCGCCTCTATGACCTGCACATCAAGCGCTCGCCGCGCCTCAGCGAACTGGCGTCGCGAAAATTCCGCGAGGAGCGTGTTCTACCGGCCCACCGCGGCTCGATCCTCGACCAGGGCGGGCGCTATCTGGCCTACGACGAGGAGGTCTTCGAACTGCGCACGAATCGCGTCCACCTCAACGAACTGCCAACCGTCAAACCCTGTCTGGCCCGCGTGCGCGGCACCAGTGTGCGCGAACTCACGCGCGGCTTGAGCGACGCCGCCATTCTCGACGCCTATCACGAGCACGTGGCGCAGGCTCTCGCCGCCAAGACCGGCAGGACCCGCGAGGACATGCTGGGCGTCCTTAAGTCGTCCGAACCGGTGCAGGTGCTGCTGCACAAGCTGGATGACGAACAGGCCGCCGACTGGCGCGACTACCTGACCGCCCTGCACATCAAGGGCGTCTATGTCCTGCCCGCCGTCGAACGACAGTATCCGGCGCACAACCGGCTCGCCCTGCTCGTCGGCGGCATGGAGGAGGGCAAGGGCGGCGCATTCGGCATCGAGAAAAGCCGTGAGGATCTCCTGCACGGCATCGCCGGCAGCGTCGTCATCGAGCGCGACAAGTTTGGCCGCGAACTGCCCCTCTACCGGGGTGAGATGAAGGAACCGGTGCACGGCCGCGACATCCACCTCACCGTTGACCTGCCGATCCAGGACGCCGTCGACAACATCCTCGCCCGCGCCAGCCAAACCTGGAAACCCGGCAAGATCATGGCCGTGGTCACCGAGGTCACCACCGGCTCGGTCCTGGCGATGAGTTTCCTACCCGATCACGATCGTGCCTTGGCTTCCAAGCCGGGTGCCACCAGCTGGAAAAACCTCGCCATCTACGAACCCTACGAACCGGGTTCCACCTTCAAGATCGTCGCCTTCACTGCCGCCCTCGACCTTCGCAAGCTCAACCCGGACGAGCGCATCGACTGCCACTGGGGCCATTACACCGATCCGGTGTTCAAGGCCTCGCTCACGGACGTGAAGAAGATGAGCGTCGTGCCGGCACGCGACGTTTTCACCTATTCCAGCAACGTCGGCACCTACAAGGTGTACAAGAAGGTCGGCCAGACCGCCTTCATCGACTACACCCGCCGCTTTGGCATCGGTCGCCCCACCGGCATCGACCTGCCTGGCGAAAGTCGCGGCTACTTCAACGAGGGCCGCTGGTCGAACACCACCCATTCGCGAATGCCTATGGGCTATGAAGTCAAGGTAACCCCGCTGCAAATGGCACTTGCCTATGGTGCCATTGCCAACGGCGGCCTGCTCATGAAACCGCGCCTGATCGACCGCATCACCGGCGAGGGCGGCCGTGTCGAACAGGTTGTTGAACCCGAGGTTGCCGGCCAGGTATGCAGCGGCCGCACCGCCCAGGTGATGCGCGAACTTCTCAAGAACGTCGTCGCCAAGGGCACCGGTACCCGCGCCCAGATTGAGGGCATCGAAGTCGCCGGCAAGACCGGCACCTCCCAGCGCTACGACCCGGAACTCGTGGTCGGCCACAACAAGGACGGCTCACCGCGCAAGGGCGGCTACCGCCGGGACCAGTGGATCACCTCTTTCGCCGGTTTCGCACCGGCGGATGACCCTAAAATCGCCTGCGTCATCGTGGTCGACAACCCGAAGGCCAGCGATCCGGCCGAAATCGGCGGCGGCAAGGTCGCGGCGCCGATCTTTGCCGAGATCGTGAGCGAGACGCTCAAGCAGCTTTCAGTCCGCCCGCAGCGCCCGCTTGCCCTGCAAGGAGGTGCCCAATGAGCCTGCGCGACCTCGTCAAGCGCCTCGAGAATCCGGTGACTTCCGGCAGCCTCGACACCGAAATTCGCTCCCTCACCTACGACTCGCGCAAGGCCGGTCCCGGTGCCGCCTTTTTCGCCCTGCGCGGCAGCCATGCCGACGGCCATGACTTCATCGACGCCGCGCTTGCCACAGGCGCCGCCGCCATTGTCGCCGAAACCGCGCCGCCTGCGGACTTCGCGGCACCCTGGGTGCATGTCCGCTGCACGCGCCGAGCCCTGGCCGCCGCCGCCGCCGCCATCCACGATGATCCGGCGCGCACCCTTGCCCTGGCCGGCATCACCGGCACCAACGGCAAAACCACCACCGCCTTCCTACTGCACGATCTGCTCAACCGCGGTCAGAAGCGCAGCGGCCTGATCGGCACGATCGCCTGGGATGCCGGTGACGGCAAACTTCTGCCGGCAACCCACACGACCCCGGAATCGCTGGAAATCCACGGCCTGTTTGCGCGCATGCGCGACAACGGCCTGCGCGCCTGCGTCATGGAGGTCAGTTCGCATGCCCTCGACCAGGAGCGAGTGCACGGGCTTGAATTCGCCGCCGGGGTCTTCACCAACCTGTCGCAGGACCACCTGGATTATCACGGCAGCATGGAGAAATACTTCGCCGCCAAGACCCGCCTCTTCGAAACCATTGCCGCCCAAAAACGCGGCCAGATGATCCTCAATGGCGACGACCCCTGGGGGCGCAAGCTCATCACCCGCTACGAGGGAACCGGCCGTGTCACCCGCTACGGCTTCGGCACCGGCCTCGAGTTCCGCGCCAACAATGTCCGCTGCGATCCGACCGGCACCAACTATGAGCTTGAGGCGCTCGGCCGCTCCTTCCTGGTGCGACTGCCTTTGATTGGCGACTTCAACGTCTACAACTCGCTCGCCGCCCTCGCCGCCGGCCATGCCATGGGACTCAACCTGCGCGAAAGCATCGCCCACCTGAAAACCGCGCCGCAGGTCCCCGGCCGCCTTGAGCGCGTGACCGACCAGACTCGCTTCCAGGTTTACGTCGACTACGCCCACACGCCAGACGCCCTCGACAACGCCCTGCGCACCCTGCGCGCCCTGCGACCCGAACGCATCATCACCGTCTTCGGCTGCGGTGGCGACCGCGACCGCGGCAAGCGCGCCAAGATGGCCGCTGCCGCCGAAACGGGCAGTGACATCTGCGTGCTCACCTCCGACAACCCGCGCTTTGAAGACCCGCAGTCCATCCTGAACGATGCCGCCAAGGGCTTCCGCCGCCCGAAAAGTCATGCGCAGGTGCTTGATCGTCGTGAGGCGATCCGCCTTGCCCTCGAGAACGTCCGCCCGGGCGACATCGTGCTTGTCGCCGGCAAGGGCCACGAGGACTACCAGGACATCCAGGGCAAGAAGCACCCCTTCGACGACCGCCGCGTCGTCCGCCAGACCCTCATCGAAATCGCCGGTCAGCGCGATGCCGACAACGCGGCTCGCGAAGCCCCCCCTTCCCCGCCGCCGCGCGGCCCGCGCCGTAACTGACCCATGAAACCCATCGCGCTCGACACGCTCCTTGCCTTCGCGGACGGCCACGTCCGAGGGGCGGTGCCGGCGCGCGATGTCGAACGCGTCATTACCGACTCGCGCCAGGCTGGCCTGGGTGACGTCTTCGTGGCGCTGCGCGGCGATCGCTTCGACGCCCATGACTTCGTGCCGCAGGTGGCTGCAGCCGGTGCAGCGGCGGTCATAGTCTCGGAGGTTCGGGCCGACTGGCAGTTGCCGGAGTGTTGCGCCGTCGTCGAGGTTGGCGACACCCTTGATGCCCTCCAGAACATGGCACGCGGCTACCGTGCCTGGCACCAACCGCTCGTGGTCGGCCTTACCGGCAGCAACGGCAAGACCACCACCAAGGACCTCACGGCAGCGGTGCTCGGCCGTCGCTTCCAAACCCGCGCCACCGCTGGCAACCTGAACAATCACATCGGCGTGCCTCTCACCCTGCTGGCTCTTGCCGATGGCGACGAGTGCGCGGTCGTCGAAATGGGCATGAACCATGCCGGCGAACTCAAGACCCTCGTCGACATTGCCCAACCGGACGCCGCCGTGCTTACCAACGTCGGCATGGCCCACATTGAACACCTTGGCAGTCGCGACGCCATCGCCTGGGAAAAGGCCACCCTGCCCGCCAACGTGCCGGCCCACGGCGTTGTCATTTTGCCCGCCGGCGACGACTACACGCCGCGGATCGCCCGCCACTGCCAGGCGCAGGTGCTGACCGCCGGCATCGGTGCCGGCGATGTGCGCGCCCTCGACCTGCGCCCGGCCGACAACGGCACGCATTTCCGGCTCGATTTCGCCGGCGATGCCATCGAGGCCTTTCTGCCCGTGCTCGGCGAGCACATGGTCGGCAACGCCGCACTCGCCGCCGCACTCGGCTGGTCACTGGGCGTGGCTCCCTCCGACATCGTCGCCGCCCTCGCCTCGGCACGCCTGACCGGCGGCCGCATGCAGGTCTTCCAGTCCGGCGGTGTGCGCTTCATCAACGACAGCTACAACGCCAACCCCGACTCCGTCATTGCCGCCCTGCGCACCCTCGCCGCCGGCAGCGCCCGCGCCCGTTATGCCGTGCTCGGCCGCATGGGTGAACTGGGCGCCATTGCCGAGCAGGAGCACCGTCGTGTCGGCGCCGAAGCCGCCGCGCTCGGACTCGACGGCGTGCTGACGGTCGGCGGCACCGAGGCCGGCTGGATCGCCGCAGGCGCCGCCGCCTGCCCGCTCGTCCGCGGCTTTTCCGACCATTCGGCCTGTGCCGATGCCCTTCGGGAACTCCTTCGCGAAGGCGACGCCGTGCTCGTCAAGGGCAGCCGTTCGGCGGCCATGGAACACGTTCTCACCCCCTTTCAGCCGTCATGATGTACTGGCTCTACGAACTGCGCGGCTGGCTTGAGGCCGGCCAATGGATCAGCCTCGACTCGCTCATCTACAAGGTGCTCAACATCTTCCGCTATCACACGTTCCGCGCCGGCGGCGCGGCGGTGACCGCCTTCTTCCTCTCGCTGTTTTTCGGCGAACACCTGATTCGCCGGCTGATCTCGCTGAAAATCGGCCAGCCGGTGCGCAGTGCCGAGGAAGTGCGCCAGCTCTATGACCTGCACGGCAAGAAGGCCGGCACCCCCACCATGGGCGGCCTGCTCATCGTCTTCGCCATCGTCGCCTCCACCCTGTTGTGGGCGAAGTGGGACAACCTGATGGTGTGGATCATCCTGCTCACCACGGTCGGTCTTGGCGCGCTTGGCTTCTGGGATGACTACCTGAAGATCAGCAAGAAAAACTCCAAGGGAGTCAGCGCCCGCACCAAGCTGGTCTGGCAGGGCGGTGTCGCCTTCCTCGCCGGGCTCGCCTTCTGCTACCTGGTGCCGCCCGATGCCGTCATCGATCAGGTCAGCAAGGCGGGTCATGACACGCCCCTTGCCCAGCTTGGCGGCACGCCATTGCTGCGCGGACTGTATGTTCCGCTTCTCAAGGAGCCGCTGATTGCCGACATGGGCTTTTTCGCGGTTCTGCTCTTCACGCTGGTCATCGTCGGCGCCTCCAACGCCGTCAACCTCACCGACGGCCTCGATGGCCTGGCCACAGGCTGCTCGCTGACCACGGCCCTCGCCTATGCCGGTTTCGGTTATGTCTGCGGCAACGCCAACTACTCGGAGTATCTCGGCGTCGCCCATCACTCCCTGGCCAACGAACTGCCGATTGTCGCCATGGCCCTGGCCGGCGCCTGCCTCGGCTTCCTCTGGTACAACGCCCACCCCGCGCGCATGTTCATGGGCGACACCGGCTCGCTGGCCCTCGGCGGTTGCATCGCCACGCTCGCCATCGGCTGCAAGCAGGAGATCGTGCTCGTGCTGGTCGGCGGCGTCTTCGTGATGGAGGCGATGAGCGTCATGATCCAGGTCGCCAGCTTCAAGACGCGCGGCAAGCGGGTCTTCCGCATGTCGCCCATCCACCACCATTTCGAACTGGGCGGCTGGCACGAGAACCAGGTCATCGTCCGCTTCTGGATCCTATCCCTGCTCTTCGCCCTCATGGGCCTCGCCACCCTCAAGCTGCGCTGAACATGCCCAACCTCACCGGACAACACCTCGCGATCCTCGGCGCCGGCCGCAGCGGCCTCGGCGCCGCGCGGCTTGCGCGCCAGCACGGCGCGCGGGTGACGGTGTTCGACGAGGGGGATCCCGCCAGGCTGGGCGGTTCCCTCGCGCGGTTGCGGGCGGAAGACTTTGCGGTGGTTGCCGGCGATGCCGCGCGCACCCTTGCCGTCCCCCCAGGCGCGTTCAGTCAGCTCGTGCTCAGCCCCGGACTCGACGCCTCCTGGCCGCTGCCTCAAAAGTTTGTCGCCGCCGGCGCCCGCCTCACCGGTGAAATGGAGTTCGGGTTCCGCTACAACCGAACCCCGCTCATCGCCATCACCGGCACCAACGGCAAGAGCACCTGCACCGAACTGACCGCGGCCATCCTCAACGGCTGCGGCCTGCGCTCCCTGCCCTGCGGCAACCACGGCGTGCCGCTCAGCGAAGTGGTCGCGTCCGGCGAGTCTTATGACGTGCTCGCGCTGGAGGTGAGCAGCTTTCAGCTGGAAACCATCGAGACCTTTAGGCCTCGTGTCGCCGTCTGGCTGAATTTCGCCGCCGACCACCTCGACCGCTACCCGGATCTCGACACCTACTTCGCCGCCAAGGCCCGCATCTTTGAAAACCAGAACGGCGACGACCTCGCCGTCGTGCGCGCCGGCGAAAGCGTCGCCAGTGGCTCCGCCCGCCGAACCACCTTTTCCGCCACCGGCGCCGAAGCCGACTGGACCTGGGAAAACGGCCGCATTCTTCATCAGGGTGAGCAGGTCGGCCAGACCCGGAACATCCGTCTGCGCGGACGTCACAACCTGGAGAATCTGCTCGCCGCTCTGGCTGCCTGCCATGCCTTCGGCCTGGCCGT
>JAUREI010000053.1 GCA_030827515.1 Prosthecobacter sp. | reverse complement strand
GGTCGGCGCGTGCCCAGAGCGTCGTCATACACGTTGTAGGTGACGCCGTGGTCGCGCAGCAGGCGCTGCATGGCGGCGGCACGTGATTGCAGTTCGCCCGGCGGGCACTGGGCAAGGTAGTGGCCAAAGCGCAGCCAGTGCGGCCGCAGGCTGCCGTCCGGCTGCAGCATTTCGTCATAGACCCCGGGGGCGGGAAGATAGGCCGGCACGGGCGACGGCGCCGGCACGGGGGCGGGCGGGGCTGGCTCGTGAACGGCTTGGGTCAGCATGCGGGGTCAAGTGCGCCGGGCGGCGCGGCGGGTCAAGCAAACAGGTTCGGTGCCAAGCGGGCGTTTTTTGCCACGGGGTTCAGTAGCTGAACAGTTCGCGCGGGGTCCAGGGGGTCTCCGGGGCGCGTCCGGCGGACGCGGCGGCTCTGAGCAGGGCCTCGGCAATGCGGCGCTGCATGTGCGGGGTCAGGCGACGGCCCTTGCGGGCGCGTTGCACGGCCTTGTGGGTCAGGGGCTGGGGGCTGGCGGCGACCAGGTCATGGTTGCCGAGGCCGAGTCCGGTCAGGATGGCGTCCAGTGGCTGGATGCCCAGATTGCGTTCGACGGGTTCGCTCATGTTCAGACGAGGCGGAGACGGGTGAGATCTTGGGTGTCGACCAGGCCGACGGGATGGCCGTCGTTGTCGACGACGACAATGTCATCGACACGGTTGGTGCGCAGGGTGGAGAGAACCTCGGCGGCGAGACGATCGGCCTGCAGGGTCACGGGGTGAACGGTCATGAAGTCGGCCACGGGGCGGCGAGCGATGTCGGGTTCCTTCTGGAAGGCCCGGACGAAGTCGCCGTGGGTGAACACGCCGGCGAGACCGCCTTCCGCGGTGACCACGACGGCGGCACCACTGCGGGCGCGGGTCATCGCCTGCAGAGCGTCCTGGACGCTGGCGGCAGGCGGGATGAGGGCGAGTTGGTCGCCATGGCGCATGACATCGGCGACCCGGGTGAGCAGGGCGCGACCAAGGGAGCCGCCGGGATGCAGTCGGGCGAAGTCCTCGGGACGAAAACCGCGTGCATCCAGCAGCACCATGGCGAGGGCGTCGCAGAGGACGAGCATGGTCGTCGTGCTGGCGGTGGGGGCCAGGTTGAGTGGGCATGCCTCCTGGGTGACATGGACATCAAGCACGCAGTCGGCGTGACGGGCGAGGGTGGAGCCGGTGTCACCGGTGAGGGCGATGAGGGGCAGGCCGAGCCGCTTGAGATGGGGCAGAAGGTTGATCAGTTCCGCGGTTTCGCCGCTGTGGCTGAGAACGATGCCGAGGTCGCCGGCATCCAGAACGCCGAGATCGCCATGAAGCGCGTCGCCAACGTCGAGGCAGACCGTGGTGGCCCCGGTGCTGTTGAGGGTGGCGGCGAGCTTGCGGCCGATGTTGCCGCTTTTGCCAACCCCGCAGACGACTAGCTTGCCGCGCCCGTCGAGGCAGCGCTGCATCATTTCCACCGCCCGGGTGAAGGTGTCGCCGATGCGGGCATGCAGCCTTTCGAGTTGGTCGATCTCGAGGCGGATGACGCGGCGGGCGAGTTCGGGGGCATTCATGCGGTCGGGAGGATCTAGGCTAGGCTGGATTCGTGCGTCATGCAAAGGCGGAGTGGCGGGCGGGCCTTGCCGGCGTGGGGAATGAGGTTAGGTTGTCAGGTGCTTCCCTGGCTCCAGCCCGACCGGTTTCCCCTCTACCTCGCCCCGATGGCGGGGGTGACGGACCTCACCTTCCGCACGCTCTGCAAGGAGCTGGGGGCCGATGTCATGGTGACCGAGTTTGTCAGTGCCGAGGGCATTCTGCAGCGCGATGACCGGACCCGCCATTACACCGAGTTCGAGGAGGCTCAGCGCCCGCTCGGGGTGCAGCTGTTTGGGGCCGACGGACGGCGCATGGGGGAGGCCGCGCGCAAGATCCTCGACTGGAAGCAGCCCGACTTCATCGACATCAACTTCGGCTGTCCGGTCAACAAGGTGGTGTCCAAGAACGGCGGTTCCTCGCTGCTGCGCAACTGTCCGCTGCTCGAGGAGGTGGCGCGGGAAATTGTCCGAGCCGTGCCGGTGCCCGTGACCGCCAAGATGCGCATTGGTTGGGATTCCGCGAACATCAACGCCGTCGATGTGGCGCGCCGGCTGGAGGATTGCGGCATACAAGCCATCGCCGTGCACGGACGCACCCGCGCCCAGGGTTACAGCGGTCAGGCCGACTGGGAGGTCATCGGCAGGGTGGCCGAGGCGGTTCGGGTGCCGGTGATTGGCAACGGCGACATTGCCGGCGGTGCCGATGTTGAGGTGCGGCGCGCACAGACCGGGGTTGCCGGTGTCATGATCGGCCGTGCGGCGATGGCCAATCCCTGGGTCTTTCAGGAGGTGAAGCATTACCTGACGACCGGCGCTCAGCCGTCGCCGGCGACCGCCGAGCAGCGTTTTGACCTGATGCGCCGGCACTGCCTGATGGCGATTGCGCGCAGCACGCGCGGCGAGTTCGAGGTGATGCGCGCCATGCGCAACCGGCTGATGCACTACACGCGCAGCCTGCGCGGCGGCAAGTTCCTGCGTGCGCGCTTCAGCCAGATCGGCAGCGTGATGGAGCTCGACGACGTGCTCGCGGCCTATCTGGCCCACCGTGACGAGCTGCTTGAGGCCACCGAAGCCGGTGAGCCCGACGGTTTGCCTGCCTGAGGATTGGTCAAAGACCGGCGGCGGCGCGGACCTCGTCGGCCGGGATGCCGCGCAGTTGGAAGACGCGCAGCAGGGTGTCCTCAATGAGGTTGTTCGGGCAGGACGCGCCGGCGGTGATGCCGATGACCACGGACTCCGGGGATCCCAGCTTGGCCGAGTAACTCGTTGTCTCCTCCTTCAGATGCAGGTCGAAGTGGACGATCTGCTCGAGCGAGGCAAGGCAGGAGGCGGTGCGGATGAAGAAGGTGGGCAGCTGCTGTTCGCCGATTTCGACGAGGTGGGTCGTGTTTGAGCTGTTGTAGCCTCCGACCACCAGCAGGAGATCGAGGGGCTGTCGCAGGAGCAGGAAGAGCGAGTCCTGGCGCTCCTGGGTGGCCCCGCAAATCGTGTCGAACACCTGGAAGTTCTGCGCGCCGAGTTCCGCGCCGTCGCGGTCGAAGATCGCCTGCTGCAAACGTCGCTGGATTTCCTCGGTTTCAGACTTCAGCATCGTCGTCTGGTTGGCGACACCAATGCGGCGCAGGTGCAATTCAGGGTCAAAGCCTTCGGAGAGCGCGCTGGCACCCTTGAAACGCTCAAGGAAGGCGGCCTTGTCACCGCCGTTGCGGATGTAGTCGCAGACGAAGTCGACATCGGCCAGGGTGAGGACGACCAGGTAGTGGCCGTTGCCGTCGTCGCCAAGCGCGCGCGACGAGGTGGCACGCGTTTCCTCGTGGGCGGCCTTGCCGTGAATGATCGATGTGTATCCGGTCTTGGCGTAGTTGCGAACCCGCTTCCAGACGCTCATGACGTCGCCACAGGTCGTGTCGACCACCATGCAGCCGCGCTCGGCAATGCGCTTCATCAGCCGTGTCTCGGCGCCGAAGGCGGGCACGATGACGACGTCGTCGCTCTGAAAACCGTCAACGGCCTCGTCGTGCTTGCCGACGGGGATGCTGACAATGCCCATCTCGGTGAGTTGCCGGTTGACCTCGGGATTGTGAATGATCTCGCCGAGAAGGAAGACCCGGCGATCGGCGAAGACCCGACGCGCGGCGTAGGCGAGGTCGATGGCGCGTTCGACTCCATAGCAGAAGCCGAAATCTCGGGCCAGGCGGACGGTGGTGTTGCCGAGGGTCAGCACACTGCCACGGGCCCGCACGGCCTCGACCAGGGGGCTGCGGTAATGGCTCTCCACCTCGGCCTGGACGCGCTCCATGACCTCCGGCGTGCGGACGTTGACGCGACGGGACGGGACGGTGGACATGGGATCAGTAGCTGTAAACCTTGCCCTTGGCGGCGTCGGCAAAGACCTGCGGGCTGAGCATGTAAGAGTCCGGCGGGTCGGGCAGGGTGGAGTCGTCGAGCACGGGCAGGTGGCTGCCGTGGTTGGCATCCTCGGGATGGGTCGCGGCAACGTGCACCGGCGTGCCAACCCGGACCATGTCGAACATGGCGCGAGCGGTCTGGATCGGCAGGCGCACGCAGCCGTGGGTGCAGGGGTAGGGCTTCACCCAGCCCCAGTGCATGCCGTAGGCGGGCGCGTAAAAGGACATCCAGTAGGTCATCGGGTAGCCCGCGCCGGGCTGGCTGACGCGGCGGCGCTGGGCGGTCTTGCTGAGCACGCGATGGTGGCCGGCGGGCGTCGGTGAGCCGGCGGTGCCAACTGAACAAGGGCTGGCGAGCAGCACGCGATCGCCCTCGACCACGTAAATGCGCTGGGCCCGGGTGCTGATCTTGACTTTGACGGCCGACGGATTCTTGACCGCTTCGACCTTGGGCTCAAAGCGGGTCGAGTAATGGGCCTTGCTGGACTTGCGGGTCGCGCAGCTGCTCAGGCCGGCGGCGAGGACGAGTGTCAGCACGCCATGCACGAGACGGGGAAGGGGAGGGAGGTTCATGTCTGGGGATCAGATAGCACGCCGGCGCCGTGCATCCAGCGGTTTTGACCCGGAAAAAACCCGTGTTTTTTTGCTGACTTGAGCCGTTTCAGCGCCTTAGAAAGAAGCTCGCCCCCATGAAACTGCCCCTGCTGACGCTTCTCCAGTTCGTCGCCCTATCATCGCTCGTGTTCGCACAGCAGGAGGCGGGCAAGCCCGCCCCTGCGGCCGAGACCCCGGTCCAGTGGAAGCTGTTCGATGGCAAATCGCTGGAAAATTGGGAGCCTGTGGACATCGGCGGCAGCGGTGAAGTGACGCTGGAGGGAGGCCAGATGGTCATCGCCCAGGGCGACAGCCTCAGCGGTGTCGTTTACAAGAAGGTGGCGGAATTGCCGCTGACCAACTACGAGATCACCCTGCAGGCGAAGCGTCTCCAAGGCGTGGATTTCTTCTGCGGTCTGACCTTCCCGGTGGGCAAGATCGACCGCTGTGCCAGCCTCATTCTCGGCGGCTGGGGGGGCAGTGTCACCGGCATCAGCAGCATCGACGACCTTGATGCCGCCAACAACGCCACCGGCAGCTACCAGCGCTACGACGATGACACCTGGTACAGCGTTCGCCTGCGGGTGACCCCGACCAACCTGAGTGCCTGGGTGAACGACAAGCAGGTGGTGGACATCGACATCAAGGATCGCAAGGTCAGTCTGCGTCCCGGTCCCATGGAGGCTTACGTCCCGCTCTCGCTGACCACCTACAACACGATGGCTGCGATCCGCAATGTCGTGCTGCGCAAGCTCTGAGGGGCTGCCAACCGGGGGCGGTTTGGATCGTGAGGAATTCCGCGAGGCATTTCCCCTTGGACGCGGGCAGCCGACGCGGCTAGGCCTTGGCGCATGTCACGTTGGGTTGGTTCCTTGCTGTTGCTTTCTCCCCTCGCTCTCGCCGGCGCGGATCGGCTGGAAACGGAGGTCTGCGTCTATGGAGGCACCAGCGCCGGGGTTCTTGCCGCCGTTCAGGTCGCCCAGGCCGGCCACGATGTGGTGTTGATTGAACACGGGCTGCACCTTGGTGGCATGAGCAGTGAAGGGCTCGGCGGCACGGACATCGACAACCATGGCAGTTTCCAAAACAGTCCGGCGGTTGGTGGTCTGGCGCTTGAGTTCTACCGTCGCGTCAGCGCGAGCTATGGCCGGCTCGAGGCCTTCGACGCGATGCTCGCCAAGCGCGCCAAGCAGCCTGCCCTTTGGCGCTTTGAACCGCATGTTGCCGAGGCGCTGTTTGAGGCCTGGGTCAAGGAGGCCGGCGTGCGGGTCCTGCGCGGCCAGCATCTGCGCGAGGAGGGGGGCGTGCTCAAGGAGGGATCGCGACTTGTGGCGCTCGTTTGCGGCAGTGGTCTGGAAATTCGCGCGCAGCAGTTTCTCGACACGACGTATGAAGGCGACCTGCTTGCCGCCGCCGGCGCGGGTTTTGAGGTCGGTCGCGAGGGCAATGCGCGCCATGGCGAGACCAAGAACGGCATCCGCACGGACACCACCCACGGCCAGTTTGAGGTGCGGGTGGATCCCTGGCGCATTCCCGGGGATCCGGCCAGCGGTCTGATCCCCGGCGTGCAAGCCGGCGGGGAGGGGAAGCAGGGGGATCCCGACGCCGGCATCCAGGGCTTTCGCTTCCGGCTCTGCCTGACCCGCGACCCGGCCAATCGTCTGCAGATCACCCAGCCTGAGGACTACGATCCGGATCAATTCGAACTGCATCGCCGCTATCTGGCGGCCGGGGGTCGCTTCGACAGTCCCCATGCGGCCTTGCCCAACGGCAAGACAGACCCGGGTTCCTGGCACCATCTCCTCGGCAATCTCACGGGCGAAAATCACGACTGGAACACCCTGTCACACGCGCAGCGCGAACAACGCTTCCGCGCGGCGCTGCACTGGCAGCACAGCCTCCTGTGGTTCCTCGCCCATGATCCGGCCGTGCCTGAAGCCACCCGACGCTTCTGGTCCGACTGGGGGCTGTGTCGCGATGAATTTCAGGATCATGGCGGATGGCCGCGCCAGTTGTATATTCGGAACGGTCGGCGACTCCTCGGCGATTTCGTCATGACGGAGGCCCATGTGCGCAAGGCGTCGCCGGAACCCGTGGTCGACCCGGTCGCGCTGGTTTGGTGGCCGCCCGACCTTCATCATGCCCGGCGCATCGTCAAAAACGGGGCTGTCTGGAACGAGGGGGCGGTGTTTGGGGGCAACGATTGGATCCCATTTGGCGTCGCCTATCGCAGTCTCTGTCCGAAGCCTGCCGAGGCGATCAACCTGCTCTGTCCGACCTGTCCATCGATGAGCTACGTTGCCTACGGTGCCTTCCGCATTGAGTTCACCTTCATGGCAACCTCCCAGTCGGCCGCCCTCGCCGCCGTGCTGGCTCTGGAGCAGCAGGCGCCGGTTCAGCAGGTGCCCTATGCCGACCTTCGACCGCGTCTGCTGAAAGCCGGGCAGGTGTTGGAAGCCCCTTGAGTTGCGCTTTCTCTGCGACGAGGTGGCCCGCTTTGCGGGCGGGGATGCAAAAAAGCGGGTCCGGGGACGCGTAGGTAGATGCTTGAACATGCTTCGCACAGTTCCCCTGCTTCTGCTGCCCTTGGCTGCCGCCGCCGCCCCACTCACCTTTGAAAAGGATGTGAGACCGCTGCTCAAGGCGCATTGCACCCACTGTCACGGCGAGGAGGAAAAGCCGGATGGCGGGGTCGACCTGCGCCTGCGCCGATTCATGGATCTCACGCTGGATGGCGGTGACCGCCTGCTGGTGCCCGGCAAGCCGGAGGAAAGCGCCCTGGTGCACATCATCCGCAGCGGTGAGATGCCAAAGAAGGGCAGTGCCATGCCCGAGGCGGAACTGGCGGTCATCGAACGCTGGATCCGCGAGGGCGCCAAGACCCTGCGACCCGAACCGCTGGCGCTGGCACCCGGCGCGGTGATTTCCGAGGAGGACCGTTCCTGGTGGGCCTTTCAACCGGTGAACCGGCCTGCGGTGCCGAAGGCGGACCCCGCGCAGGTGCGCACCCCGGTCGATGCCTTCCTGCTCGCCAAGTTGGGCGAGCCGGGCCTGGGGTTTGCCCCCGAGGCGGATCGGCGCACGCTGATCCGGCGCCTGAGCCTTGACCTGACCGGCCTGCTGCCAACGCCGGAGGAGGTGGAGGCCTTCGTGGCCGACGCCTCGCCCATGGCCTACGAAAACCTCGTTGAACGCCTGCTGGGCTCGCCGGCCTACGGCGAACGCTGGGCGCGCCACTGGCTCGACGTCGCAGGCTATGCCGATTCGAACGGCTACGCCGAGGCCGATTCCGTGCGACCGCATGCCTGGCGCTACCGCGATTACGTGATTCGTTCCCTCAACGACGACAAACCCTGGGACGTTTTCATCCAGGAACAGCTTGCCGGCGACGAACTGGCCGGCGCCACCCATGGCGACTTCCAGCAGGCGGTTCTCGATCCGCGCCGGACCGACCAGCTCATTGCCACCGCCTTCCTCCGACTGGCTCCGGATGGTACCGGCGACACGGTGGATGACGCCAAGCTCGCGCGCAATCAGGTCATCGCCGAACAGATCAAGATCATGAGTTCCTCGCTCATGGGCCTGACGGTTGCCTGCGCCCAATGCCACGATCACCGCTACGACCCGGTCACCCAGCAGGACTATTACCGCCTGCGTGCCGTCTTTGATCCGGCCTACCAATGGGAATCCTGGCGCACGCCCGCCCAGCGACAGTACTCGCTCTATTCGCCCGAGGAACGCGCGCGTGCCGCCGAGATCGAGGTCAAGGCCAGGGGGATCGAGGCCGAGGCGCGGGCGATGAGCAAAAAATTCCTCGATGAGATCTTCGAGGTCGAAATCCTCAAGCTGCCGGAGGCTGAGCGCGCGCCCTATCGCGAGGCCCGCGCCACCGAGGAAAAGAACCGCACGCCCGAGCAAAAGGCGCTCATCAAGAAATATCCGTCGGCGCTGGCAACCTACTCGCTCGATCTCTACGACAAGAAAAAGCAGGACCTGGTCAACGCCAAGATGGCCGAGGCCGCCAAGCTGCGCACCACCAAGCCGGCCGAGGGTTTTGTCATGGCACTCATGGAGGTGAAGGGGCAGGTGCCGAAATCGGCGTTGTTCAACCGGGGCGACCACGAACAGCCGAAGCAGGAGGTCCAGCCCGGTGAAATCGGCGTCCTTGCCGGTCCCTCGATCGAACCCTTCCAGCCGGTGCCGGTGAGCAGCGGTTCAAGCGGCCGTCGTCTGGCCTACGCGCAGTGGCTGACCAGCGGCAGGCACCCTCTGACGGCGCGAGTCCTGGTCAACCGTTTCTGGCTCAACCACATGGGTCGCGGCCTGGTCAACACCCCCGGCGATTTTGGCCGCCAGGGGGAATTGCCGAGCCATCCGGAACTGCTCGACTGGCTGGCCGACACCTTCGTGCGGGAGGGCTGGAAACTGAAGCCCCTGCACCGCCTCATCGTCCTCAGTTCTGCCTACCGCCAGTCCTCGGTTCATGAGGCCTCCCTGCGCCAGGATCCGGAGAATCGTCTCTACGGCCGCTTCAGGCTGCGCCGGTTGGATGCCGAAAGCCTGCGCGACTCCTTGCTGGCCGTCAGTGGCGCGCTGGTGAGCGACCGTTTCGGCCCGCCGAGCGGGGTCGGTCTCGACCCGCAGGGGCGTGTGGTGGTTGGCATCGACAAAGGCACGATCACCACCCACAAGGTGGAGCCCGGCGGGGCCGCGGACTTTCGGCGCTCGATTTACGTGCAGATGCGCCGGACCCGCCCGGTCACCGTGCTCGACACCTTCGACGCCCCCAGCATGGTGCCGAACTGCGAGATGCGCGCCCAGACCACCGTCGCGCCGCAGTCGCTGCTGCTGATGAACGACACCTTCATTCTCGACAGCGCCCGGCGACTCGCCGACCGGCTGGAAAGGGAGCGCCCCGGTGACCCGCGGGCCCAGTTCGAACGTGCCTGGAGCCTGTTGCAGGGGCGACCGGCCACGGCCCGTGACCTCGACGCCGGGCTGGCCTATCTCGAGGAGCAGACGCGTTCCCTGGCCGACTACCATCGGGCCAACCCGCCCGCCAAGGGCGCACCCGCACCGAATCCGGCGGGCGAGGCCATGGCCAGCCTCTGCCAGATTCTCTGCTCCTCGAATCGCTTCCTCTACATCGAGTGAAGGATCCGGGAGCGGAGCGGCGGGGCTTGGGGGTGAGGCTTCGCGTCAGAGGCGACGCTCGCGCACCTCGTCGGTGATCGCGGCGAGGAAATCGGCCACGGACTGAACACCGAGATCGCCCTTCTTGCTGTGGCGAACGGCAACACCGCCCGCGGCGGCCTCCTGCTCGCCGAGCACGAGCATGTAGGGCACCTTGTCGAGCTGGGCGTTGCGGATCTTGGCGCCGATCTTGTCGGCGTCATTGTTCAGCGTCGCGCGCAGGCCGGCGGCCTTGAGCTGGGCGAAGACGTCGGCGGCGAAGGCGTCGACTTTCTCGCTGATCGTCAGCACGCGCACCTGTTCGGGCGCGAGCCAGGCGGGGAAGTGGCCGGCGAAATGTTCGATGAGCACGCCGCAGAAGCGTTCCATGCTGCCAAAGGGCGCGCGGTGAATCATCACCGGACGGTGAGGTTTGTTGTCCGGGCCGTTGTAGCTGAGGTCAAAGCGGATCGGCAACTGG
This sequence comes from Prosthecobacter sp., assembly GCA_030827515.1. GTDB lineage: Bacteria > Verrucomicrobiota > Verrucomicrobiia > Verrucomicrobiales > Verrucomicrobiaceae > Prosthecobacter. The sequence continues at coordinate 12,048 of JAUREI010000053.1, read as the reverse complement.
TAGTCGACCTGCACGGTGCCGAGCTGCCATTCACGGCCGATGACGTCCTTGACGACGAAGTCGATCTTCGGGCCGTAGAAGGCGGCCTCGCCGGGTTCCTCGGTGAAGGGCACGCCGAGGGTCTTGGCGGCCTCGCGGCAGGCGGTCTCGGCGCGGTCCCATTGTTCCGGGCGGCCGGCATACTTGGCGCTGTCGGGATCGCGCAGGCCGACGCGCACGCGGTAGTCCTCCATGCCGAGGGTGGTGAGCACGGTCTTGACGAGGGAAAGGCAGCCGAGCACTTCCTGGGCGACCTGATCTTCGGTGCAGAAAAGGTGGGCGTCATCCTGGGTGAAGCCGCGCACGCGGGTCATGCCGTTGAGCTCGCCGCTCTGCTCCCAGCGATACACCGTGCCAAACTCGGCAAGACGCACCGGCAGGTCGCGGTAGCTGCGCGGCTGGCTGGCGAAAATCTTGATGTGGTGCGGGCAGTTCATCGGCTTGAGCAGGAAGCCGTCGAGCAGCTTCTCGGCGTCCATGACGCGATCCGGTCCAATGACCTCGGCACCGGTGCGCTCGTTGATCTGGGCGGCGAACTGGGCCGACACCGCGTCGAGGCGGGAGGTCATCTCCGCGCAGGTGCAGCCTTCGTGGGCGATCTGTTCGAGTTGGTCCTGTTCGACGATGGCCGGGAACTGCGACTCCTTGTAGTAGGGGAAGTGACCGCTGGTTTTGTAGAGAGCCAGCTTGCCGATGTGCGGGGTGAAGACCTGGTGGTAGCCCTGCTTGCGCAGTTCCTCGCTGATGAAGTTCTGCAGTTCCTGGCGCACGACCGCGCCGTTCGGCGTCCAAAGGATCAGGCCCTGGCCGACATCCTCGTCGATGTGGAAGAGCTTCAGTTCCTTGCCCAGTCGGCGGTGGTCGCGCTTCTTCGCCTCCTCGAGGCGCACGAAGTGGGCTTCCAGCTCCTCCTTGCTCTCAAAGGCGGTGCCATAGAGTCGCTGGAGCTGACCCTTGCTTTCGTCGCCCATGTAGAAGGAGGCGCTGACCGCGGTCAGTTTGACGTTCTTGCACTTGCTCGTGTAGCCGACGTGCGGACCGGCGCAGAGGTCGAGGAACTCGCCGTTCTGATAGCAGCTGATCTCCTCGCTCTCGGGAATCTTGGCAATGAGGTCGAGCTTGAACTGGCTCGGGTTGCCCGGGCGCTCGCTGAGGCCGCCGAGGCGGCCGCTCTCGGCGAGGGCGATGGCTTCCTCGCGGCTGATCACCCTGCGCTCGAAGCGCTGGTTCTCCTTGGCGATCTTTTTCATCTCCGCCTCGATCTTCTCGAAGTCGTCGGGCGTCAGGCGGTGCGCCATCTGGAAATCGTAGTAGAACCCGTTTTCGACCGGCGGTCCGTAGGCGAACTGGGCGTCCGGCCAGATCCGCAGGATGGCGGTGGCCATCACGTGGGCACAGGAGTGGCGCAGGCGCTCGATGTCGGACATCAGGGCGCGTTCTTCAAGGGTCTTGCGTTCGTTGGCCATGGCAAAAAGGGGAGTGAACCTTGGCGCATCCCGACGGATTTGCGACAAGGGATTTCAGGGAAATTGAAGGTCGGACGCGGCCCGGCCTGACCCGGATTTGCGATCCGGGATCTCCCGGGTTCAGCGCTCCTTGGGGGAGACCGCGCCGAGGAACTTGCGCACCTCGTTGAAGTAACCGTCCGGGGCGGACTGGGTGGCGTGGTTGCGAGCCCCCTCGAACCAGGACTGCGTTGTCGGCGCGTGTTCACGGGCGACGCTGAGCAGCAGGTCCATTGGGATCGGCACGGCCTGGCCGGTGTGGATGGCCGCAGATAGGGTCATTTCCGCGGCACGGCTGAAAACCCATTCCAGATCGGCGCCGGAAAAGCCCTCGGTGGCGGCGACCAGGGCCTGCACATCGAGGTTCGAGATCGGCTTGTCGCGCGCCTGCAGGCTGATGATTTGGGCGCGCGCGGCTGCGTCGGGCGGCGGCACGAAGATGGCCTGGTCAAAGCGTCCAGGGCGACGGAAGGCGGGGTCGATCTGCCAGGGCTGGTTGGTGGCGCCGATAACCAGCACGCGCGGGTTGTCACGCAGGCCGTCCATTTCATGAAGGAACTGGTTCACCAGATTGCGCATTTGGCTCTCGCGCACGTGGCGGCGGTCCTGGGCGAGCGAGTCAAGGTCGTCAAACACCAGCACACACGGGGCATTGGCGCGCGCCGTCTCGAAGATCTGGTGCAGGTTGCGTTCGGTACTGCCGAAGTAAGGGTCGAAAATCTCGTGCAGGCCGACCGACAGGTAGTTGCAGGGGACTTCGCCGGCGACCGCTCGCAGCATGAGAGTCTTGCCGCAACCGGGCGGGCCATAGATGAGGATGCCACCGCCGGTGCCCCGGCCGTAGGCCTTGTAGAGGTCCGGGAACTGCAGCGGGTAGGTGATCTTCAGGCGGATTTCCTCCTTGAGAGCCTCCATGCCGCCGACATCGGCAAAGCTGATGCCGAAACGCTGGGGGTCGCCGGGCGCGTAGAAGGTTTCCGGTCGCCAGTCGTAAGGCGGTTCGTCGAAGGGATCCTCGTAGGCTTCGGTGCCACCCTCACCATCCTCGCTGAAATCGGGCGTGCCGGGAAGCTCTGGCAGGGACGGGGTGGGGGAGGCGCGGCGGGCGTCGCGGGCGGTGCGGCCCAGTTCCTTTTCGAGGGCGGGGTCGGCAACACTGCCGTCCAACTGCGCGGCGCGGTCGAAGTGCTCGATGGCCTTGGCACGGTCGTTCTCGCTCAGGTGAATGCGGCTCAGCAGCAGGTGCGCCTGGGCATTGTCGGGTTCCTCCAGAAGGACGCGCTCGGCACGGACTGCGGCCCCTGAGGCATCGCCCTGCAAAAACAGCACCCGGGCCACCCCGATGCGGGCGTCGGCATGACCGGGATCCAGCGTCAACACCCGCTCAAAGGCACCCCGAGCTTCATCAAGCTGGGCCTGCTCCAAGCAGGCATGGCCGTGGAGCAGCAGGAGCGAGACGTTGTCGGGCGACTGCTTCAGGGCGTCGCGGATGGCCTGGAGGGAAGACATAGCCTGGAGGAATGGCGGGCGGAAACAACCGCAGCCAAGTCTTGATAGAGCCGTCGGGGGTTGGATGCCAGAGGTTTTTTCCACCCGGGACCGCCTCATTCCAGGGTTGCGCAATGCGCCGCCCGTGCCTTCTTGGCGCCCCTTATGTCCAGCGAGTCGCGCAAAGCCTTTCCTTTCTCCGAATTCGAGCCGAAGTGGCAGGCCGAATGGGAGGCGAAGAACGCCTTCCGCACGCCCAATCCCGGCGACGCCAATTTCGACGCCTCGAAGCCGAAATACTTCGTGCTCGACATGTTCCCGTATCCGAGCGGCAATGGTCTGCACGTCGGCCATCCGGAGGGCTACACGGCCACTGACATCATCGGCCGATTCAAGAAGATGAGCGGCTTCAACGTCCTGCACCCGATGGGCTGGGACGCCTTCGGCCTGCCGGCCGAGCAATACGCGATCAAGACCGGCACCCACCCGCGCGTCACCACTGAGGCGAACATCGCCAACTTCACCAAGCAGCTCAAGAGCCTCGGCTTCGCCTACGACTGGAGTCGCGAGGTGAACACCACCGATCCCGGCTACTTCAAGTGGACGCAGTGGATCTTCCTGAAGCTTTACAACTCTTACGTGGGCGACGACGGCAAGGCGCATCCGGTCAGCGAACTGGAGACTCAGGGCCTGAGTCGCGCCGAGATCGACGCACGGCGCCTGGCTTATGTCAGCGAGGCGCCGGTCAACTGGTGCCCGGAACTCGGCACCGTGCTCGCCAACGAGGAAGTCATCGACGGCAAGAGCGAGGTCGGCGGCCACCCGGTCGAACGCCGGCCCATGCGCCAGTGGATGCTGCGCATCACCGCCTTTGCCCAGCGTCTGATCGATGAACTCGACGGCCTCGACTGGCCGGAAAGCATCAAGCTGCTGCAACGCAACTGGATCGGCCGCAGCGAGGGGGCGGAGGTGCGCTTCGCCATTGCCGATCTCCAGTCCCAGATTTCCAATCCGGAGATCACCGTCTTCACCACCCGTCCCGACACCCTGTTTGGAGCGACCTACATGGTGCTGGCGCCGGAGCATCCGCTGGTGGAGGTGCTTGCCACCGAGGAACAGGCCGCGGAGATCGAGGCCTATCGCGGGAAAACCGCCCGCAAGAGCGATCTCGAGCGCACGGAACTCGCCAAGGACAAGTCCGGTGTCTTCACCGGTGCTTACGCCATCAATCCGGTCAACCAGGAGCGCATCCCGATTTGGATCGCCGATTACGTGCTCATGGGCTACGGCACCGGTGCCATCATGGCCGTGCCGGCGCATGACGAACGCGACTTTGAATTCGCGCAGAAGTTCGGCCTGCCGATCATGCAGGTGGTGCAGCCACCGGAAGGCAGGGACTGGCAGGGCTACACGGACGACGGCATCGCTGTGAACTCCGGCTTCCTCGACGGCCTGACCACGCCCGACGCGAAGAAAAAGATCACCGCCTGGCTCGAGGAAAAGGGCCTGGGCAAGGGCACCGTGAACTTCAAGCTGCGCGACTGGCTGTTCAGTCGCCAACGCTACTGGGGCGAGCCCTTCCCGATCGTCTGGGAGGATGGCCATCACCGCTGCCTGCCGGAAGGCGAGTTGCCGCTGCTGCCGCCGGACCTTGAGGATTTTCGTCCGACCGGCACGCCGGAGCCGCCGCTGTCGAAGGCGACCGACTGGGTGCGCTACTCGGCCACGGCGACACGTGAACTGAACACCATGCCGCAGTGGGCCGGTTCCTGCTGGTATTACCTGCGCTACTGCGACCCGCGCAACGACCAGCGTTTCGTTGGCGAGGCGGCGGAACAGTATTGGATGGGTGGCGGCAAGCCGGGAGGCGTCGATCTTTATGTCGGTGGCACCGAGCACGCCGTGCTGCACCTGCTGTATGCCCGCTTCTGGCACAAGGTGCTGTTCGACCTTGGATTCGTCAGCACCCCCGAGCCCTTCCAACGGCTGGTCAATCAGGGCCTGATCCTCGGCGAGGATGGCCAGAAGATGTCGAAATCGCGCGGCAACGTCGTGAATCCCGACGACGTCGTGCGTGAGCATGGCGCCGATGCGCTTCGCCTCTATGAGATGTTCATGGGGCCGCTGGAGCAGGTGAAACCCTGGAGCATGAAGGGGGTCGAGGGCGTCTACCGCTTCCTCGCCCGCGTCTGGCGCCTCGTCATGGAGGTCGATGACGAGGGCGTCTGGAGCCTGTCCAAGGCGCTTCAGGACGTGCCTGCGAACAAGGCCCTCACCAAGGCGCTGCATGAGACGATCAAGAAGTGCGGGGAGGACATCGAGAAGCTCAGCTTCAACACCGCCATCAGCCAGATGATGGTTTGCACCAACGCCTTCACCGGCGCCGAGGTGAAGCCGGCCGGCGCGATTGCCACTTTCCTGCGCGTGCTCAGTCCCTTCGCCCCGCACCTGGCGGAGGAACTCAACGCCCGGATTCGTGATGCCTTCCCCCATCTGGCGGCCGCCGGCTTTGTCAGCGACGAGGCCTGGCCGGTCTATGATCCCGCCGCCCTGATCGAGGACGAGGTGGAAATCGTCTTCCAGGTCAACGGCAAGCTGCGCGACAAGGCCCGAGTGCCCGTGGCTGCCGGCAAGGAGGAGATCGAGGCCATCGCCCTCGCCAGCGCCCGCGTGCAGGAGTTCATGGAGGGCAAGCCCGCGAAGAAGATCATCGTCGTGCCCGGCAAACTGGTGAACGTCGTGGTTTGAGTCGAACGGACTGAACCGCCGAAGTTCCCGCTTGCCAGCCGGCCGGCGGCCCGCTCATGCTGCGGCCATGTTGCGTCGTCTCCTCCCGTTTCTCGTCCTGGCATCCGTCGCCGCGGCCGAATCCCTGCATCAGTGTGAGCATTGTGCCAAGCACCTGCTGCCGCCGGTGACCCAGCTCGTGCCGGGTCGCAAATACGCGCGTGACCGCCGGGTCGACATCCAGCACCTGAGCCTGGACGTGACTCCCGATTTTGCCGCTCGCAAGGTGACGGGGCGCATGGCCATGGACTTCACCCCGATCGGCCTGCCCCTGGAGAAGTTTGAACTCGATGCCGTTGACTTGCGCATCACCGAGGTGGTGTTGGAAGGGGCGGAGTTGGCCGACTGGCAGACGGGGGTCGACAAGCTCGTCCTGCAGTTGGCCAAGCCGGCTGCGCCCGGCACCGCCCTGAAGGTGCGGATCTCCTGGAGTGTGGCACCGGAACGTGGCCTGTATTTCCGCACGCCCGAGATGGGTTATGCGCCGGGCGACACCCAGCTGTGGACTCAGGGCGAGGCCGATCTGCACCGCTTCTGGTTCCCGTGCTACGACTATCCGAACGAGCGCTTCAGCAGTGAAGTCGTCTGCGAGGTGCCCGGGGGCATGGAGGTGATCTCGAACGGCGTCCTGGTCGCGAAGGAGCCGGCCGGCGACCGCGTGCGCTGGCACTGGCGACAGGACAAGCCGCACGTGAATTATCTGGTCGCCCTTGCCGCGGGTTATTTCCACAAGCTCGAGGACCGGGCCGGCAACCTGCCGCTGGCCCTGTTCGTGCCGCCTTCGCTGAAGGACACGGCGGCGGCCGCTTTTGCCGACACCCGCTCCATCCTCGGGTTTTATGAGCGCGAAATCGGCCTGCCGTTCCCCTGGGACAAATACCACCAGGTGTACTGCCTCGACTTCCTGGCCGGCGGCATGGAGAACACGAGTTGCACCTTCAATGCCGCAGGCATGCTGTTCGACCGCTCCAGCGAGACTTTGCGGACGCTGCACCGCCTTGATGCCCATGAGACCGCCCACCAGTGGTTCGGCGATCTGGTGACCTGCCGCGACTGGTCGCACCTCTGGCTCAACGAAGGGTTTGCCAGCTATTACACGGTGCTCTACGAGGGTGAGAAGAACGGTGGGGATGCCATGAAGTTCGCCCTCTGGCGGGAGGCGGAGGCGGTGTTTCGGGCCAAGGACACCCGGCCGACCGTCTGGCGGGATTATGGCGATCCGATGCAGCAGTTCGACACCCGTGTCTATCCCAAGGGCGCCTGGATTCTGCACATGCTGCGCAGCCAGTTGGGTGCCGAGTTGTATCGCAAGGGCATCCTGCTCTATCTGGAACGCCACCGCAACGGCATCGTCGGCACCGACGACCTGCACGACGCCCTGGAGGAGGTCAGTGGTTTGTCGCTCGACGCCTTCTTTGACCAATGGCTCTACCATGGCGGCTGGCCGGAACTCGATGTCGCCTATGCCTGGGACGGCGCGACCAAGCTGGCGAAACTGACGGTGAAACAGACCCAGAAGGTCACCGATCAGGTGCGTCTCTTTCGCCTGCCGCTGCCGGTGGCATTCACCGTCAAGGGCGAGGCTGAACCGCGCCGGATGACCCTGGAGGTGAGCCAGGCGGAGGAATCCTTTTACGTGGCGCTGCCCTCGCAGCCCGAGTTCGTCCGGGTGGATCCCGATTACAGCCTGCTGGCACAGATTCGTTTCACACCGCCGGGTGACCAGCTTGACCGCCAGCTGGAGGGCGACGTCATCGGCCGTCTGCTTGCTGTGCGTGCGTTGGGCGGCAAGAAGGACGCTGGCAGCGTCGCCAAACTGTCGCGGCGAATCCGTGAAGACAGCTTTTACGGAGTGCGCTCCGAAGCGGCCTCCGTGCTGTCGAAGATCGCCACACCGGAAGCGCGCGCGGCGCTGATCGCCGGCCTGGAGGGGCAGGGGGATGCGCGGGCGCGCCAGGCGGTGGTCGAGGCACTGGCGGCCGTGCCACACCCGGATGCCCAGGCGGCCTTGTGGAAGCAGGCGCAGGCGGAGAAGAATCCGGAGATCCTCGCTGCCATTTTGAGGAGTTGGGGAACGCGACCCGGTGAAGCCGAGGTGGCAAAGTCTCTCGATGAGATGTTTCGCCGGCCGAGTTTTGGCCACCAGTTGGCCGCTTCGGTCGCCACCGCCTGGCGAGCCCAGGATGAGGTTTCCTCCGTGCCCCTGCTGCTGGCCGACCTGCGGGCACAACCGCTGGCCTGGCGCACGCGCGATCATGCCGCCGCACTCGACACGCTCGCGTTTCTGTCGCGCAAGCAGCCGAACCGCGACGAGGTGCGCGCCTTCCTCATCGAGCACCTCACGCATCCGAAGCAGGAACTGCGGGTGGCTGCGGCGAAGGCGCTCGGCACCCTGCGCGACCCGCGCGCTCTGGCCGTCCTGGAACCCATGCTCACCGGTGGTGGATCCTATGCCGACCCCCTGCGCGAGGCGGCTTCGGCGTCGGTGCGCGCGCTGCAGAGCGAGGAACCGGCGCCGGCCGAGTTGAAGAAGCTCTGGCAGGAGGTGCAGCAACTGCAGAAGAAAGCGGAGACTCTGGAGAAACAGCTCGACGACCAGAAGAAAAAGGCGGCACCGGTGAAGTGATGCCCGGGTTGCATCGGACGCCGGCCTGTGGGATGTCAGACACACCATGAACCGCCGTCATTTTCTCGCCTCCGCCCTCGCCGCCAGTCTTTCTCCCGTCGCCGCCCGCGAGGGGCGTGCTCCTCGCCTTGTGCTGCGTTCGTCCTGGCAGACCGTCAACATCGGCGACATCGCCCACACGCCGGGCGTGCTGGCTCTGCTGGAGAAGCACCTGCCCGAGGTGGAAGTCTGGCTTTGGCCGAGCAAGGTCGACAACGGGGTCGAGGAGATGCTCATGGCGCGCTTTCCCAAGCTGCGCATCCTGAAGTCGAAGGCCGATGTCGAAACCGCGTTCGCCGAGTGTGACTTCCTCCTGCACGGATCCGGGCCCTCGCTGGTGGCACAGAGTGACGTCATTCGCTGGAGCGAGGCGACCGGCAAGCCCTACGGCATTTATGGCATCACCTTTGCCGCGCGCGGCTCCACCTCGACGAAGGATTCACCCGAAGCGGCCGTGGCGAAGACGTTGGGGGTTTTTAACAAGTCCCGCTTCGTGTTTTTCCGCGACTCCGTCTCGCTCGGCCTGGCCCGCAAGCTCGGCTGCACCTGCCCGCTGATGGAGTTTGGTCCCGATGGCGCCTTCGCCACCGACCTGCGCGAAGACGACAAGGCCCTGGCCTTTTTGAACGGCAACGGCTTGCAGGAGGGCAAGTTCCTCTGCTGCATTCCTCGCCTGCGCTACACGCCCTACTGGACCATTCCCGAGAAGAAGGCGGCCATGGATCCGGTCAAGCACGCTCGCAACGAGGCCCTCAAGGAGCATGACCACGCGCAACTCCGCCAGGCCATCATTGAGGTTGTGCGCCAAACGGGCCTGAAGGTCCTCGTTTGTCCCGAGGACCGCACCCAGATGGCGGTCGGCAAGGAATTGCTCTATGATCGGCTGCCTGCGGATGTGAAGCCAAGCGTCGTCTGGCGCCCCAACTACTGGCTGACGGGCGAGGCCCTGAGCACCTACGTCCGCAGTGCGGGCTTGTTCGGCAACGAGATGCACAGTCCGATCATGTGCATCGGCAACGGCATTCCTGCGATCGTCTGCCGCTGGGCCGAGCAGACCAGCAAGGGCTTCATGTGGCGAGACATCGGTCTCGGTGACTGGCTGTTCGACCTCGAACAGGAGGAGCAACTCGCCGGCATCGTGCCCGCTGTGCTCGCCATCGCCAGGGATCCGGCGGCGGCGCGGGCCAAGGCCGCCCAGGGCCGCGCCAACGTCGAACGCCGCCAGCGCGAGACGATGGCGGTCGTTGGCAAGTCGCTCGGTTGAAATCTCGCTCAGGCGCCGCCGTCCAGACCGGAGACGATCTGCGGGTAGTCCACCAGTCGCACGAGTGAGATGCCGTAGCGTCCGGCGATGGCGTCGGCTTCGGACTCGGGATAGTCATCGCGGTAATACACCTCCTTCACGCCGTAGGCGCAAAGCATCTGCATGCAGCTCGTGCAGGGCTTGGTGGTGCAGGCGACCAGCTTGACGTTGCCGCGGGTGAACAGGCTGCAGAGGTTGACCTCGGCATGCAGCATGAACTTGCGACGCTCGTCGCGGTCGGCCCAGAAGTCCTGGGCGGCGTCGTAGCCCGGCGCCAGGCCGTTGTAGGCGGTGCCGATGACGCGGTTGTCGAAGTCGATCGCCACGGCGCCGACCTTGCGGTAGGGATCCTCGGAACGCAGGCTGGCGACGTGGGCCAGAGCCATGGCGTACTCGGGGATGGTCAGGCGGTTGCGGGACGACGTCGCGGACATGTGGCATTCACCGCAGGCTGACGGCCGGGTCAAACCCGGAAATCGAGACCGCAGGAACCTCTAAATTTTTAAAAGTTCACTTGAACAGTATTTAAGGTTCGATTAATCATGTGTTTCCATGAACACCTCAAAACACGCCAAACTGCCCCGCCTCCTTGAGCACCTGCGTCACCTGATCCACGCGGATTCCGGCCGACTGGTGCGCCGGCGTGATCTGTATGACCCGAATCAGGGGGAGGTTCAGCTGGAGTTTGATCTCGAACCACGTGCCAAGTCTTGGTTCTCGCGCGGGGCCCAGGGTCAGGGTTGATCTCAGGCGAGAATCTCGCGGATCACCTTGCCGAAGTCGCGCTCCAGGCGTTTGCGGCCGGGGACTTCCATGCGGTGCGGGTTCAGGCCGAGCTGGTGGAGCACCGTCGCATGGAGGTCGGTGACGTAGTGCGGGTGTTCCACCGCGTGGAAACCGAGCTCGTCGGTGGCGCCGTGGATCGTTCCGCCCTTGATGCCGCCGCCGGCCATCCAGACGCTGAAACCGTAGGGATGGTGGTCGCGCCCGTCGGCCCCCTGGGAACCGGGGGTACGGCCGAACTCGGTGCCGAAGACCACGAGGGTGTCGTCGAGCAGCCCTCGCTGCTTGAGATCCTTGAGCAGGCCGGCGATGGGTTTGTCGACCTGTTCGGCCAAGGCGGAGTGGTTCTTTTTCAGACCGGAATGCGAGTCCCAGGCACCGGCGGCGCCATCGCCATGGAGGATCTGGATGAAGCGGACCCCGCGTTCGGCCAGCCGGCGTGCGACCAGCAATTGACGCGCGAATGGCTCGGTGACCTTCTGATCCAGGCCGTAGAGCCGCTTCGTTTCCTCGCTTTCGTCGGCGAGGTCGAGGGTTTCCGGCACGGCGGTCTGCATGCGGTAGGCGAGGGTGTAACTCCTCAGGCGCGCGGCGAGCATGGCGTCGCCGGGGTTCTCGGCGGCGGCGAGGCGGTTGAGGCGCTGGACGAGGTCGAACTGCGCGGCCTGCTGCGGTCGCCCGACACCGCCTTCCGAGGTGGCGAAGGCGAGCGGATTGGCCGGGTCAACGCTGAGCTTCACCGCGTCGTGCGCCGGACCCAGGTAATGGCCGTCGCGGGTGTCGAAGAAGCGCGGGCCCATGCTGACGAAGGACGGCAGGTTGTCGGTCAGGCTGCCGAGCCCCCAGTTGATCCAGGCACCCAGGGTGGGGGCTCGCGGCTCGAGCATGTGGCGGCCGCTGTGGAACTGCACCTGGGCGCCATGATTGTCGTCGGTCGTCCACATGCTGCGGATGAAGGCGATCTCGTCCGCGCAGGAACCGAGGTGCGGAAACCAGTCGCTGATTTCGACACCACACTGGCCATACTTCCGGTAACCGACCTGAAGGGGGTAGATGACGTTGCGCTGCTGGCCGTTGGCGTCGTTGACGACGACCACGCGCACCTTCTTCAGCTTCTCCGGATCCTGGACGTCCTTGTAGGGGGTCTCTCCAATCGACTTGCCGGCATAGCGGTTGAGCGCAGGCTTGGGATCGAAGCTTTCCATGTGGCTGACGCCGCCGCGCATGAACAGCCATATGACCCGCTTCGCCTTGGGCGCGTGCATGGGCAGGCCGTCAGGAGGACGGGAGCCCGCTGCGCCGGCCTCACGCGCCAGCAGCGCCTGAAGGGCGATGCCGGAGAGACCGGTGAGAAAGGGGCGGCGCTGGAGAAGGTCGGGAAACATGACCGTGCTTCGTCAGGTTACGGTGTTTCGAGGCCTGATGCTTCAGCGCACGGTGACGAAGTCGTTGTGGTTGAACAGGGCCTGCAGGACCAG
>JAUREI010000214.1 GCA_030827515.1 Prosthecobacter sp. | reverse complement strand
CTCGCATCGATGCGGCGGCCGTCCTCGAGGATCAGGCCGGGTTTTTCTTGTCCAGGGTTGCCAAAGCGGATCAGTTTCATGGTCTCTTGTTACGCGGTTCTCGGTTCCTTGTTCTCAGTTCTCCATCGTCATTCGTCCTTCGCCAATGCTTCGGAGAAGGCCTCATTTCTTCTCATCGCCCTCGGCGTTCACATACCGACCAATGATCGGGTACTGCTCGAGTTCGGCGACCGTGCCGGTGACCGGATAGCTTTCGCGGCCCACCCAATACACGGCGGCGGCGGCGATGTCCTCGGGCATCAGCAGGCGGCCCATCGGCACGACCGAGGCCGGCAGGCGTTCCGGCCAGCCTTCGCCGAGGCCGTCGCCGAGTTTGACCTGGTATTCGTTGTCGGAGAGCGTCCAGCCAACGTTGAGCTGGTTGACGCGCACGCGGTCGAGGCCGAGCGAGTCGGCCAGGTTGCGGGTCATCGTCATGAGCGCGCCCTTCGACATCGAGTAGGCGAGCATGTTGGCCTGGCCGCAGTGGGCGAGCACCGAACCGATGTTGAGCACAACGCCGGAGTTCTTTTTCAGCTCCGGCAGCAGCGCGCGGATCAGCAGCATCGGCGCGCGGGCGTTCACCGCCATCATGCGGTCGAAGAAGGCCGCGTCGGTCATGTCGATGCGGCCGCGAATCGTCAGCGCGGCGTTGTTGACCAGGGCATCGACCCGGCCAAAGGCGGCGAGGGCGTCGGCGGCGAGCTGTTCGGGGTAGGCGGCGTCCTCAAGGCTGCCCTGGCAGAAGGCCGCCTTGTCGGCCCCGAGCTCCTGGCGCAGCGCCTCGCCGCGGGCGGCATCGCGCCCGTGCAGGATGACGCGCGCGCCCTCCTGGATGAACCGGCGCGCCATGTGCTCGCCAATGCCCGTGGTGCTGCCGGTGATGAGAATGACCTGATCTTGAAGTCGCATGGGGTGAAAGGGGGTAAGCCTTTTCTATGGCGAGCCCGCGTCGCCGCTCAAGGCCGCATCCCCTGGAAAGTTGAGCCGACAAGCCGTCCACGCTTCCTTCGTGCCCTCTGCGTTCTCCCTGCAAGACCGGATTCCGGGGCGTGGAGCTGCGGTGGACGGAAAGCGGAGGTTGGCCGGTGCGGCATACCAGGGGTGCGGCGCGGCCACAGAATCGCGGTCGATGCCCGCGACTACAGCTGAAGGCGATCCAGAAAGGCCTGCACTTCGCGGGTGGCTTCGTCGCCCGGCAGGCCGAGGTCGTCGTTGAGTTTGACGTGGTCGGTGCGGCGGGCGCCGAAGCGGCGGACGGCGACGCCGGCCTGCTGGAGACCCTGTTCGAGGCGGACGGCCTGGGCGCTGGTGTCGGGGTGGTCTGCGACGTGCAGGATCAAAAACGGCGGGATGCCCTTGCCGGTGGCGAGGTGGCTGACGGCTGAAAAGGCCCGGTGCTTATCCGGGCTGTGCATGAACTTCTCGCGGTGCCCGAACTTTGGCTGCGGCAGGCCGTGCACGCGCCGGCGCGTCTCGGCGGTCTCGATGATGGCCGGGATGTCGTAGGTGTCGCCATCGACCGGCAGACAGCCGATCAGGGCGTTTAACGCCACGCCCTCGGCTTGCAGCCAGTGCGGGTCGGTGCAGAGCAGGGCCGCGAGCTGGGCACCGGCGGAGTGGCCGCCGACGAGGATCTTCTGCGGGTCGCCGCCGAACTCGGCGATGTGGCGGTGCACCCAGCCGAGCGCCTTGGCGACGTCGCCCACCAGCGTCTCCATGTCGACCTCGGGAAGCAGGCGGTAATTCGTCGAGACGAAGACGCAGCCGCGCTCGGTGAACAGCCGCGGTTTGTCCTGGACACTGGACTTGTCGCCGGCCTGCCAGCCGCCGCCATGAATCCAGAACACCACCGGACGCTTGCCCTCGCCGCCGGGCGTGTAGACATCGAGCTTGTGGCGGGCATGGCCGTTGTCGACGTAGGGCAGGTCGCGGCGGATCTCCTGGGCGTGAGCCAGAGCGGTGAGCAGGAACAGAGCGGCGGCGAAGCAGGCTTTCATGCCGGTAAAGCGCTGCGGGCCGGTCGCTTCCTTCCGGATTTGTTGCCGCAGCCGCGTTTTCAGTGGGCGGGCTGTGCCCACGCTCCCTTCGTGACCTTCGGAGATCCAAACCGGCTTTTGAACCGCTGATGGGACGCTGATCCGACGCTGATGACGGAGGTTCCCTCTCTGCGTCAGCTGCCTTGTCTCTGCGGTGCCCTTGGCTTGAGAAGGAAGAGCGCCAGAGGTGGAAGCTCGTGGATGAAAGCCGGGGTGTGGGCCCGTAGTCCTGCCCTGCCGCCCGCCATGAAATCGCTCGCCATCGCCCTCCTCCTCGGCCTCGTCAGTCTTGCCGCCGCCGCGCCGCTGTCGCTCACCCTGCAGACGCGCTCCACACTCGGCCGACCGACCCGCACGCCGGCGGTCTGGCCGGCCGAACGCACGGCGGTCATCGTCTGCGACATGTGGGACCTGCACCACTGTCGCAACGCCGTCGTCCGCGCCAACGAGATGGCGCCGCGGATGAACGCCTTCCTGGAAAAGGCGCGCGCGGCCGGCGCCCTCATCATCCATGCGCCGAGCAGCTGCATGAAGGCCTACGAAGGCACGCCGGCGCGCCAGCGCGCGCTTTCCGCCCCACCCGCGGCGACGCTGCCGGAGAAGATCGACGAGTGGTGCCGGCAGATTCCGTCGGAGGAACTGGCGGTGTATCCGATCGACCAGAGCGACGGCGGCGAGGACGATGATCCCGCCGAGCACGACGCCTGGGCGAAGGAGCTTGAGGCCAAGGGCCTGAACCCGCGCCAGCCCTGGACCCGGCAGATGGAGGCGCTGCGCATCGATCCCGAGCGCGACGCCGTCAGCGACCGCGGCTCGGAGATCTGGAACCTGCTTGAGGCGCGAGGCATCGAACGTGTCCTGCTGCTCGGCGTGCACACCAACATGTGCGTCGCCGGCCGCCCCTTCGGCCTGCGCCAGATGGCGAAGAACGGCAAACAGGTCGCCCTCGTCCGCGACCTCACCGACACAATGTACAACCCGCAGCGCTGGCCCTTCGTCAGCCATGTCGAGGGCACCGAGCGCTTCCTTGCCCATGTCGAAAAGCGCATCTGCCCGACGATCACCTCGGACCAGTTGCTCGGCGGCAAGCCCTTCGCCTTCAGCGACGCCACCGCCGGCCCGAAACGCCTGCGCATCCTGCTGCTCGGCGACAGCACGACCGAGGCGAGCATTCCGAAAAAGCTGTCGCCCGAAGAGCCGCAGTTCGAGGACATGCTGCGCATCCGCCTCGCCTGCGAGGCCGGCCTGCCGCCCACCGACGTCCTCAACCTCGGCCTGAGCGGCGAGTTCATTCGTCGCCTGCTCGACTCGGGCCGCTACGACCGCGATATCGCCACCCAGCCCGATGCCGACGTCATCTTCATCCGCTATGGCCTCAACGACCGCGCCCGCCGCGAGAACTTCGCCGCCAACTTCCCGAAGGATTTCCAGGAGCTGATCGAGCGCCTGCGCCGCGATCATCCGCAGGCCCTGCTGATTCCGACGACGGTCATTCCCTATGGCGAGGCCGCCGGCAACCTGGAGATCAACGCCCTGGTGCGGCAGGTGGCGGAGGCGGCGAAGCTGCCGCTGTTCGATCTTTACCCGGACTACCTGGCCGCCCTCAAGCAGGGTCCGGACGTGCTGAACTACCGTCGCTACCCCCTGGCCAAGATCCCCGAGTCGCTGCGCGCCCTGGCCACGCCCTGGGTGCAGCCGGAGACCGAGCCGAAGGTGGTGGTGCCCGATCACCGGCTCGACGCCTGGTTCGGCCACCTGCCCGGCTGGCTCAGCGACCGCCATCCCAACCTCGCCGGCTACCACGTCATTGCCGAGGCGACCGCGCGCTGGCTGGCGCCGGTGCTGCGCGAGCGCGCGGTGAAGTGAGCGGGCTGTCGGCGGTCAGCGCGACAGCCCCTGCAGCAGGGCGAGCGCGCGGGATTCAAAGATCTGCTGCCATTCCGGCGCCACCAACACATCGCAATCCTCCTGGGCGTAACCCGTGTTGCGCCTCTGGGCGGCGGTGGCGGTGTAGAACAGGTAGCCGTTGGTATAACCAGAAACGTGGGAATTCGGATCACCGGCCGCGCGCTTGACGTTGAGGCCAATCTCGACGGTGAGTTCCGAGGGAAAGCTGACGAGCTTGAAATCGCCGACGCGCAGACCGCCGAGTTCCGCCTCCAGCGGCGCCGCGCCGGCGGCCTCGGTCTCCGCGAGATGCTTCTTCAGCAGCGCACGGTTCGCGTTGAGGCGGGCGAGCTGCTCCATGACCGCGACATTGTGCAGGTAGGCCTCGACCGCCGCGCGGTTGTCGGCATCCATCTGGCGCAGCGGTTCGGGATCACGCAGGTAACCGGCGCCGTGGTGCGACGGAGTGTCCGGCCAGAGACGGTGCTGGAGCAGCAGCGGCAGGAAGGCCTTGAAATTGAGGGTGCTCGAGCGCAGCGAACCGACCAGGCGCTGCTGCTCGGCCTCGAGGCGGGCGAGGCGGGCGGCGAAATCGGCGGCGCGCGGCAGGGCGACGCTTTCCCGTCGCACCCGCAGGTCTGCCTGTGGATGCGTCTCGATGCCGCGCAGGGCGGCGAGCACGTTGGCGCCGAGCATTGCGCCGAGCGGCTCGGCATCGGCAAGTCGGCCCGCCTCCTTGTAGTGGCGCGGATTGAGGTCGCCCCCGCAGCCCTGCAGGAAGAAGGCCGTGGCACCGGTGGCCTGCTCGATGACCTTCGAGGCAAAGCCGGGGAAGTCGGCACTGCTGCCCTTCGAGGGCGGATTCAGGATCGGGTGACAGGCAAAGTGATAGACCACGGCCAGCGGCGTGCCGTCGAGGCGATCGAGGCGGAGCAGGCCGACCTGCGGATCGATCGGCCCGACCGAGGCCACGTCCTCGTCGCGCGGCATCGCGTAGGCGCGGCGCATGTCGGCCTGGGTGCCGTCCTTGAGGAGCATGCGGCGGTTTTCGCTGATGCGGCTCTCGCTGGCATTGCCGGCACCGGCGCGCACGGGTTCGAGTCGGCTGGCAGCCTGCTGGACCGCCTGCACGACGAGTTGCTGGAGGTCGGCGCGGATGATGCCGTGGCAGTGGCTGGCGTTGACGAGCAGGTGTTCCGG
>JAUREI010000293.1 GCA_030827515.1 Prosthecobacter sp. | reverse complement strand
GCGGCCAGTCAGCCGCGCTCTCCATGTAGCTGGCGGGTGACTGGCCGCCTTGGACCGTCAGGTCCAAGTTTGGGCTTTCGATCAGGTGTTGTCGCCGGGCTTGCGTGCGCGGCTTTGCGTGAGGCGATAGCTTTCGCCGTTCATCTCGAGGATGTTGACGTGGTGGGTCAACCGGTCGAGGAGCGCGCCGGTCAGCCGTTCGGTGCCGAAGGTCTCGGTCCATTCATCGAAGGGTAGGTTGCTGGTGATCAGCGTGGCGCCGCGCTCGTAGCGCTGTGAGATCATCTCAAAGAGCAACTCGGCGCCGGTCTTGGACAGGGGCACGAAGCCCAGTTCGTCGATGATCAGCAGCTTCACGGCAGCCATCTGCTTCTGGACGCGCGGCAGTCGACGTTCGTCTCGTGCCTCCATCAACTCGTTGACCAGCGCGGCGGCGGTGGTGAAGCTGACGGACATTCCCTTCTGGCAGGCCGCCAACCCGAGGCCCAATGCTATGTGGGTCTTGCCGGTGCCGCTGGGGCCGAGGGCGATGACGTTCTCGCGCCGTTCGATCCATTCGCAGCGCGCCAGTTCCAGCACCTGCATCTTGTTCAGCTTCGGGATCGCCTTGAAGTCGAAGCTGTCGAGGCTTTTGGTGGCCGGGAACTTAGCGGCCTTGATGCGGCGCTCGATCATCCGCCGCTCGCGGTCGATCAGTTCCAGTTCCACGAGCCGCGACAGGAACTGGACATGGTCCAATCCTTCGGCGGCGCATTGGCGCGCAACCTTCTCGTGTTCCCGCAGGAAGGTGGGCAGCTTCAGCGTCTTCAGATTGTGGGCAAGCAGGATCTTCGGGGCCTCGGTCATTCCGCCGCCTCTGACATCAAGGCCATGTAGCTCGCTGCACGCGTCGTCTCGACATTCGCCCGCGGCAGGTAGGGGTAGACATCGAGATCAAGCCTCGGGGGGCGCTTCTCGACCTGGCAAAGCACGAGGTGCTTCACGGCATCGAAGCCGACCGCGCCCAGCTTCAGGGCCTTCTTCACGGCGGCATGCAGGTCATCCATGGAGAAGGTCTCAAGCAGACGCAGCACCTGCACATACTCGCGGCGCCCCATCTTGAGCATGCGTGCCTCCATCAGGCGGCGCAAAGTCTGGAACTCTTCGGGCAGGTCCCATTCCGCCAGAGGCGCAGCGTTCGCCATTGGGCTCGAACCAATGGCCCCTTCAATGGCTCACTCGAAGGCATTGATCTTGCGCTCGATCAGCGGGAGGTAGTGAACCGGGTCGAAGATCATGTCCTCGCGATCGTAACAGCGCGGGTGTCGGGCGATCACCTCCCCGCGACAGCCGATCACGACCTCATCGACATAGCCACGGATCCAGACATCCTGGTGGCCAAAGGCGACCGGGACCGAATAATCGTTGGTGTCATAGCGCACGAGAGACTGCGAGCTGACCCTGCCGCCCGCTTGGTCGCAGGCGTCGAACGGGGCGGCAGGCAGGGGGCGCATCGCGACCAGATCGCGCTGCAACCTCTCACCGATCGTCTCCTTGTGACCCCGAAGAATGCGCGTGAGGCGTGCGCAGCACTGCCCTTCTAGATCGGCATTGAATGCGTCCCAGCTGACAAAGTGGGGGATCGGCACCATGTGGTTGCGGCGGGCGTAGCCGACCATCCCCTCGACAGCGCCGTTCGCCATCGGGCTCGAACCGATGGCGCCGCGATGGCTCACTCGTTCCCCTTGCCGGGTCGACCATAGCGATCCCGAAACAGGTAATGCGACTGCAAGCCGCTGAACAGTGCGGTGCGGACGCGCGTGCCGTCCGGCTGGATCCTCGAGACCAGGCAGCGGTCATTGTCGTAGAGCACCGACTGCGGCACCCCGCCGAAGAAGGCAAAGGCGCGCACATGCCCGTCTATCCAGGCCTCCGCCGTCGCCGCTGGATAGGCCCGGACGAAATAGGCATCGCTGTGCGGCAGGTCGATGACAAAGAAATGCGCCTTCTGCTCGACACCGGCGATGACGACGACCGCTTCGCCAAAATCGACCTGCGCATGGCCCGGCGGATGGGCCAGCGGCACGAACATCTCCCGGGTCCGCCGCTCACGATCACGCACGTAATCCTTGACGATCGTATAGCCCCCGGTGAAGGCGTGCTCGGCCTGAAGCCGTTCCCATATCCGCTTGGCCGTATGGCGCTGCTTGCGATGCACGGACTTGTCGGCCTCAAGCCAGGCGTCAATGAACTCGGTGACCCCGTCCAGCTTCGGCCGCCTGATCGGCTTGTCCCGCCGATAGCCAGGCGGCACCGAGAAGGCCAACATCTTATCAACCGGCCCGCGCGAAACGTTGAAATGCCTCGCTGCCGCCCGCGCACTCATG
>JAUREI010000295.1 GCA_030827515.1 Prosthecobacter sp. | reverse complement strand
GCTTGCTCCTGCGTCAAATTGCCCGGAAACTCAATCATGCCCGAAGTGTTGGCGCCGTTGGAGAAATAGCGGCTGGCGAACTCGTCCAGAGCCTTGGCGAGCCCGAGGGTCTGCTTCAACTCGTCAACGCGGCTGACGCCCTTGAGTGAACCGGGGCGGCGCATTTCGGTGATGTAGAGGACGTCTTCACCGGCAAGCACCACGGTTCCGCCGTCCACGACAAACTCCCGCATCCTGGTGCCGGAGTTACGGCGGATCTCCACGCGAGTCGGGTCAAGCGGCTGCAAAGCCACCACATCGCCGACCCCGTTGCGGAGGATCTGCACCACCGCGCCATGCGACAGCAGCATGGAAGTCACGATCTGCTTGTAATACTCGATACGCGACGAGCCAGGGCCCTCGGGTTCATAAACCCAAGCCGGGCGCGGGCGAAACGGCAAACGATTGCCATCGCGGCGAATAAACGTGTCAACCGGAAGCGTAGAAATCGTATCCGACAGCAGCCGCACGCACGCATAAGCGGCGCCCACCTGCAACGCATTCTGCTGGTTGATCGTCGTCCCGGCCCACGTCGAGAAACCGCTGACGTCGATGCCGGAACCAAAAACCTGCTGATAGGAGAGGTTGCGCTCCTCCATCGGCTGACCGCCGAACAAGTTAGCGAGCATTTAGAAGCCTCTCTCCAAAGCGATGCCGAACGCCAAAGCGCACACGCCAGCAATCACGAAACCAAGCCACGGCACCACCAAGGCGCCACCAACGACAAGCGCTAGGCAGCCAACGACCTGCAAAGCAAGGGCGATACGCATGAGGGCTCCTAGACTGAGAAGAATCCGGCGACCGGTGCCTCGGGCTCCGCCTCGCGGCGGTGAGTAGCACGGTCAAAAGCGATAAGGGCCGCAACAGCGGCGTCAATTTTTCTAGGGGAGCCCCGGTGCTCTTTCACGACTCGGGGCCCTTTGTTGTCGGTCTTGATGACGCAGTGCGATAGGTGCCTGGCCAAAGCGGGAGCATGATCGTGCGACACCTGGCTTGATACCACCGCGTCATAAAACTTGGCTGTCGCTGGCACCATGCGAGCTGGGCTGCTCGATGGGTACTCAGTAATCGGAACGCCGGCGTCGGCAAGCGCCTCCATGCTTCGCTGCCAGCGGTACGGGTCACACGCAACCTCAACAACGTTGAGCTCGCCGCACGTCTGAAGAATCCGAGCCTCAACCCCACCAATGTCTACCCGCCAGTCATCGCGGTCGCCGGGCTGCTTCTCCCAAAGATCGACCAACCAAACGCGGGGAATGTCCTCAATCGTCACGCCAACAATCGCCGTCGTGTCACCCGAGAACGAACCATCAAACCCAAGCACGACCGGTGTCGCGTCATCAACGGGCGCCATCTCAGGCAGCTGCTCCCAAACGCCGTGCGGCAACCAAGCCTGCTGCGAGCTGACAAAAACGTTGGTGCGCTTAGTGCGGAACTCCGCTTCTGGCGTCCGCTTGACCGACGACTCAAAATCCTCGGGGTCCTGAATGTCGCCGTAACCAGGGTTAGCAATCTGCCAGTTCTTCGGGTCACGGTGGTCGCAATCCGAGTCCGCCTGCCACCAGGCAGCGAAGAACGAAGCGTCCTCAATCTCCCCGGCCGCGACCCGCTGCGCATACTGATAAAGCCCATAAGCGACCGAGTCCTGCCCGGTCGAATCCGTGCGGACACCAGCCGTCGTAATTGCCAAGGTGAGAGCGTCATACCTGGCCGCCTGGGCCAGCGTCATCACGTCCCACAGTTCACGATTAGGCGCCGCATGAAGCTCGTCATAAACGACCAGCGTCGGCGACAAACCTTCCTTCGTAAACGCCTCAGACGACAACACCCGATACACCGAGCCCGTCGCCGGAATCTCGATAGCGTCCCGATACAACTTCGCCTGCTCGGCTAGGTCTGGCGACATCTCCACCATCTGCTTCGCCGAACCAAACACGATGCGCGCCTGGTCCCGGTCAGCCGCACACGAATAAACCTCGCCACCTCGAGGCCCCATGAACAAGCCATAAAGCGCGACGCCGGAGCCCAGCGCACTCTTGCCGTTCTTCCTCGCAAGACCGACCACACCTACGCGGTGGCGAAGGCGCCCGTCCTTGCGCCTAGCCCACAGGTTGTCCAGCAGCTTCCGCTGCCAAGGCCTCAAGATCAACGGCTCACCAGCACGGCCACCGACGGAATCCTTGACCTGCGGACACAACTCTTGAATGAACTCGGTCACCAGCGGGCCGTCGCCGCGCCTAATATCCGCGGCCGGAACAGGGGTCAGGATGGCCGGCGGCCAACCCTTGATCTTTCG
>JAUREI010000292.1 GCA_030827515.1 Prosthecobacter sp. | reverse complement strand
GACAAGCTCGCCATCCCGCTCAGCTTCGAGTTCGGCAACGGCGGCGTCTATGTCTCCGATCAGCCCCACCTCACCTTCCTCAAGGATACGGATGGCGACGGCAGGGCTGACCATCGTGAAAAACTCCTCTCGGGTTTCGGCACCGAGGACAGCCACCACGCGCTGCACGACTTCGTCTGGAGTCCCGAGGGTGACCTCATTTTCCGCGAAAGCATCTTCCATCACAGCCAGGTCGAGACGCCGCATGGCCCGGTCCGCGCCCGCGAAAGCAGTTTCTTTCGCTACACGCCCGCCACGGGGCGCCTGCTCGCCTTTGGCAGCTACCTGAGCACGAACCCCTGGGGCATCACCTTCGACGACTGGGGTTTTCATCTCGGCAGCCATCCCGTCTTCGCCAGTGCCGTGCACGCGCTCAACGCGCCCTATCCGCAGATCCATGTTCCCGCCGGAGCCTATTTTCCCGCCTACAGCGGCACCTGCGGCCAGGAGTTTCTCACCAGTCGCCACTGGCCCAAAGACCTGCGCGACAAAAAACACTTCATGCGGGTCCGCTACAAGCCCACCAACGAGGTCGAGTTGCATGAGTGGGTGGAGCACGACACGCACTTCGAGGAAAAGAAGGTCGGTATCGTCTTCCAGAGCACCAACCTGAGCTTCATCCCGGTCGACATCCAGCAGGGGCCCGACGGCGCGATGTATGTGGCCGACTGGTACAACCCCGTCAAAGGCCACATGCAATACTCCCTGCGCGACACCCGCCGCGACAAGAAGTCCGGCCGCATCTGGCGCATCACCGCCAAGGGCCAGCCGCCGGAGGAAGCACCGAAGATCGCCGGGGCGAGTGTGCCTGAGCTGCTGGAGTTGCTGAAGAGCGAGAACTACCGCACCAGGTATCGGGCGAAGGTGGAGTTGCGGGAGAGGGATGCGAAGGAAGTGTGGAATACACTCGTGACATTTTGGAGTCGCACTGATAGCCGCTATCCTGTGGACACTTCGGTTACCCCAGAAACGCTCATCTACTGGTGTGAACGCTTGTCTTGTTTCACAAGCTATTGTCGCACGCTTGCAGCAATACATCCCGATACTGCCGGAGCTGACGACACCATGATTCTTGGCTGCATGTCTGGGGCAAGGCTATCGCCAGATCCAAAAGTCAGGGCAGCAGGTGTTCGAGCAATGCGTTTCCTGCCAGGCCGCCAGAAACCCGATCTCGAAGTTGCAGCCGAGTTCCTCGCCAAGTTTGCCAACGACCCCAGCGGCCTCGTCCGCCTCGAAGCGGCCATCGCGGCGAGTTACATCGGCACGCCGGAGGCCCTGGAGGCCGCGCTCGAACTGCTCAAGCACCCGATGGACCCTTACCTGACCTACGCGCTGCGCACCTCGCTTGACAGCTACACGCTGCAGCCGTTCTGGAAGGGCAACACCGCCTTTCTGGCGAAGCATCCCGAGCTGGTGAAATTCCTGGAGGACAGTGAGCCGAAGCAACCGGCGCAGATGGCGAAAAAGAAAAAGGCCGAGAAGCCCGATCCCTTCGACGCCCAGGCCGGCCTGCAAACCCTCACGATCCGCACGGTCCCCGAGCGCCTGCTCTACGACGTGCGCGAGTTCCGGGTGAAGGCTGGCCAGCCAGTGAAGCTCGTCTTCGAAAATCCCGACGTCACCCCGCACAATCTCCTCATCGTTCAGCCCGGCGCGGCCGACGAGGTGGGTTTGGCGGGCAACGAGATGGCGAAGCTCACCGATGGCATGGCGCGGCACTTCATTCCGGATTCCCCGAAGATCCTGCACAAAACGAAGCTGCTCAACCAGGGCGAAAGCGAAACCCTGCGCTTCCACGCGCCGAAACAGCCCGGGATCTACCCCTACCTCTGCACCTTCCCCGGCCACTGGCTGGTCATGAAGGGCGAAATGATCGTCGAGTGAGGCCGGCCGATGCCGCAGGGAAGGGTCCGCAGGTCAGGGAATCTGCCGGCCCTGCGCGGCTTCCCAGAGGGCATACCAGTCCTCGCGCTCGAGCTGGAGGTCGGTCGAGCGGGCAGTGGACTGCAGGCGGTCGAGCTTGTTGGTGCCGATGATGGGCAGGGGCTGCGAGGGATGGGCGAGGATCCAGGCGTAGGCGAGTTGGTCGAGGCTGGCGCCGCCGTATTTGTCGGCCAGTTCGGCCGCCTTGGCATGAACGCGCACGGTGGCGGGATCCTCTAGGCTCATGAGCCGGCCCTGGGCCAGGGGCGACCAGGCCATGGGGCGCATGCCCAGGCGCTGGCACTGGTCGGCGGTGCCGTCGAAGATCGGGTCCATGTGCAGCAGGCTGAACTCGATCTGGTTGGTGACCAGCGGTCGGTCGAGGCGCGAATTGAGCAACTCCACCTGATGGACATTGTAGTTGGAGACGCCGGCGT
>JAUREI010000124.1 GCA_030827515.1 Prosthecobacter sp. | reverse complement strand
TCTGGCGTATCATGGGGCTTGTCCAAAAGTCAGGCGATCATCGCAGATCAGGTCGAACTCAGAAATCCAATCAGACCGCGCGTTGGAGCAGTCCTTACAATGCACGACATGAGTTTACCGTTTCCAATGGCACTGACAAGAAGCTGCCATTCATGAAAATCGTCAAACTGAGTAGCGAGAGGGAAAAGGCATGGATCGAAACCCCTTATATTTGGATCAGTTTGCGAATTCGTTAACTACATACAATGTATGTAATGTATAGCGAATACCGGGAATTCGGACCTTTCGGGGACCCTTGTTTGCTTTGGAGGCCTTTGAAGGAATCTGGCCGGGAAATTTTGCCTTGCTGGTCGCCCGTGACTGGATCTGGTGTTGGCATGATTCCGGAGGTGCGATTGGGTTTGTCGACCTGGACACCGTTCGATACGGAGGTTGGATTGCAGGAGCGACTCGCTGCGGCTGGTCCTGATGTGGCTTGTCTGCTGCGTTTCTATCTCATTCAAGATCAGGAGATCGTGGATGAATCCAGCCTGGTTTGGGATGTGCCACAATTCGACTCAATCGCCCCTGGGTGCGGGCGAATTGAGGTAGTCTTCCGTTTTCGGGCAAGTCTGGGTTGCCAGGATCGAGACTACTGCGACACCCTTCGCCTGCCCCTGTTTTTCGAGATCGAATCCGGGGCCTTGCGCCTGTTTGGGCCAGAAATACCCGAACCGGCATCGACTTTTGAAGAATTTTAGGAGCTTGTGCCCATCTGCCGGCTTGCCCGACGTCCGATTTTTGCCAAGCTGAAGCCATGTCGCGCCCGTTTGCCCTCCTTTTCGCCGGGCTGATGGCGGCTTTTTTCGCCTGCTTTCTCCTCTGGCCCATCTGGACGACGGTCCGTCTGGCCTTTGAGGGCCCGGACCATGGCTTCAGCCTGGACTACATTGCCGAAGTCTTCCTGAATCCACTCTACCGCGAGGGGTTGATCAACTCATTTGGCATCGCCTTGGCCACCACGCTGGGGTGCCTGCTCGTTGCCCTGCCTCTGGCCCTGTTTTTCGTGCGTTACGAGTTTGTTGGTAAAAGTATTCTCAACTCATTGATTCTGATACCAATGGTGCTTCCGCCATTCGTTGGCGCCATCGGTATCAAGGCGGTTCTGGGGCAATCGGGTGCCTTGAACGCCCTCATGGCTCACGTCGGCCTGATGGACCCATCCAAGCCGGTGGATTGGCTCGGTGAATGGCAGATGGCCGGCATGGTATGGATGGAGATCCTTCACCTCTATCCCATCCTGTACCTGAACCTTGCCGCGTCCCTGGCCAACTTGGATCCGGCACTTGAGGAAGCGGCCGCCAATCTGGGCGCATCCCCCTGGCGACGACTGCGCCGGGTCACCTTGCCGTTGATCATGCCCGGCATCTTTGCGGGTGGCACGATTGTGTTCATTTGGTCCTTCACCGAACTGGGGGTGCCTCTCATCTTTGATTTCGATCGAGTCACCGCCGTGCAGATTTTCCGGTCGCTGAACGACCTCAGCGGCAATCCGTTTCCCTTTGCCTTGGTGGTGGTGCTTCTGCTCTGCAGTTCGTCGATTTATGTCGTTGGCAAGGGGCTGTTTGGCCGGGCCGATGCCATGGGTGCCGGGCGTGCAACGACGGCTCGGTCACCGGTTCGTTTGAGCGGTTGGGCCAGTTTCGGCTGCGCCTTGGCTTTCCTGCTCGTGACTTTGCTGGCCATCCTTCCCCATCTCGGTGTGGTCCTGCTCAGCCTGGCCGAGGATTGGTATGCCACGGTCCTGCCTGAGCGATGGACTCTGGCTCACTATGCTGGAGCTCTGGGGCACGATTTGACGCTCAGTTCCATTGCCAACAGTCTCAAGTATTCGCTGGTGGCGCTACTCTTGGCGCTGATTCTGGGCACCGGCATTGCCTACCTCAACGTCAGGACCCGGATTTGGGGTCGGCAATGGCTCGATTTGATGGCCATGCTGCCCCTTGCGGTCCCGGGTGTCGTGCTGGCCTTTGGCTACCTCGCCATGACCCGTCCCGGCCGCAGTTTTGACCGACTGATGCTCGGCGAGGATCCTCTCATGATTCTGGTGATTGCCTATGCCGTGAGGCGGTTGCCCTACATTGTGCGCTCGGCATCCGCCGGCTTTCAACAGGTCAGCCCGGCGCTTGAGGAAGCCGCCCACAACCTCGGTGCCACTCCCTGGCGTGCCCTGCGCCGCATCACCCTGCCCCTCGTCCTGCCCAATCTGGTGGCCGGTGGCCTCCTGGCCTTCGCCTTTGCCATGCTGGAAGTCAGTGATTCCATGATCCTCGCCCAACAGGCGGTGCATTATCCAATCACGAAAGCCATTTATTCCCTGGTCATGTCCCTCGGCGATGGCCCCAGCCTCGCCTCCGCCCTCGGAGTCTGGGCGATGGTCTTTCTTGGCATCACGTTGGCAGGCGCAAGCCTTGTGCTGGGTAAAAAGCTCGGTGCCCTGTTTCGCTGATCAGGGATCACTCCTGTGCCTGCAGGTCGATGCGACCGCTCAGCGGCGGTTCGTCGGCTCGCGGCTGCAGGAACTGGCCAATGCCCTGCCCCGCCCCGCCGTCCTGCGCTCGGACAAACACCCCGCTGATCGGGGCCGCCTTGCTGCCGGGTATCACGATGCTGCCGCTGAAAACCCCGGTTTTGCTGTTGGCCCGGAGAGTCAGGCGGTTGGGATTGTCGACCGCGGGTTTGAACTTGCTGGGGGCCATGATGAGGAAATCCTGACGCAGGGTTTCTTCGATCCCGTCCGCCCGCAGCACGGCTTCGGCGCTTCCGTCGACGAGATCGAGGAATTCAAACAGGTTCCCGACGGGCAGGTAGGCAGCACCTCGAATGTCGAGTTCATGGGCCGTCTGGCCGCTGCGCTGCAGGTCCGGTTCACCGGCAAAGTCCCCGGGTTCGGGGTTCCATTCCGACTCATCCTGCACCAGCCAGGCCCGCAGACTGGTGGCGGTCTTGCCCACCCGTCCGAGCACGGGCAACCGGCCGCCTTGACCGCGGCCGATGGCCAGGGTGAAACTGCCGCCATCTGGCAGTCGGCCGGCCCCTTTGAAACTCCCCTTGGAACTCAGATTGCCGGCCATGTAGCCAGCTCCCTGCGGAACCAGGGGGTTGCCCAGATCGTCTGGCGCCGGCAGAAAGCGGGTCGTGTAGGGCCCCTGCAAACTGGCATGCACCTGGGGATCCCACTCGAACTGAAAGGCATCGACCGAGACCCCGCCTTCCTCTGTCCCGATTGTTCCGTGCAGTTCGCCATCGGCGATGTCGAATTGCAACACCAAGGGCGGCTGGCCACCCGCACGCTTCAGTGTGACCCTGGCCTGTGGATCTGCCCCCGGGCTTGCCTCAAGGCGTGCGGCGAAACGGTGGGTCATGGTGCCCAGAAGAAGACTGCCGGTGAAGGTTCCCGTCGGCGAGACTTTCAGCAGCATGCGCCCGCCCAGGCTCTGGTTCAGGGTCGCATCACGGGCCACCAACCCCTCGAAGGTGCCGAGCACCCCGTTCGACAAGGCGTCGATGACCCAGTCAAACGTGAGCAGGGGCCCGGTGCCAGCGCCGTTGCTGGCGCTGACGCGAATCGTGTAAAGGCCCTCCCTGTCCGGGGTGCCGGTGATGAGACCGGTGTTCCGGTCATACTTCAGGCCGCGCGGCAGGCCTTGAATCGTGTAGCGGACCGGATCGTTCGCGGCCACCAGTTGAAGCTCAACCGGGCCGCTGACTCCCGTGACGGGCAACACCGGCGACTGGATGACCGGGCGAAGTCGCACATCCAGGAACGCGGGCAGGGTCTCCAGCTCGAGTTCGTCCATCGTGGCACGGCAGGTGTAGTTGCCGATGTCGGCCTCACCACAGTCTCTCACCGTAAGGATGGCTCCTCCTGAACCCGACACACGTCCGTCATCGCTGAGCTCTTCCCCATCGCGATGCCAGCGCAGTTCAAGCCCGGGTCCGGCGGCGGCGGCCCGGAAAACCGCCGTCTTGCCCTCGTTGACTTGTTGCCCGGCCACCGAGCGACGCAGAACGCCGAGCGACACGGGGGTGCTTTCCTCAAGACCCGTGGCATTGCTGACGGCGACCCGGTAATGGCCGGCATCAGCGAGTTGTGCGGCTGGAATGGAATAACTGGCCGCCGTCCCCAAATCCATGGAGCCGCCTTCCCGGCGCCAGGCATAGCTGATGCTGCCATCGCCGTCGGCGGCGGCGGTGAAGACGGCCGGATTGCCTTCTCCAACCAGCTTTGAATCCGGCACCTGGGTCAACACGACCGGCTCAATCTCCGACCCAAACAGTGTGACCGTGGCCGAGAGTAGGACGCCGGTGTCACCACGGGCGAGATCCCGGCAATTCAACGTCCAGACACCCTTTGCTGACTCGCCCCAGTGACGCACGCTCGAGAAGGTCCAGTCGTCATAATCCTGACCGTCGTCCGAACCGGTTCGGCTGGCCAGGGTGCTGATCGTTCCGGAAGGTGACGTCAGCTGGATCTGCAGATCCCCGCGATAGGCGTGAGCGGCATGCAAACGCACCGTGACATGCTCCACCCGCAGGTTGGGGACGTCGGAGAAGTTGAAATCCAAGCTGATGCCCGGACTGGAATTGTCGGGGATGGCGATGACCGGGGATTGGCTTTTTGCATGCTCGACCATGGGCCCAAGATTTTGCCAGGTGCCGGCCAACTCAACAGCCGCAGCCGCATCGACGGCTCCGGCACCGTAGGATTCGTGGTGGCGGATCAACGGCTGGTCGGGTTCGCCACCGGACCGACTGATCCAACCGGGGCTGGTTGGCGCCAGTTGCACGGAGGAGCGCAGCAGGATTTCCTTCACATCTCGCCATCCGAGGTTGGGATTGGCTTCCAGCATGAGGGCAATGACGCCGCTGACCATGGGGGCGGCCGCCGAGGTGCCTCCGAAGGTGCGGGTGTAGTCTCGGGCCGCTAGTTCACCGCTGAGTTCCCCCGGGGTGATGCCATTGTTGTAGCCAGCGTTGCCATAGAGATCCGTGGTGACCACACCGCTGCTACCCGGTGCGCAGACGACAAGATGACTGCCTCCCTCACTGTAACCCGCCAGCGCCCCTGAGGTGGTGAGCACCCCGACGGGGATGCCATAGATCGAGTTGGGATAACTGTCCTTGTTGCCCTGGTCCCCGTAGTCCCTGTCGTTGCCGGCCGACCACACGAAAATGGTGCCCAGACCGCCGCGACCTTCGACCGCGGCCGCTCTCCGTGCGGCACGCAGAAGCGGACCGCTCCAGCCGAGTTCGGCAAAATAATCGGGATCGAGAATTGTTGGGGGCGCTCCCCAACTGTGGTTCTTGATCTGAATGAGGTCGTTGCCTCTCAGTGCCGCTTCAGCCTCGTCAGCGTCGGAGATGAAATCAGCGATCAGACGGAAACCCACCAGTGTTGCTTGTGGGGCGACTCCGGAGACACCGATGGCATTGTCACCACGCGCTGCCGCCAGTCCCGCCACGGCGGTGCCGTGAAAATCCTCGTTGAAGGGATCCGGCGTCGGATTGTCATCGGGGGGAGCATCGTTCCAGTCGTAGTCGTTGACGGTATCGAGGTTGGTGAGCAGGTCGGGATGCGTCAGGTCGAGGCCATCATCGACAATGGCAATGCGCACACCCTGCCCCCGGATCCCCTGCTCCCAGACAGGCAGGACACGCAGATCGGTGCCGGGCTTGCCGGCGTTGTTGCCGCTCGACTGCAGGTGCCACTGGAGGGGGTAATAGGGATCATTGGGAGCGGCCGATTTCTGGCGCTGACGACGCAGCAGCGGGGTTAGGTCGGCAATCGCCGGGTGTCCCTGCAGGGCTGCGGCCGCTTTCAGTCCGCCAACGGCACCCCCTTCGCGGGAGGCGACGATCCACCGATCAGGGGCATAGGCTGGCTCATCAACCAGACTGAACCCCGCGTCTTCCAGCGCCTTGCGTGCCCCAGCCGGTTCCACCACCTGCAGAAGCCAGCGCTCGGTGAGGACGACCGGCTGACCCGCGCCGGATTCCCGGTTTTTCACGGATGCCGGCCGCAGCAGCAAACCGGGCCAGGCGCCGGATGCATCGAGGTGGGACGCAGCGGCGAGGAGCGACGACAAGCCTCCGCCCGACAGGCGTTCCATGCGGTCGGCAGATCGGCGCCCCGCATGATAGAGTTGGTCTGGAACCACCACCCACTGCCGTTCGTGTCCGTCCTCGTGCAACACCAGAGGTCGTCCCTCTTCAAGGGCGGCGAGAGCGGCGCGTGCCCAGATCCGCGGGGAGTCGGCGTCATTCGTCAAGCCGCGGGCCTCTGGCGTCTCTTTCATCGGGAAGCGTTCGCCGGCGTCGAAATGCACCCACAACCCGGCACCTAGGCAGAGCAACAGTAGGCCGAGTCGCCACAGTCGACTACGGCTCCTGGGGGTTGGAGACATTATCTGACTTTACGCTTTTCGATCCCCGCAGGCAAGCCCTTGCCCGCGCCTTGACCGGCGGCCGTTGCGGTTCATCCTATGCCTTCATCCGCCATGAAACACCTTTTCAGCCTCCTCACTCTTCTTATGCTTGCCGTGACTGCCGCAGCCGAAGCCCCTTATCGCCACGTCGTCTTCTTCAAGTTCAAGGACAGCGCCAGCACTGAGCAGGTCCAGGCCATCGAACAGGACTTTGTCGCCCTGGCCAGGAAGGTCGAGACGGTCAAGGGTTTCGAATGGGGCACCAATGTCAGCCCGGAAGGACTCAATGACGGCTTCACCCACTGCTTCCTTGTCACCTTCGCCGACAAGGCCGGTTTGGAAGTTTACCTGCCCCACCCGGCCCATGGCGAGTTCGTCAGCAAGCTCAAGCCGCTGCTCGATAAGGTCTGCGTGGTTGATTATGTCGCCCGCTGAGGCGGCGAATCACGCCGCTGTCAGAGCCGTCTCCTCCTCGCGCAGGTAGCACGAGGTGTCGTGTGCCCAGAAGTCTGCGGTCAAACGCATGGTCGGTCGTTGACGGTCCTGGGTGTCGGCCCATTTGGCCAAAGCACCGGCCATGAAACCCGCCCACAATCGGCACCCGCAGGAGAGTCTCGCCTGCGCAGAAGCCAAAAAAGCCTTTTCCTGAACCCGCGCCCTGTGATTGAGTGATCGAACCACCATGAAGCTCCACGCCCCTGCCCTGCTTGCCCTCTTCCTCACCGCCTGCGCCCCCCAGGAACGCGCCATTCCCAACCACGTCGCGACCACTCCGGTGGCCGAACCGAACGAGACGAAGATGAAGCGCCACGAAAGCTTCAACGAGATCTCCAAGAAGGGTGAGGCCAGGCTCGTCTTTCTCGGCGACAGCATCACCCAGGGCTGGGAGGGCAAGGGCAAGGCCACTTGGGAGAAGTTTTATGCCGAGCGCGCCGCCGCCAACTTCGGCATCGGTGGCGACCGCACCGAGCACGTGCTCTGGCGCCTTGCGAACGGCAACTTTGACGGCCTGACGCCGAAGCTGATCGTGCTCATGATCGGCACCAACAACACCGGCCACCAGAACCGTCCGATGCCCGAGATCAACAACCAGGTTTACAGCTGCAGCGCCGAACAGACTGCAGACGGCGTCGAACTCATTCTGCGCACGCTCAAGAAGAAGGCACCGCAGGCCAAGATCCTCCTACTCAGCATCTTCCCGCGCGGTGAAACCCCGGCCGACCCGATGCGCCAGCAGAACGAGTCAACCAACGCCATCATCGCCAAGTTGGCCGACGGCAAGACCGTGCACCACCTCGACATCGGCAAAACCTTCCTGCAGCCCGACGGCACCCTGACCAAGGAGATCATGCCCGACCTGCTGCACCTCTCGGAGAAGGGCTACGACATGTGGGCGGAGGCCATCGAGCCGAAGATCAAGGAATTGCTCGGCGAGTGATCGCCGCGAAACCCCGGTCGGTGCGGCCGGCCGGGGGAGAATGCAGGTGCCCTCACGGGACTGACCGAGCCTTCCCCCAGCCAGACACGATGCCGGAATCAGTCCATGCTGTCCCTGCTTCGCAGAGGGAAGGTCGGACTAGTAGCCAAGTCCGGTTGAGTCGGTCCTACGCTCAGGCCACGTGCTCACCCTTGAGCAGGTCGGCCAGGCTCTGGCGCTCGCGCACCACCGTCGCCTTGGCGCCGTCGACAAGGATTTCGGCGGGCATGGGGCGAGTGTTGTAGTTTGAGGCCATGGTGAAGCCGTAGGCGCCGGCACTGAGCACGGCGAGGACCTCGCCTTCCTGCACGGGCGGCAACTCTCGATTTTGTGCCAGGAAATCGCCGGTTTCACAGATTGGACCGACGACATCGACGACCTCGGTGGCGGTGGAGGCCGGCTGCTTGAGCGGGACAATCTGGTGCCAGCCCTCGTAGAGGGTTGGGCGGATCAGGTCGTTCATGCCGGCATCGACAATCTTGAAGATCTTGGCGGCGCCTCGCTTTTCGTAGAGCACGCGGGTCAGCAGCGTGCCGGCGTTTCCGACCATGAAGCGCCCGGGTTCGCAGAGGATGCGCAGACCGAGGGGCTGGAGCAGAGGCACGATGGCGTCGGCATAGGCCTGGACGGTGAGCGGGTGCACCATCTCGTTTTCCTGCCACCAGCTTTCCGGGCCGGAATCGAGGCTCTGTCGATAATTGATGCCAATGCCTCCACCGATGCTGAAGAACTGGATGCCGTGGCGCGCCTGAATTTCCCGCACCAGGGGGACGACCTTGCGGACCGCCTCGACAAAGGGCTCCACGCTGGTCAGCTGGGAACCGATGTGCATCTGCAGGCCGCGCAATTCAAGGTGCGGGCACTCTTTAGCCGCGCGGGCGTAGACATCGGCGATGTTCTCGAAGTCGACCCCGAACTTGTTCTCACTCTTGCCAGTGGTGATCTTGGCGTGGGTTTTGGCGTCGACGTTCGGGTTGACGCGCATGGCGACCGGCGCCTTGCGACCCAGTTCACCGGCAATGCGGTTGATGTGGCGCAGTTCCGCCTCCGACTCGGCGTTGATGCAGTAGATGCCCTGCTCGAGGGCATAGGCGATTTCCTCGCGGGTCTTGCCGACACCTGCAAAGGTGCACTTGCCAGGATCGCCCCCGGCCTGAATGACGCGGAACAGTTCGCCACCGGAAACGATGTCAAAGCCACCGCCCAGGCGGGCGATGGTGGCGAGAACGGCAAGGTTGGAGTTGGCCTTGACCGCGTAGCAGATCAGATGGTCGAGACCGGACAGGGCCGCATCCAGACGCGTGTAGTGGCTGGTGATGGTGGCCTTGGAGTAGACGTACAACGGTGTGCCGTATTGGTCGGCGAGCGACTGAAGGGGCACGTCTTCGACACAGAGCTGGCCGTTGGTGTAATGGAAATGATGCATGAGAAGCCCGGCTTCATAGGCGGGAAGCCCCGGCTTGCAAGCCGGAGTCCGTGCCTGGCGATGCCTTCCTTAGGGTGTGGCCGCAGCGGCGGCCTGGTCCTGGCTGGCCTTGTCGAGTTTGGCGAGCGGGTATGGGATCTCCTGGCCGTTGGCCATCTTGAGCACGACATGCTCACCGTCGAGTCGGACGAAGCCCGCCTGGATCGTCTTGCCCTCGAAGTTCGTCCAAGTGAGTATCTCCGGCTTGGCCGGGGCCGCGGCGGTGACCGGAGCGTCTCCCGGAAGAGGTGCGCCTTCGTTGATCCAGCTGCGCAGTTTGTCGATTTCCCGGTCGGAAAGGTTGCCCTTGGGGGGCATGTGCGCCTCGTGATTGGGATCGGAAACCACGACAAAAACATGGCTCTCTGCCGGTTTGCCCGGAACGATGGCGCCCTTGGGGTTGATGTCGAGTTTCAGGGTCTCCAGATCGTCGAAAACGTAACCCGCCTTCTTCTTGCCGGTCTTCTCGCTGTGGCACTCGTAGCAATGCTTCTCCAGGATCGGCTGGACATCCTTTTGGAAGTCCGCCGCCGAAACAGCAAGGGGTGCACAGAAGAAGACAAGAATGAGGCGGGATTTCATGGGGGTGCCAAAGGAACGAGTGTGCCCGGACATCCTTTGAAAAAGGTCGCATCTTTTCATTGCGAAAATCACCCAAGAAAATAGACTATTTCTTATGAAGTTCCCTAGGGTGCTGATCTTCGTCCTGGCCGGCAGTGCATTGGCTGAACCCGCTTGGGAGACCTGGGTTCGTCGGGATGGCAGTCTGTTCGAAGGGCGCGTGCGACAGGTGGTACCGGGTGAGGTCACGTTTGCCTTGCGCACCGGCGGCGAGCAGACGGTGCCCACGGTCCAACTGGCCGAACGCAGTCGCCGTCGACTGGCCGAGGTGCTCGGCCTGGAACCCAGTGCTGCCACTGGGACGGTCACCGCGACACCCCCTTCCCCGAACCTCACCGAAGCCATCGATGCGTCCGATGAAGGCTCTCTCGAATCGCGCTATGGACAGAAGGCGACCGTGACCGGCACCCTGCGGCGGGTCGCCACCCTTGGCACCAGCGGGCACCGATTGCTGGAATTTGAGGGGGGTGTCTTCAGTGTCTTCATCCGGAGAGCAGACCTCGAAAAACATCCGGACTGGCCGCTCGACGCTCTCACCGGAAAACGGGTGCGCGTGCAGGGGGAAATCGCCAAGTATCGCGAGCGCCTGCAGATTCAGGTCGAACGACCGGATCAGCTGTCGGCCGTCGAGTGATCAGGGCTTCAGCCAGGGCGGAAGTTCAATATCGGCGCTCTTCACCGGTGGTTTGTCGCCGGTCCAGACGAATCCCGCTTTCTCAAAGCTCTCGGGATGGGCCCTCAGATGATCGAGCAGGCGACGGCCCAGTTCCCGGTTGGCGGAATCCTTGCGAACCGCGAAGGGCTGAATGGCCTTGGCCTTGTCGGCAGGCAGCGGAATGGCCTCAAAATGCTCCATCTGCTGGCGGATGTTGATCAGGTAAACGACAGCGGCGTCGAGGGAGCCAGCACGCAACTGGTTGACCAGGAAATCGCCAGTCGGCACCTGGCTGGAGGCGTTTTTGCTGACGCTTTCCCACAGATTCATCGAACTGAGGATGCCCATGGTCATGAAGCCGAGGGTGGACTGTTCGGCATTGCAGAGGCCGACACGCAGGCCGGGGCGAGCAAGGTCGGCGAGGGTGTGGATGGCCTTGGGATTGCCCTTCGGCACGGCGATGACGATTTCCGCCTCCGTGAGCATCACGGCCTCCGGAAAGTGCTCGGCCACCGGTGGAACGAAACAGACAT